>CAZIKH010000021.1:0-18884 GCA_964539755.1 uncultured Dinoroseobacter sp. | reverse complement strand
TAGGCCGCAGCCCCGATATCCCGCCCACGGGCTTGCGCCACGATCCCGCGATCAAAAAGACCCGCGATTTCCGTGTCATCCAGACCGATCACATCGCCAAGGATTTCTTCGGTATGGGCCCCCAGCGCCGGGGCAGGGCGCGGCGGGTCCCGGTCCAGCGCCGAAAAGCTGGCCGCATGTCCAGGCACCGGGAACCGCCCCAGACCCGGTTGCAGAACCTCCGAGAATATCGGATTGGCCGGGCTAAGGTCCGGGTCTTGCGC
The DNA here is from genome assembly GCA_964539755.1 of uncultured Dinoroseobacter sp. Classification (GTDB taxonomy): domain Bacteria; phylum Pseudomonadota; class Alphaproteobacteria; order Rhodobacterales; family Rhodobacteraceae; genus Dinoroseobacter. The sequence continues at coordinate 18,621 of CAZIKH010000021.1, read as the reverse complement.
GACCGCTTCCCGCACGGTGCGGAATTCCGACCATGTCAGCTTGGCGGCCTCGAATTGCGCGGCGATCACGGCGGCTGGCCGCGCGGCAAACCACGGTTTCAGAATGTCGGTGATCTGTGCCCGCAATTCCCAGCGCACGCCTTCCTCCATCAGGTCGCGCCCGGTGCGTTTGGCCAGCGCGGCCATGGCGGCTTCGGTGTCGGTGGCCTTGACCAAGCCGCGCCATTGCCGGTCGGTCAGGCCGATCACCATGATCCGGCGTCCATCGGCGGTCAGGAAATCCTGCCCGTAGGCCCCATAAAGGGCATTGCCGGATTTCTGTCGCTCGGTGCTGTTCAGGACCGCATCGCCGATCATGCCAAGGTGCCCCAAGGTCGCCGCTGCAATGTCCTTCAGGGCCAGCGTCACATCTTGGCCTTCGCCCGTGCGCAAACGATGCCGTTCCGCCGCCAGAACCGAGGAGACGCACATATGCCCGGCCATCAGGTCCCAAGCGGGCAGGGCGTTGGCCACGGGGGCGTCATGCCCTTCGGGTCCCGTGATGTCGGGGATGCCCAAGGCAGGGTTCACGGTGTAATCGACCTGCGGGTGTCCATGGCGGTCGCCCATCAGGGTGACCATGATCAGGTCTTCGCGATGCTGGCTCAGGGTTTCGTAATCCATCCAGCCGCGCACCCGCAGGTTGGTCAGGAATATGCCGGCATCCTTGCCCGGTGCGGTGATCGTGCGGGTGATCAGGTCGCGGCCTTCGGGATGGCTCATATCCACGGCGATGGACCGTTTGCCCTTGTTCAACCCGGCCCAGAACAGGCTTTGACCCGACGGGGCCAGCGGCCAGCGTCCCGCATCCAAGCCGCCTTGCAGACGGTCAAACCGGATCACATCCGCCCCCATCTGCGCCAAGGTCATGCCCGCCAGGGGCACAGCCACAAAGGCCGATCCTTCGACCACGCGCATTCCGCTCAGGATACCCGTCATTCTAATCCTCCCAGTCTGCGGTGGCGGTGGTGCCGATATGTCCGGCATCGGCCACGGTGCACAGCGATAGACCCGCCCCTTCGGCCCGCGTGGCGCGCAGGTGCAGGTCGCTGTCGTGAAACATCGGATGAACGCCCCGGAACCGGAACCGATCCGGGCGGCGGCCTTTCCAGGCAGTGGCTTCCGCCATCAGCAGGTTGGCTTGCAGCGGGCCATGCACGACAAGGCCCGGATAATGTTCGACCTCGCGCGCATAGGGCAGGTCAAAATGAATGCGGTGCGCATTGAACGTAATCGCCGAATAGCGAAACAGCAGCGCGGTCGAGACCTTTTGCGGCCTGTCGATCACCAGCCCTTCGGTCGGACCCGGTTTCTTGGGGGGCGGTGTGAAGTCTGGCGCGATGGGCAGATAGACGATGGACTGTGTTTCCCGCACGGCCAGCCCCGCCGCACCGAACAGCTCATGCGCGACGGTCACGAACACCATCCCGCCGGTCGAGCCGGTCTTTTCTTCGACGCTTGTGATGGTGGACCGTTTCTCGATCTCTTCGCCGATCGTCAGGTCCGCAAGAAATTCCAGACTGCCGCTGGCCCACATGCGCCGCTCATAGGGGACGGGTGGCAGAAAGCCCCCCAAGGCCGGATGCCCGTCTTCCCCCAGCGCGTCCATTCCGACGGCTGGGGGAAAGGCGTACCAATGCCACAGCGCGGGCAGCGGCGCACCCGGGCCCGGGCAGGCCAAGCCGGGGCGCGCCAAGGTCGCGTGAATGGTGTGCGCCACCGTGGGGGGCACGCAGCCCAGCACCGTTTCCTGCCGCCCGATCCAGGCTGACAAGTCCCCGTCTTGGGATACCTGTGCCATGCCCCCTCCTGTCATGTGGCTTCCGTCCATGGGGAACCTAGGCCGCTTGCAGGGTCGGGGCGAGGATGCGCGCCACGGTTTCGCCCATGGCCGACGGATTTGGGGCCACTTCGATGCCGCAGGCACTGAGAAGCGCCACTTTTTCCTGCGCGCTCTCGCCAAAGGCGGAAATGATCGCGCCCGCATGGCCCATCTGCCGCCCCTTGGGGGCTGCCAGACCGGCGATATAGGCTGCCACGGGCTTGGTCATGTGATCGCGCACATAGGCGGCGGCTTCGGCTTCCTGCGGGCCGCCGATTTCGCCGATCATCATCACCGCGTCCGTGTCCGGATCGGCTTCGAACATCTCAAGGATGTCGCGGAAGGACGACCCGTTGATCGGATCGCCCCCGATCCCGATCGAGGAGGACACCCCGATGCCAAGGGCCTGCATCTGGCTGGCGGCCTCATAGCCCAAGGTGCCCGACCGCCCGACGATCCCAACCCGCCCCGGCATGTAGATATGCGGCGGCATGATGCCCATGAAGCCCTTGCCGGGGCTGATGATGCCCGCGCAATTCGGCCCGATCAGCCGCATCTTTCGTTCGCGCGGGAAGCGGCGCAGGAAGCGTTTGACCCGCATCATGTCTTGGGCGGGTATGCCATCGGTCACGCAGACGGCGGTGCGAATGCCCGCTTCGGCGGCTTCCATCATCGCATCCGCAGCCCCGGCGGGGGGCACAAACAGCAAGCTGGCCTCGGCCCCGGTTGCGGCGACCGCCTCGCGCATCGTGTTGAAGACAGGGCGGTTCAGCACGGTTGTGCCGCCTTTGCCGGGGGTGACCCCGGCCACGACCTTGGTGCCGTATTCGATCATTTCCTGGGCGTGGAATTGCCCGATCCGCCCCGAAAGGCCCTGCACCACAACGCGCGTTGTCTCGTCGATCAGAATTGCCATTGGGGGTCTCCTACTGGGCTGCAAGGGGCTGGCTGCGGGCCGCCACGGCGGCTTCGGCAGCTTCTGCCAAGGTATTGGCGCTGAGGATCGGCAAGCCGCTTTCGGCGATGATCTTGCGGCCAGCTTCCACATTGGTGCCCGACAGGCGGACAACGACAGGCACCGTGATGCCCACATCCTGATAGGCCTTGATGACCCCGTTCGCGATCCAGTCGCAGCGGTTGATCCCGGCAAAGATGTTCACAAGGATCACCCGGACATTCTGGTCCGACAGAACCGTGCGGAACGCGCGGCATACCCGTTCGGGACTGGCCCCGCCCCCGATATCGAGAAAGTTCGCAGGCGCGCCCCCGGCCAGTTGGATCATGTCCATCGACGCCATCGCAAGGCCCGCGCCATTGATGATGCAGCCGATATCGCCGTCCAAACCGACATAGGCCAGCCCATGATCGGCGGCATAGCTTTCGCGCGGGTCTTCCTGTCCCGGATCGCGCAGCGCAGCCACGTCAGGGCGGCGGAACAAGGCGTTGGTGTCAAACGACATCTTGGCGTCCAGCGCGACCAGCGTGGTGTCCTTGCAGACCACCAGCGGGTTGATTTCCACCATCATGGCATCCAGATCGCGATAGGCCCGGTAACAGGCGTTCAGCACGGTCACCATCTGTCCGATCTGCGCGCCTTGCAGGCCCAGCTGGAACGCGAGTTCGCGCGCTTGATAGGGGGCCAGCCCGACCGCCGGGTCGATGACCATGCGGATCAGGCTGTCGGGGTCTTCTTCGGCCAGATCCTCGATCTCCATCCCGCCATGGCCGGAAGCGACGATCATGATCCGTTCGGATTTCCGGTCCAGCACAAAGCCCAGGTAAAGCTCGCGGTCGATCTGCGAGGCCTCTTCGACCCACACGCGATCCACCCGTTTGCCCGCCGCATCGGTCTGCTTGGTGACCAGTTGGGTGCCCAGAATCTGGGCCGCAAAGGCGCGCACCTCGGCTTCGGTCTGGCACAGCTTGACGCCCCCGGCTTCGCCGCGCCCGCCGGAATGGACCTGCGCCTTGACGACACAACGCCCGCCACCCAGTTCGCGGCATCGAAACGCGGCCTGTTCGGGCGAAAACGCCAGTCCGCCCCGTGGCACGGGCACGCCGAAACGGGCAAGGATGTCCTTGGCCTGATGTTCGTGAATATCCATGGTCTCTCCTCCCGTGGGGTCTTATTCGGCCGCGATGGCTTTGGCGGCGATGGCTTGCGCGGTGTCGATGACGTTGCGCGCCATCTTTTCGCTGGCCGCGTCGATCATCTTGCCATCAAGGCTGGCCGCGCCTTTTCCGGCAGCTTCGGCAAGGCGCAATTCTTCGATAATGCGCTGGGCCTTGCTGACCTCGGCCTCGGGCGGGCTGAAGACCTCGTTGGCCATGCCGATCTGGCTGGGATGAATGGCCCATTTGCCTTCGCACCCCAGCGCCGCCGCGCGCCGCGCCCCGGCCATATAGCCCTCGGGGTCGCTGAAATCGCCAAAGGGCCCGTCAATGGCGCGCAACCCATAGGCGCGGCAGGCGATCACCATCCGGGTGATGGACGCATGCCATTGATCGCCCGGATAATCCGGGTTCAGACCGCCGATATTGACCGTGCGGGCCCGCATGCTGGCGGCATAATCGGCCACGCCGAAATGCAGCGCCTCCAAGCGGCCCCCGAATTGCGCGATGGCTTCGACATTGGCCATGCCCAAGGCGGTTTCGATCAGGGCTTCGATCCCGACGCGGGTGGTCAGCCCGCCCGCCTGCTCGGCCTGATTGACCATCGCTTCGACCATGTACAGGTCGGCGGGCACACCCACCTTGGGCACCAGCAGCGTGTGCACGCGGTCCCCGGCCTGTTCCATGATATCGACCACGTCGCGATACATGTATTGGGTATCCAGCCCGTTGATCCGCACCGAAACGGTCTTGCCCTTCGCGGCCCAGTCGATGTCGTTCAGGGCTTGGACGGCATTCTTGCGCGCCTGCACCTTTTCAGGCGGCGCAACCGCGTCTTCGAGGTCGAGGAACACGAAATCCGCAGCACTTTCAGCCGCCTTGTCGATCATCGACGGGTTGGACGCGGGCACGGCCAATTCGGACCGTTGCAGGCGCTGCTGGCGCAAGGGGTGCAGGGTGTGGGACATGGGGCTCTCCGATCAGGGCAAGAAAAGGGGGGTCGTTGGGGGCGGCGGTTATTCCGCCGCGATGTGCAACATCGGTTGGCGCATCAGGCTTTCGGCGAACCAGCCCTGTGCTGCGCCGACACCGGACCCAAGCTGCAAGGGCACGCCCGCGCGATGCAGCGCCAGTTCCGCGACCGACAGGGCGGTCAGGCACATCGCCTCGTTCAGATCGCCCAGATGGCCGATGCGGAAGGCTTTGCCCGCCAAGGGCCCAAGCCCGCTTCCGAACGAGGTGCTGTAATCCTCGTAGGCGATGCGCAGCACCTCGCGCGCATCGACCTGCGGCGGCACACGGATCGCCGACACGGTGTTGGAATAAAGCGACGGGTGTTCCGCCACCAAAGGCAGGCCCCAAGCGGCAATGCCGCGCCGGACACCTTCGGCCAGCCGGGCATGGCGGGCGACGACATTGTCCAGACCTTCTTCGGCGATCCGGTCCAGCGACCGGCGCAGCCCATGGAACAATTGCGTCGGCGGGGTATAGGGAAAATAGCCGTCCGCGTTCATCTTCAGCATATCGGCGAATTCGAAATAGGCCCGGCGCATGGTTGACGTCTTCGATGCGGCCAGCGCTTTCTGGCTGACCCCAAGAATGCCCAGCCCGGCGGGCAGCATCAGGCCCTTCTGGCTGCCCGTGACGATCAGATCGACCTCCCAGTCATCCATCCGGAATTCCAGCGATCCGACAGAGGACACGCCATCCACGAACAACAGCGCATCGTGGAAGTTTTCGTCCAAGGCCCGGCGCAGCGCGGCCACGTCCGAGGTGACGCCCGTCGCCGTTTCATTATGGGTCAGGAAAACCGCCTTGATTTCGTCTTTCGTGTCGCGGCCCAACCGCGCCGAAAATTCGCGGATCGGGGCGCCCGCGCCCCAAGGCACGTCGATCACCTCGACCTCCAGACCCAGCCGCTGGGCCATTTCCACCCACAGGGTCGAGAATTGGCCATAGCGCGCCATCAGGACCTTGTCGCCGGGGTTCAGCGTGTTGGTGATCGCCGCTTCCCACGCGCCCGAGCCGGAACCGGGGAAGAACATCACCTCGCCCGTCTTGGTGCGCAAGACGTCCTTCATGCCTTGGAACAAGCCCAAGGTCAGGTCGCCGAAATCCGGCGCCCGCATGTCCTGCATGGGCACGTTCATGGCTTGGCGCACGACTTCGGGAACATTGGTGGGGCCGGGAATGAAGAGATGAGATTGACCGATTTGCACGATGCGTCCTCCTGTTTGACCAAGGGCTAACGCGCTGTCGTGCGATGCTGCAAAAGCAACCGGGTCCTGCTGTGAGGGCGAAAATTCACAAACCACAAAAATTGTGAAGTTGTGAATTCTGTGATACGTCTTGTGCATGAAAATCTTCATCGGACCCCGGTTGCGCCGTTTGCGCAGCGACGCCAACCAGACCCAAGCGCAGATGGCCAAGGCGCTGGGCATCAGCAGTTCCTATGTGAACATGCTGGAAAAGAACGAACGCAGCGTCTCCGTGCCGGTGTTGTTGCGCCTTTTCGAAGCCTATGGCGTCGATTGGCGCGAGATCGCCGAAGAAGACGACACCGCGACCTTGTCGGCGCTTCGCTCGGCCTTTCAGGATCCCCTGTTTGAAGAAAACAGCCCGGACTTGCCGCAACTGCGGGCGCTTCTGTCCCATGCGCCCGATGTCGCGCAAAGCTTTCTGCACCTCTATCAGGCGTATCGCGCGGCCACCGACCAGTTGCTGGTCTTGTCGAATGCGGGCGAGTCGGACCTGAACATCCTTGCCGCCTCTCCCGAGGCGGTCGTGCATGACTTTTTCCGCGACAACCGGAACCATTTTCCCGAACTGGAAGACGCCGCCGCGCAGTTCTGGGGGGACAAGACCTTTGACCGCGACGATATCTATGTCGCCCTGAAGCGGCGCATGAAATTCAAGCTGGGGCTCAGCACGCGGATCGTCCCGGTGGCGGACATGCCCGACACCTTGCGCGAATACGACCCCGAAGCGCGCGAAGTCCGCCTGTCCGAAGGGCTGGATCACCCCAACCGGGCTTTCCAACTGGCCCACACCACAGGCCTGATCGAACAGAAGGACGTGATCGACGGCCTGCTTGCACGGCTGAACATCGACGAACCGGCGGGGCTGAACCGATGCCGGGTGGAATTGGCCAATTACTTCGCCGCCGCCGTCCTGATGCCCTATGGTCCCTTTCTGGAAGAAGCCTTGGCCTGCAAATACGACTTCGAACACCTAGCCTTGCGCTTTGGCGTCAGCTTCGAACAGGCCTGCCACCGCGCCACCACCTTGCAGCGTCCCGGGGCCGAAGGGGTGCCGTTCTTCTTTCTCCGTATCGACAAGGCCGGAAACGTCACCAAACGGTTCAACTCGACCGGGTTTCAACTGGCCGAATATGGCGGGGCCTGTCCCCGGCTGGACATTCACACCAGCTTTCGCAGCCCCGACAATATCGTGCGCCAACTGGTCGAAATGCCGGACGGGTCCCGCTTCTTTGTCTTTGCCCGCACCGTGGATCGCCCCCGTTTCACCCGCTATACCCAAGACAAGCGGTTGGCGATCGCGATGGGGTGCAGCCTCGAACACATGGACGCCATCGGCTATGCCGAAGACATGACCATCACCGCCGAAAGCTTTGCCGAGGTCGGGATCAACTGCCGCATCTGCCCGCGGGCCAATTGTGACCAGCGGGCGCATAATGCGATCATCCTGAATGAACCGGTCGATGTGCACCGGCGCGGCACAACCCGTTACGCCACCTGAGGGCCGGAGCCCGAGCCCCGTGTCAGGCTTTGCCACGCGTCGAACTGCGACAGGAACACCTTGCCGTTCAGCTCGTCCAGCAGGTGCGACCGCTTCAGCCGATCCATCACCGGGCCTTTGACCTCGGACAGATGGAAGCCGATGCCCATGTCGCGCAAACGGTGATTGATCGCCTCCAGACTTTCCAGCGCGGAAAAGTCGATCTCGTTCACCGCCGAACACATCAGCACCACGTCCCGCACCCCGCAGCCCTCGGTCACGCGCTTCTGGATCAGGTCTTCCAGAAACCGCCCGTTCACGAAATACAGGCTTTCATCCACCCGCAACGACACCACAGCCGGATCGGTTTCGACGGTATGACGATGAATGTTGCGGAAATGCTGGGTGTCGGGAACCAAGCCGATTTCCGCTACATGCGGGCGCGAGGTCTTGTAAAGATGCAGCAAGACCGAAATCGCCACGCCCGACGCCACGCCCACCTCGACCCCCAGACCCAGCGTCAGGGCGATGGTCGCGGCCACGGCGATGAAATCGGCCCGCGCATAGCCCCAGGTCTTGCGCAAAATGCCAAGGTCCACCAGGCCAAGCACCGCGACGATGATCGTGGCGGCCAGTGTCGCGTTGGGCAGGTAATAGACCAGCGGTGTCAGCGCGACCGCTGCGATGGCCAGCCCCACGGCGGTAAACGCCCCTGCGGCAGGGGTTTCGGCCCCGGCGTCATAGTTCACGACCGACCGGGCAAAGCCCCCGGTCACCGGGTAACCGCCCGTGAAGGCCGCGCCCAGATTGGCGGCCCCCAGACCGATCAGCTCTTGGTCGGGGTCGATGCGCTGGCGTTTCTTGGCGGCAAGGGTTTGCGCGACCGACACGCTTTCGACGAACCCGATGATCGAGATCAGGATCGCGGGCACGATCAGCGCGCGCAGAAGGTCAGGCGCAAAGCCGGGCAGGGTCAAAGGCGGCAGGCTTTGCGGGACCGATCCCACGATCTGCACCCCGCGATCCGCCAGACCGAAGCCCCACACCGCCAGCGTCGTCGCGGCCACGGCCGCCACGGGTCCGGCTTTGGTCAGGATATCGGCCGGGCGATCCGGCACGCCCAGGCGTTTCAGCGCGGGCCGCAGGCCGCGCCGCACCCAGAACAGGAAGCCCGTTGCCGCCGCCCCCAAGACCAAGGTGATCGGATTGATCTGATCGAGATGCGCAAACAGTGACAGCAGGATCTCGGGCAGGGTGTGGCCATGCGCCTCGACCCCCAGAAGATGGCGCAACTGGCTGGCCGCGATCAGAATGCCCGAGGCGGCGATGAACCCGGCAATCACCGGATGGCTGAGGAAGTTCGCCAAGAACCCCAGACGCAGCACCCCCATCAACATCAGGAACCCGCCCGACAGGAAGGCCAGCGTCAGCGCCGCCACCGCGTAGCCCGCCGTGCCTTGCTGGGCCACCTCACTCAGGGCCGAGGCCGTCAGCAGCGACACCACCGCCACCGGTCCCACCGCCAAGGCCCGGCTGGTGCCGAAGATGGCATACAGCATGATCGGTACGATCGACGCATAGATCCCCGCCTCGGGCGGCAAGCCGGCCAACAGGGCATAGGCCAGCGATTGCGGGATCAGCATGATCGTGACGATGACCGCCGCGATCAGATCGTTGGAAAAGGCAGCGCGGTTGTAGCGGCGGCCCCAGTCAAGGACCGGGACATACCGCTGGAGGGACGTGAGCATTTGAAACCTGAGGGGCTAGAGGGGGCGAAGGGGATCAGGCACCGAGCGGGGCGGTCGGAACCTGAGCGGCAAACAGCATCGCGGCGCGGTTGCCGCTGCGGCAGTAGGCAAGGATCGGCTTGGGCAATTCGTCCAGCGCGGTCCCAAAGGCGGCGATATCGCCTTGGGTCATCTGGCCGGGCACCACCGGGATATGGCGCACGGCCATCCCGGCGGCCCGGGCCGCCGCTGCGATTTCCGCATAGGTCGGCTGGCCTTCGTCCTCGTGATCGGGACGGTTGCAGATCACCGACCGCACGCCCTGCGCCGCCAGCGCCGCCATGTCGCTGGGCTGGATTTGCGGGGCGACGGCGAAGTCGGGGGAAAGATGGGTTGCAGACATGATATCGGGCCTCCTTACAGACCGTTCACGGGGACTTTCAGCATCGGCCGACCGTCCTTGTCAGTGGGGATTTCGCCCGCGCGCATGTTCACTTGCAGCGAGGGAATGATCAGTTTCGGCATGGCCAACTGGGCATCGCGTTCGGTGCGGAACTTGACGAATTCTTCCTTCGTCTTGCCGCCGCCGACATGGATGTTGTGGGCCTTTTCCTCGGCGACGGTGGTTTCCCACTGAATGTCGCGCCCATTGGGGCCATAGTCGTGGCACATGAACAGGCGGGTTTCGTCCGGCAGCGCCAGCACTTTCATGATCGAGTCGTACAGGGTTTCGGCGCTGCCACCGGGGAAGTCGCACCGCGCCGAGCCGCCATCGGGCATGAACAGCGTGTCGCCGACAAAGGCCGCGTCCCCCATCACATGCACCATGCAGGCGGGGGTGTGGCCCGGCGTATACATGGTAAACACCTTCATGTTGCCAACCATGTAGGTGTCGCCGTCTTCAAACAGCGCATCGAATTGGGACCCGTCGCGTTGGAATTCGGTGCCTTCGTTGAAGACCTTGCCGAACACGTCCTGAACCACGGTGATCTTCGACCCCACACCGATCTTCCCGCCAAGGCGTTCCTGGATGTAGGGGGCCGCGCTCAGGTGGTCGGCATGGACATGGGTCTCGATGATCCATTCCAGCTTCAGGCCTTGGCTTTCGACCTGCCGGATCAGTTCATCGGCATGGTCGAAGGTGATCCGCCCAGCGGCGTAATCAATGTCCATCACGCTGTCGACGATGGCGCAGGAATTCGAGGTCGGGTCCTTCACGATATAGCTGATCGTGTTGGTCGCCTCGTCGAAGAAGGCCTGCACGTCGGGCTTGACGGTCATGTCAATTGGATAGTCGGTCATGGAGTCAACTCCTTTGGTCTTGTCAGGTCAAAGAGGGGCGCCGCAGGCGCGGCATCCGGGTTTGGATCATGCGGGCCAGAAAGATGCCGCCCAGCATGGCAAAGGTGAAAACGAAAACCTCCCAGCGGCCGGTTCCCAGCGCGGGCAGGGCACCGCCCGGGCAGAAGCCCGAGATCCCCCAGCCGATCCCGAACACCGCCGAACCGCCGATCAGTTTCGCGTCGAGCGTGCGGTTGGTGGGCACATGGAACGTGCCGTCGAAGACCGGGGCGTTGCGTCCGAACACCAGCTTGTAGCCGATGAAGGTCGTGATCAGGGCGCCGCCCATCACGAAGATCAACGACGGGTCCCAAGTCCCCGCGATGTCGAAAAAGTTCAGAACCTTGGCCGGGTTGGCCATACCGGAAATCGAGATGCCGACGCCGAAGGTCAGACCGATGAAATAGGTTGCAAGCAGTTTCATGGATCAGCCTCCGATCACGTGGCGAATGATGAAGACGGTGATGAAGGTGGTCGTCATGAAGGTCAGCGTCGCAGCGATCGACCGGGGGCTCAGGCGGGCCATGCCGCAGACCCCATGGCCCGAGGTGCAACCTGCGCCATAGGTGACGCCTGCGCCCACGATCAGGCCGCCGATGATCATCGCGGCGGTCGAGATCGGCACCTCGACGGCGGGCATTTCGCCCGACACCAGCCAGATCAGCGCGGGGCCGCTGACCATGCCGGCCAGAAGGGTGGCGCGCCATGCGAAATCATCGCGCGAAGCGGGGCTGAACACCCCTGCCAGAATACCGGTCGCGCCCATCACGCGGCCAAGCATCAGCATCAGAAGGGTCGAGGCGACGCCAATCAGGACGCCACCGCCAAGCGAGGCCCAAGGGGTGAACGTGGTCTCGATCATCGGCTTTCCTTTCAAGTTTCTTGGCCGAGGGGGCCGTTGCGGTTGGGGGCGGTGCCAAAGGGTGCCTGTGAAATGGACATGGCACCGCCCCGTTCAGAATCAGTCCTTGGACATTTGCATATGGGGCGCGCATCTATTGGTGACATCGTCACATAGCTTTTCGCGGGGGTGGATTTTTCGTGGCCTCAAGGCGCAAAACCAGATGCTGGGGGACCAAAGCCAGCGCCCCCCAGAAAATGGGTCAGCAATCCTGTCCTATTGTTTCGCATGCGAAACAATGCGTCAGCACTTCTGACCTATCATTATGATTTTGTTAACGAATTTTGGGCGGCTCAGGCGGCCTGGCTGCGCACCAGCTGTTCCAACCCGTCCCGCCCGGTCAGGCGCACGACCCCGCGTGCCTGTTCGACCCAGCCGCGGCGTTGAAATTCCGACAAGGTGCGCGAAATCACTTCGCGGGCGGTGCCCAACTCGTTGCCAAGGATCGCGTGGGTCGCTTTGACGGTGTCACTGTCCCCGGCCAGTTCCAACAGGCGCGAGGCCAGCCGCACATCCATGCGCTGGAAGACGATATCGTCGATCAAGGTGAACAGGTCGGTAATCCGGCGCGAATAGGCGGTGAAGATGAAGGTGCGGAAGACCTTCGAGCTGGCCAGCAATTGATCGAAGGTTTCGCGCGGGATGGCGACGGCCTTGACCGGCGTTTCGGCGATGCCGTCTGCGGAATAATCCTCGAAGGCCAGCATACAGGCCGTGGTCATCACGCAGCTTTCGCCCGCATGCACGCGGTAAAGGAAAACCTCGCGCCCGGTGTCGGACTTCTGCTGGACCCGGACCGTCCCGTCGAGCAGCAACAGAAGATTGTCCGCAGACTGACCCGGACCGAACACCTGCGTGCCTTCGGGCACGGTGATCACCTTGCTGCCCTTTACCAAGACGTCACGGACATCGGCGGGCAACTGGCTAAGGCCTTTGAATTGGTCGATCCAGTTCTCGGTCATCTTCTTCCTCGTTGGGATCACAGCAAAACGTGCGCCCGGTTTCCCGGACGCACGGTCTATGTAAGGGCCCGCGCGTGGCGCGCCAATGGGGTTTTAGGCGGTGTCGCCCTTGGTGCGCTTCGACCCCAGAAGGGCCTCGATGGTGTAGACAAGGATCGCCATGCCGATGGCCCCCGCCACCCCGACGGCCAAGAACACGATCACGTCGATGGGGCCGCCAAGATCCGACAGTTTGGAACTGGTCATCACCATGACGAACCAGACCGCCAGCACCGCGCCAAGGGGCATGGACAATTGCGCCAGCAGGAACTTGCGCCAACTGACGGCGCGGTCGCGCAGCAAGACAAAGAGATAGGCCAAGGTCACAAGCGCCGCGACCCCCACCATCAGCCAAAAGAGGCCGCGTCCGAAGATTTCTTCGAAGACGGCGATCAGGGTTTCAAAGGTTAGGTCCTTCATGGTCGGTCTCCGTTCTTAGGCGCGGCCGCGCAACATGGCGTTGTAGGTTGCTTTCAGCGCGACCTCTTTCATCAGCCAACTGATCCACAATTCCTCCAGCGGGGCGATCATGCCCGGGAACGAGGGGGTCAGGTTGTTCTGATAGTCGAATTCGATCAGCATCGCGCGGCCGATCTGGGTGATCATCGGGCACGAGGTATAGCCGTTATAGCTTTGCGTGCCGGTGCCCCCGGCGATGGCCGCGACAAGGTGGTCTTCGACCACCGGGACCTGCCATTTGACGCTGGCGGCGGTTTTGCCCTTTGGCACGCCCGCCACGTCGCCCAAGGCGAAAACCTCGGGGTAGCGCAGGTGGCGCAAGCTGTGCATGTCCACTTCGACCCAGCCTTGATCGACCCATTTGTCGGACCAAGACAGGCCGGATTGGCGAATGAAGTCGGGCGCGCGCTGCGGGGGGATGACGTGCAGATAGTCGTAGTCCATGTCGACCAAGCTGCCATCGGCATCGGCGAAGGTGGCGCGTTTGGCCCCCGGATCGACGGCCTTCAGCGTGTGCTTCATCCGGGTGTCGATGCCGCGATCCTGAAACAGCATCCGCACCTTTTCGGCCACGATCGGCACGCCGAACAACCCGCCTTGGGGCGCGGCATAGATCATGTTGGTCTTGCCCGCATTCCCGGCGCGACGGGCGATGTCGTCGATCAGGAAGGTGTGTTTCAAGGGCGCGCCTGCGCATTTCATTTCCGTCTCGGGCCGGGTGAAGAGGCCAGTCCCGCCTTCGGCGGCAAAGCGTTGCGCTGCCGTCCATGTGCGCGCGGCATAGTCGGGGCCTGCGTAAAGACAGCCAATGCCGTTTTCGCCGACAAGGTCATACGAGAACCCGTCGATGGCATCCGGGTCCAGCACCAGACCGGGGGCCAGAACCAACCAGTCGTACTCCAGCCTCTGCCCGCTTTCGGTGGACACGGTCTTGGTTTCGGCATCCACGGCGGCGACTTTTTCGGTCAGGTAGGTCACGCCCGAGGGCAGCCATGTCGCGTTCTGCGACACCACGTAATCGGCCGGTTTCAGACCTGCGGCCACCAAGGTCAGGCCCGGCTGATACAGATGGTTCGGGCGCGGGTCGATGATCGTGATGCGGGCGCCGTCAAGGCGGCGCACAAGGCGGTTGGCAAGGGCCGTGCCTGCCGCCCCGGCCCCGACGATGATGATCCGGGCATTGGTTGCAATCGGGTCGGCTTGGGCAGGGCGGGCTTGGGGCACCAGCGCGGCGCTGCCGCCTGCCAGTCCCAGTGCCAGAAAACTGCGTCTGTCCATGGGGTCGTTCCTTTTGACAGAGGGGAGGTCAGGAAGATTTGCCCGGCCCGCCATGTGGGGCGCGGACCGGGCAAACCGGGGGGTCGGATTATTCCGCCGGGACCAATTGGTCGTTGCGGGGGCTTCCGAAATGCTGGCGGTTCAGGATCAGGACCAGCGCGATCATGGCAACCTGCGCCAGCAGGGCGGCCGCGCTGAGGGTCCAATAGGCCAGACCGAACTTCGCGATCAGACCCGCGCCGACCAGACCCTTGTTGATCCAGAAGTGCATCATGACGTTCAGCGCGACGCCGGGGCAGACCAAAGCGTAGGAGCCTGCCGAACGCTGGCTGCCGGTCAGGTAGGTCGCGGCATAGCCTTGGCGGCGCAGCACCAGCAGGCCCAGACCGAGGAAGGCCGCCTGAATGGCCAGGATCGTGGTGGTCAGCAGCAGCGCGTCGGTGCGTCCACCATGGATGTCGAAGGTGGCGTGCAGGCCGTGGTTCTGGCGCAGCATCATGATGCCCAGAACGGTCAGGATCGGCACAACGACCATCAGGGTCGGGGCGGCCTCTTTGGCGGCGCCATGTTGCAGCATCGCGGACAGGCCGATGATCCCGGCGATCAGGGCGTAAAGGGCTGCGATGGTGCCAAGGGCGACCGACAGAACCAGCGACACGCCAACCGTCAGGGGCAGGGTGCTCATGGCGGCGGGGGCGGCCATGCCGACGGCGGTCATCGCCAGCGCGAAGGCGGGCATCAGTTGCGCGAAGGACCCGTTGGCGGCCATGTCAAACTGACCGCTGGTGCCAAAGACCCGGCCAAGGAACGCGCCGATCTGGCGCAGCGCCAACAGGGCGATGGCGGCAAAGGCGATCATGGCGAAGGGGAACAGGTATTCGACGACGCCCCACAGACCGGGCACAAAGACCAGCCCAAGGATGAAGCCCGCATTCACGGTCATCGCCATGGCCAGCGGCATCGCCAGAAGCTGGGTTTGCGCGTTCGATTGGACCAGCTTGGTGTAAGCGTCGGTTTTCTTGAACGCGCCATAGCGCGACAGGTTCCAGATCAGCATCTTGATGTTCAGGAAGGCAAAGCCCGCGATGCCGGTGACGGCCACCACAATGGCAAGGCGCAGGGCCAGCGATCCGGCGGTGAAGGCGGCCAGAATGTCCTCGAACACCGGAACCGGCTGGCCGGGATGCGGCACCCAGAACATCAGGTACATGAAGAACGTGACCGCCAGACCCCCTGCGCCGAGCGAGGCGAGGAAGTAAAGCGGCGACCATGTGTCGGCGGGTTTCTGTGCTGCGGTGGGCATGACGAATCTCCAATTAATGATGGAGCGGTCTTGCCAGCGGGTTTGCGGAATTTACGGTGACTTGATCACCAAAGGGATCGCCCCAAGGGCGGGGTGCGGCGGGATGTCACGACGCAACGGGTCTTTCTGGGGCAAGACTCGCTATTCGGCAGGCCAAAGCTGCCCTTCGATCAGCTGCCGCAAGCCCAGACGCGCGCCCAGAAAAATGCCCCCCAGCGCGATGGGCGCGCTATAGGCCAGCACCGACAGGCCGGACAGGCCTTGGCCGACCGAACAGCCAATCGCCAGCACCGCGCCGATGCCCATCACGAAGGCCCCGCCGATCTGGCGTTTCAATTCGCGCGGGTCCTCGCAGGCTTCCCAGCGGAAATGCCCGCGCAGCAGCGACCCGGCAAAGGCACCGGCCAAGACCCCGCCGACCGACCCGATCGCGAAGCTGAGCGAACTGCCGGTCGAGGTCATCAGATACAGCATCGTTTCGCCCACGGGGGCGGAAAAGCTGTGGCTGACCACGGGGGTTGCGTCGAAACTGTGGGTGTTCAGCCATTGGCTGCCAGCCCACCCGCTGACAATGGCCAACCCGACAACCCCGCCCCAGAATACCGCCGCCAAACGGTCGGGCGCCACGATCAGGCGGATGCAGCCCGCCAAGAGAAGGCCGCCCACCGCCATGCCGATCAGACCGGGCGCGATCCCGGTCAGGTCCGCCAGTTGAAAGACGGGGCCGAAGCTTTCGCCGCGTTCCGGGCCGGGGCCAAAGAGCGCGACGCGCAACGGGGCCAAGGGACCGGCCAGCGTGACATAGGCGCCAAGACCCATGGTCGCGACCACCACCATGGCGCGCAGATCGCCGCCGCCCAACCGGGCCAGCGCGCCGTAGCCGCAATTGCCCGACAAGGCCATGCCATAGCCAAAGAGCAGCCCACCCAGAGCGACCGACAGGATCGACCCGGTCGAAGACAGATAGACCACATTCGCCGGGTCCAGATAGCCCGTCCAGATCAGGGCATGGGTGCCCATGACGGCAACCCCGATGGCGACGCCCCACATCGCGAGGCGGGTGTGCGATTTGCCATAAACCGCGTCCTCGATCGCGCCCAAGGTGCAGAAGCGGCCCAAGCGCGCGGCCAGACCCAGCATCAAGCCACCCACGGCCCCGATCAGCGCCGCAAGGGATGCGTCATCCAAATAGTCGATCATGTTGTCTCCTCCCGGGGCGCGACCCGGGGGATGCCTTAGGCGGGCGGACCGGATCGCTCGTCGTCGGACCGGCAGAACAGGTCGTAGACGAGTTCCATGATTTGACGGGGGCGATCATCTGTCAAGGAATAGTAAATCGTCTTGCCGTCGCGTCTGGGTTGCACCAGCCCTTCGAGGCGCAGCCGCGCCAATTGCTGCGAAACGGCGGCTTGGCGCGCGGACAGCAATTCTTCCAGTTCGGTGACGGATTTTTCGCCGCTGGTCAGGTGGCAGAGGATCAACAGCCGCCCCTCATGCCCGATGGCCTTGAGAAAAGACGCCGCATCCGTGGCGTTGGCGACCATCTGGTCGATTTCGTCCGGCCCCATTTGGGGCGTCAGGGTGGGCAGGGCCATGCGGGTGTCGGAGCCTCGAATTGCGTCCGTCCTAGCGTTGGACCGGTCAGAATGCAATTCCAGCATGACCTAGCCCCCGGTCTGTGGCTGTGCGGACGCAATCATGTTGCCCAGAAGCCCCCAGAAGAAGTCTTCGCTGATGAAGCCTTCCAGGCGTCCCACCTCGGTGCCGTCTTGCAGCAGGACGAAGGTGGGGGTGAAGACCACCCGCCGATCCAGTGTCAGGCCCGCAAATGGCTGGTCCCCGATGTCGATCCGGCGCAAGGGGGCGGCTTTGCCTTCGGGGGTGATCGGGTATTCCGGGCCGATTTCCGCATTCCAGCGGGCGCAGTAGACGCAGCCTTTTTCTTCGACCATCAGCAATTCCAGCCCTTCGGCCAGCGCCGGGGCGGTGGCCGACAGACCCAGAAGAACCGCGAGCGCGGCGGCCTTCAGGCGGATGATTGACAGCATCTTCATATCCATAACATAATTTGCATATGTGAATGCGACAAGGGAGGTCGAACACATGTTCGACATTACCTTGGGCGGGGCGGCGCTGGCAGGGCTGATTTCTTTCTTGTCGCCCTGCATCCTGCCGATTGTGCCCTTCTATCTGAGCTATCTTGCCGGGGTCAGCGCGGGCGATCTGGCCAGTGACCAACCGATTTCGCCCGCCGTCCGGCGGCGCGCCGTGCTGGCGGCCTTGCTGTTTGCAGCCGGGGTGATCACGGTTTTTGTCGCCTTGGGGGCCAGCGCGTCGCTGTTGGGCCAATGGATGCGGGACTGGTTCGATGTGCTGCGCTGGCTGGCGGCGGCCCTGATCACGGCCATCGGTCTGCACTTTCTGGGGGTGATCCGGTTGCCGTTCCTGTATCGCCAGTTCACGGCGGATGCGGGGGATGTGTCGCGCTTTGGGCTGGCGGGGGCCTATCTGATCGGGCTGGCCTTCGCCTTTGGCTGGACACCCTGCGTCGGGCCTGTGCTGGCGATGATCCTGTTCATGGCCGCCGCACAAGACACCGCCGCCCAAGGGATCGGCTTGCTGGTTGCCTATGGCGTTGGCATGACCGCGCCCTTTGTTCTGGCAGCGGGGTTCATCGGGGCGTTTTTCCGCTTTCTGGGGCGGTTCCGGCGGCATCTGGGCTGGGTTGAGAAGGCCATGGGCGCGATGCTGGTGCTGTTTGGCGTGCTGATCGCAACGGGGACGGTGAACGTGATCGCGAACTGGCTGTTGGCGACCTTCCCGATCTTCACGCGGATTGGTTAGAGTCCCGCTAGGGGTGTATTCGCGCCCTTTCAGGACCGTTCCGAGAATCACGGCCC
>CAZIKH010000020.1:0-18927 GCA_964539755.1 uncultured Dinoroseobacter sp. | reverse complement strand
CCCACGGTCTTGCTGGGGGTCGAGGTGCAAGGCGGCGACCGGGGCGCGACCACCAACAGCCAGATTGCGGGCGTTGCCGGGGGCTTTACCACGCAAGTGGCCGAAACGGATGCCATCAAAGGCTTGCTGGGCCTTGGCCTTGCCTTTGGTGACGGCCCCCTTGTGGGCAGCATCCAGTATGACGGGGCGTTCGGCGCAAAGGACCGCAGCCATGGGGTCAAGCTGGGGCTGAACCTGCAATTCTAGCGTCAGCTGTGTTCTTCCGCCGCAATCGCGGCCAGCGCGCGGTTATAGGCCTTCAGGGCATCGACATGGGTCACCGCCCCCAGCAGGCGCGGGGGTTCTGTGTCGGACCCGGTGGCCACGACGGGCAGCACCCCGCCCCCCGGACCCCGGTCCAGCAGCGGCAAGACATCCTCCAGTGTCGCGGTAGAGCGCACGAAATGCCCCGCTGCGATCATGTCCAGCAAAAGGTCCTCGGGCGGGGCATGGGCATGTCCCACGGGTCGCATGATCCGACCCACCGGAATGGTCGCCTGCAAATAGACCTGCGGTCCCGGGGCCAGATGGACATTGCGCTTTTCCAGTTGCGTCAGGAAGAACGACCGATCCACCAGACGCGAGGCCAGCGCGGTGGACAAGGACACCGACACCATCACGGCAATCCCGGTTTGCCAGTCGCCCGTCAGTTCGAACACGATCAGCGTGGTGGAAATCGGCGCGCCCAGCACGGCGGCGGCGACCGCCCCCATTCCGGCCAGCGCATAGAGCGTTTCTGACCCCGACACATCGGGAAAGACGCCCGTGGCGATCATCCCGAAGGCCAAGCCCACCAAGGCCCCGATCATCAAGGACGGCGAAAAAATACCGCCCCCCATGCGGCCCGCCATGGTGACGGACACGGCGGCCACCTTCAGGACAGCAAAGATCACCGCCTCGTGCAGCAACAGGTCGCCCGTCAGCGCGCGACTGGTGGTTTCATAGCCCACGCCAATGATGTGCGGATACCAGATCGCCATCGCCCCCAGCAGCACACCGGCCATCGCCGGGCGCAGAAGGTTTGGCAGGCGCAATCGGTCCTGCACCACGCTGCCCATCCGGTCTGTCCAGAAGACGCTGTGCATCAGCACGACCGCCACCAGCCCAGAGACCAGCCCCAGCATCAGAAAGGCCGGAAGTTCGACGTAAAAGGCCAAGGCGCCGCCTTCAGGGGGCAGCGCGAATTCGGTGATGTCGCCAAATTCCAGTCGGTTGATCACCGTGCCCGCCACACTGGCGATTACGATGGGCGCAAAGGCATGCACCGCGAAATGGCGCAGCACCACCTCGAGCGCGAAGAGCGCCCCCGCAATCGGGGCGTTGAAACTGGCTGAAACGGCAGCGGCCACAGCACAGCCCAGAAGGTCCCGCCCGGTGATCCCATCGGCATTCAGGCGGTTCGACACCCATGTCGAAATCACCGCCGCCAAATGCACAACCGGGCCTTCGCGCCCGGTCGAGCCGCCGGTGGACAAGGTGATCAGGGACGCCCCGGCGCTGGCCAGCCCCTCTTTCTGTTCGACCCGGCCATCGTTCAGGGCAGCGCCTTCGATCACGTCCGCGACCCCCCGCGCACGGCCATCCTTGGTGGTGAAATGCAGCAAGATCCCGACGGCCAGACCGCCCAGCGTGGGCACGATCAACAACCAATACCACGGCAGGGTTTCGGCATGGCTGGCCAGGGCGCGCACATCGTCATGCCCATAGGCCCATGTTTGCAGCGCCGTGATCCCCTTGCGGAAAAACAGCGCCGCAAAGCCCGCAGCGATCCCGACCAGCAGCGCGATGAACCAGAACTGGATTTGGGTCGGCCCCCGATGCCGCACCACCTGCCATCCGTGCCGACAGGCCTGCCAGACAGTGTCGGCTTGCGAACGGATCGGGTCTTTGCGGCGCTCGGACACGCAAGGGGGCCTTTTTCTAGAGAGGGCTGCCAACCGCGACAGGCCACGTTGCACCGTCATAAGTCAGATTCAGAGCCGGACCAAGCCCTTCATCCGCCAAGCAATTCTTGCGCTTGGGCGCGGGCTGCATCTGTGACGCGGTCGCCCGACAACATACGCGCGATTTCGTCCACGCGGTCAGGTTTCGGCAAGGGGATAACCGTGGACAGGGTGGCCTCGACCCCGTTTTCGACCGTTACCCGTTTTTCCACCCGCCAGTGATGCGCCCCTTTCGCGGCGACTTGCGGCGAATGGGTCACCACCAAGACCTGCGCCGCCTCGGCCAAGGCCGCCAGACGCTTGCCCACCGCGTCCGCCGTGGCCCCGCCAACGCCCCGGTCAATCTCGTCGAAGATCAGGGTCTTTGGGTCGTCGCCCGCCGACAGGCACACTTTCAGCGCCAGCAGAAAGCGTGACAATTCCCCGCCCGACGCGATCTTGTTCAACGGACCTGCCGGGGCACCGGGGTTGGTGGCCACCGTAAAGGTCACGGCATCGATCCCATCCGGACCGGGGGCCGCTTCGGTCAGGTCGGTGCGAAAGACGGCGCGTTCCATCTTCAGGGGGCCAAGTTCGGCAGCCATCGCGGCATCCAGTGTGGCCGCCGCGGATCGGCGCGCGCCGCGCAAGGTTTCAGCGGCCGCGTCATAGGCGGCATCGGCGGCCTTGGCCGCCTTGTGCAACTGCGCGATCTCGCCCGCGCCCGCATCCAATGCGGCCAACCGATCCCGCAACTGATCTGCGAACCCGCCCAGGTCGTCCGGGGCGACGCCATGCTTGCGGGCCAGCGCCCGGATCGCGAACAAACGTTCTTCGGTCTGTTCCAGTTCCAAGGGATCGAAAGACAGGTCTTGCAGCGTGTCCTCGACCGCTTGCACCGCCTCGCCCAGCTCGACCATCGCCCGGCCCAACGCCTCGATCGCCGGATCAAGTTTGCCTTCGGCACGGGCCGCCACCCCATCCAGCCAGCGGGCGGCATCCGCCATCTGGCCTTCCGCGCCTTCCCCGCCCAAGGCGTGGTGGGCCGCGCGAATATCGTCGCGGATGCGTTCGGCCTGCTGCATCAGGCGGCGGGCGGTATCAAGGGCAGCTTCCTCGCCCGGTTGGGGGTCCAACTGGTCCAGTTCGGCCACGGCATGGCGCAGATAGTCTTCTTCTGCCGCCACCTTGGCCAAGGCGTCTTCGGCCTCGGTCACGGCTTTGGCCGCCGCCGCCTTTTGCGCCCAAGCGGCCCGCACTGTTTGCAAGGGGTCGGCAACCCCGGCATAGGCATCCAGCAAACGGCGATGTCCCTTGGGGTCCAGAAGGCCGCGATCATCATGCTGGCCGTGCAATTCGACCAGCGTTTCCCCCAGCGCCCGCAAGGTCGCGGCTGTCACCGTCTTGTCGTTGATCCGCGCGGTCTTGCGACCATCGGCGGTCAGGCTGCGCGAGACGATCACCTCGCCGTCGTCCTCGATCGGGACATCCGCGTCGGCCAGCACGTCACGCCCGGGATGCTGCGGTGGCAGGGCAAAGACCGCCGTCACCTGCCCCCGATCCGCGCCTTGGCGCACCAGATCGCCCCGGCCGCGCCAGCCCAAGACCGCGCCAAGCGCATCCAGCAGGATCGACTTGCCCGCCCCGGTTTCCCCGGTCAGCACGTTCAGCCCCGGCTGAAACGCGATGTCCAACCGATCAATGATCAGGATGTCCCGGATTTCCAGGCTCAACAGCATTGCCCATGCCCCTTATGCACCGCCCCCGCAGGGCGGATCGGACCTAGAGCCAGTCCCCCCGCAACGTGCGGCGGTAAATCTCGGACAGCCAGCCAGTGCTTTCGGCTTCCGGCGCCAGACCCCGTTCGGTCAACAGGCGGAACCCGTCTTCATACCATTCGCTGGCTTGGAAGTTGTGTCCCAAGATCGCGCCTGCGGTCTGGGCTTCTTGTTCCAGCCCAAGCGACAGATAGGCTTCGATCAGACGGAACAGCGCCTCGGCGGTGTGGGTGGTGGTGCCAAAGTCTTCGACGACCACACGGAACCGGTTGATCGCTGCGGTGAAATGATCGCGCTTCAGGTAATAGCGCCCGATTTCCATTTCCTTGGCAGCAAGGTGGTTGAAGGCCAGATCGAATTTCAACATGGCCGACCGGGCCCATTCACTGTCGGGGTATTGTTCGATCACCACGCGCAGGCTTTGCAGCGCTTGGAAGGTCAGGCCTTGGTCGCGGCCCACTTCGTCGATCTGGTCATAATAGGACAGCGCCAGCAAATACTGGGCATAGGCCGCATCTTCTTCGCCGGGATAGAAATCCAGGAACCGCTGCGCCGAGGCCCGGCTGTTTTCGTAATCCCGGTCCAGATGATAGGAAAACGCCTGCATGATCAGCGCCCGGCTGGCCAGTTCGGAATAGGGATACAGGCGTTCGACTTCACCAAACAGGCTGGCGGCTTCTTCCGGATCGTCCGACGCCAGTTCGAATTCCGCCCGATCAAAGATTTCCCGCGCGGTGAAGGTTTCCAAGGGGCGTTCGTCACTGCCGCCCCCAAAGGACCCGCAGCCCGCCAAGACAACCGCCAAGATCAGCGGCGACAAACTGGTGAATTTTCCGCCCGGACGCATCATAGGCCCCACACCTTCTTGACCGCCCAAGACGGCCTTCTTGCTGTTTCGCGTTGTCCTAGCACAGAAAATCCGTGTGCAAAACGCCTGTTGCACGGTTTTTGAAGGGCTTGTGACCGGATGACTTCAGCGCGGGGCCTCAGGCCACAAGGGCCAGATCGCGCTTGTGCAGATGCGCGCCCGGCAGCGTGGCCATGGTGGCGGCGTCGCAGGTTTCCATCCGAACCGCCATCGGATCGGCGAAAAGCGCCCGCAACAGCGCGTTTGTCGTCGCATGACCCGCTTTCACACCGGTGTAACGGCCCAGCAACGGCGCGCCCGCCAAGGCCAGATCGCCCAAGGCGTCCAGCATCTTGTGGCGCACGGCTTCGTCGGTATGACGCAGCCCACCGGGGCTGAGGACCCGGTCGCCTTCGACAACCACGGCGTTCTCGTAGGTGCCGCCCAAGGCCAGACCCGCCGCGCGCATGGCGGCCACATCGGCTTGGCGGCAGAAGGTGCGGCTGTCGCACAGTTCGCGCACAAAGCTGCCATTGGCCAGCGTCAGTTCTTTCTGCTGGGTCCCGATGGCGGCATCGGCAAAGTCGATGTGAAACCGCATTTCCAGCGTGTCAGCCGGGTCGAGGCGGGCGTAGGCATCGCCGATCTGCACCTTGACGGTCCGTAGCACCCGCAGGGCGCGGATCGGGGCGTCCAGATCGCGCAGACCGCGCGCCAGAATCGCCTGTACAAACGGGGCCGAAGACCCATCGAGGATCGGGACTTCCGGGCCGTTCAGTTCGATCACAGCGTTCTGAATGCCACAGCCGGCCAAAGCCGCCATGATATGTTCGATGGTCGAAACCTGCACGCCGTCTTCATTCTCGATCCGGGTGCACAGGCGGGCGTCGGTCACCATGTTCCAGCGCGCGGCCACCATCGCATCGCCACGGGTCACGTCGGTGCGGCGGAACCAGATCCCTGTTTCAGCGGGGGCTGGCTGAATCGTCAATGTGACGGGCGCACCCGAATGCAACCCAACGCCTTTGAACCGTACCGGACCTTTGACCGTTTTCTGCACAGATAACCCCTTTACCATGGCTGGTGGTTTTCCTGCTTGGAACACCCACCCCTTGTGCAGAGACCCCCCAGCCTCTGATGTCCGTTGTTTATCTGCGGGGGCTTGGCGGCCTCAACTCAATCTTTGCAACGATGTGAAACATCCCCCCGACACGTGCGCAGTTTTTCGCCGAGGACTTTTCGAACATCCCCCAAGCCATTGCCCGAAAAAGAAAAAACCGTCCACAGGGGACGGTTTTTCCGGGTTCTTGCGACGTCAGTGGCGCGCGTTAATTCGCTTGCCGACGCAGGAAGGCAGGGATTTCCACGCGATCCTGATCGTCATCGGTGTGGCGCGGCGGCTCGGGCCGCGGACGCGGTGTCGGCGTTGTCGCAGCCACCTGCGGGCGCACGGGGCGCGGCGCGGGCGGGGCATCTGCCGTGCGCGGGTCGGTCGGGCGCGCGGCGCTGCGCGGTGCGGCGGCGTCTTCGCCCTGCTGACCGGTCATGCGGTTGATCAGCGAATTGATCCCGAAGCCACGCTTTTCACCGCCAGCGGCCCGCGGCGGGGTTTCGCGTGCAGCGGTTTGCTGACGGGTTTCCGAAATGGCCGACCGCAGCCGGGCAAGGGCTTCGTCCGACGGCTGACCCGCCGGGCGCGGGCGCGGCGCCACGAATTCGTCCTGCTGGGCCACCGGTTCGGCGGCTTGGGTGAAGGACGGACGCTGCGGCGGGGTCGATGCCGCTTCGGGGCGGTAGACCGGTTCCGGATCGGCCCCGTATCCGGGGGCATCGTCATAGCTGTCGACGCTGTCAAAGCTGGCCAGATCGCGCACGGTGTCGATGTCGAAGCCTTGATCGACGGTGTCGTGCAATTCGGCCTCGGCGACCTTTGGCTGGTAGGCCGGCGCGGGCAACTCCTCTTCTTCCACAGGGGCCGCGACCGCCGCTGCGGTGCTGCGACGCGGAACCGGGATTTCCCGGGTGACCGCTTCGGCATCGATCCCGGTGGCCACCACCGACACGCGCATGGTGTTTTCCATGCTGGTATCGAGGGTCGAGCCGACGATGATATTCGCATCGGGATCGACTTTCTCGCGGATCAGCGTTGCCGCTTCGTCCAGTTCGAACAGGGTCAGATCGTAGCCGCCGGTGACGTTGATCAGCACGCCCTTGGCCCCAACCAAGGAAATCTCGTCCAGAAGCGGGTTCGCGATGGCCTTTTCGGCGGCTTCGCGGGCGCGGTCGTCGCCGGACGCTTCGCCCGTGCCCATCATGGCCTTGCCCATCTCGTCCATCACCGCGCGCACGTCCGCGAAGTCGAGGTTGATCAGACCCGGCTTGACCATCAGGTCGGTCACGCCCTTGACGCCTTGATACAGCACATCGTCCGCCATGCTGAACGCTTCGGTGAAGGTCGTGCGTTCATTGGCCAAGCGGAACAGGTTCTGGTTCGGGATGATGATCAGCGTATCGACGACCTTTTGCAGAACCTCGACACCTTCTTCAGCCTGACGCATCCGCTTGGCGCCTTCGAACTGGAAGGGCTTGGTCACAACACCGACCGTCAACACGCCCAATTCACGGGCGGCTTGCGCGATGATCGGCGCAGCGCCGGTGCCAGTGCCGCCGCCCATGCCAGCGGTGATAAAGCACATGTGGCTGCCTGCCAGATGATCGACGATTTCCTCGATCGTTTCTTCGGCGGCGGCGGCCCCCACGCTGGGGCGGGCGCCCGCGCCCAAACCTTCGGTGACCCGCGCGCCCATCTGGATGCGCGTCTTGGCCTTGGACCCTTGCAGCGCTTGTGCGTCCGTGTTCGCGATCACGAACTCGACGCCTTCCAGCTGCTTTTCGATCATGTTGTCGACCGCGTTCCCCCCGGCCCCGCCAACGCCGAAAACGGTAATACGGGGGCGCAGCTCTTGCTGCGCGTCGGGCATGGTAAGATTAAGTGCCATATCTGCTCCGCCTACGTTTTTTTTGGACGTGCGGGCTTTGCCCATTCTACGCCTATCGGTTTCCAGACTAACCGAGTGTGATCTATTCGTCACGCGAAAACTCGAATAAGACCCCAAAATCAAGCAATTTTTCGCCTATTGCCCACAGCATATCCACACAAACACAGCAAATTGTGTGAATCAGACAAGGATCGGCAAGAAATCGCTTCTGCCGGGTTGAAAATGTGCAAGTCGGCCAATTTTCCCTTGACGCCGACGCGCAAGGAAACCGGCCGCAATTCTACCAGTTCTCGCGCATCCAACGCACCGCACGGGTCCACGGGCGCCCGAAACTGCGTTCGACGGGCATTTCAAAGTCCCACCATTCGTCTTGTGGATGGGCGGCAAACAGGCACAGCCCCACGGCGCTGGCGAAATCGGGCCCGGTGGCCGCTTGCGGCAGACCCCGCACGCGCAACGGACGCCCGACGCGGACCTGCGGCCCCAGTATCTTCGCGGCCAAACCATCCAGCCCCGGCAACTGGCTGCCCCCGCCCGTCAACACGATCTGACGGCTGGGCAAGTCATCGAACCCGGCGGCCTCCAACGAGGCGCGCACTTCTTCCAGAATTTCTTCGACGCGCGGGCGAATGATCCCGATCACCTGGCTGCGGGTCACCTGACGGCGGTCATGTTCCCAATCCCCGGTTTCCGAGGTGATCTCGATCATCTCGCGGTCATCCATGCCCGTGGCGACCAAACCGCCATAGATCGTCTTGACCCGTTCGGCGAAGCTGGTCGGCACGCTCAGGCCCATCGACAGGTCCGCGGTGACATGCTCGCCGCCGATCTTGACCGCATCGGCCCAGATCATGTGTTTCTTCAGGAAAACCGACACCCCGGTGGCCCCGCCGCCAAAATCGATGCAGGCCGCGCCCAGTTCCTGTTCGTCCTCGACCAGCGACGACAGCCCGCTGGCATAAGCGCTCGAGGCGATCCCGGCCAATTCCAGATCACACCGCTTGACCGCGTGGGCGAGGTTCTTGATCGCAAGATGATCGACCGTGACCATGTGCATGTCGCTGGCCAGCGTTTCGCCCACCTGCCCGCGCGGATCGTTCAGCCCGCTGCGGTGGTCCAGCGCAAAATTCACCGGCTGGGCATGCAGCACGTCGCGCCCGGCCCCGATATCCGGCATGTCGCAAGACGCCAGCACGCGGGCCACGTCGCTTTCGGTCACGGCCTCGCCTTCCACCGGCACCTCGCCCGCAAGGCCATAGCTGCGCGGGCTTGCCCCCGAAAAACAGGCGATCACATGATCGACCCGCACCTGCGCCATTTTCTGCGCCGATTGCAGGGCCGTGCGGATGGCCCGTTCGGCTTCGACCATCGTGTCGATTTCACCAAAGCGCACGCCACGCGAACAGGTGGACGCCGCGCCGATCACCCGAAACCGCGACTGCCCCGCCATTGCGCCCACGCCCTCGGCTTCGGAAAACGTGTCCGGCCCGTCGAACCGCAGCACCAGACAGGCGATTTTCCATGTGCCGATATCCAGCACCGCAATCACACCGCGTTGCAGCGCGGCTTGCCGCATGGTCCGCATGATCCGCTGTGACTGGTAGAAATCGCTCATCCGTCGCGTGCCTCTTGTTGTTGTCTTTGTTCGGCGGCCTGTTCGCGCAAGGCGACGACCCCGGACCGCCCGGTTTCGGTCAATTGCAAGGTGGGCCTTTGGGGGACCCGCATATCGACGACCGCGATATCGCGCGCCAGAAGATCGCGCGCGCCATGCGCCGCCAGCACCCGGTTCAGGGCGGCCTCGGCCCCTTCGGCGGGCAGCTTGATGCGCGGCCCGTCGATCAGCACGACATCCCAGCGGCGCGCGCTGACCCGCACAAGCCCCGCCACATAAGGGGCAATCGGCTGCGCGGCGGCAAAAAGGGCCAAGGCTTCGTCCGCCGCATCATCCGCGCCCTCGCCCACGATCAAGGGCAGATCGGCGCGCGCTTCGCGGCTGGTCAGCGGACCGACCCGGTGCCCGGTTTTGTCGATCGCCTCCAACGCATCAAGACTGCGCCACACCAACGCGGCCTCGCGTTCTTCCAAGGCGACTTCCAGAACACCGCCGGGCCGGATCGACAGGTTCACCTCGGCCACGGCATCCAGCCCGGCCACGACCTCGACCAGTTTCGGCAATTCCAGATCGAAGGACGAGATCGGGAAATCCAAGCCCATCGCTTCGGTCACGTCTTGGGCCAATTCATCCGACGCCCCCTCGATGCGCATCGCATGGACCATGAATTCCGGGCGCTGTTCGATGGATCGGCGCAATTCCAACAGGGTCAGCGACAGGCTTTCCACGGTGCGCGGGTTGGACAGGTAGAACCCGGCCGAGAACGCCAGAAGGAACGCCGGCACGCCAACGCGCACGGTGGCCCGCACGATGGGCGTCAGCCACCAACGCTGCAATTTGTATTGCAGCCGCGACGGCGCGGGATCGGGCCTTACCGCTGACATGACGCGTCCTCGACAATCCAGGCGCAGAACGCGCCAAAGCTTTGTCCTGTCGCGGCGGCTTGTTCGGGGCTTAGCGAGGTGGGGGTCATCCCGGGCTGGGTGTTGACCTCCAGCACCACGATCCCGTCGCGCCCGCGCGCCTCGTCCCAGCGGAAATCCGTGCGGCTGATCCCCCGGCAGCCCAAGGCCTCATGCGCGGCCAGCGCCATCTCCATGCAGGCCGCGAAGATCGGCTGCGGCAGTTCGGCGGGCACCACATGGCGCGACCCGCCGGGCTTGTATTTGGCGTCGTAGTCATACCAGCCATCGGTCAGGATATCGGTCACCGTCAAGGCGCGGTCGCCCTGCACGGTCACGGTCAGTTCCCGGCCCGGCACATAGGCCTCGACCATCAGCAGATCGGGCATGTCCGGTGCGATCTGCGGCGGGCCATTCGCGGCCTCCTGCACCAGATAGATCCCGACGGACGACCCTTCGTTGTTGGGCTTGACCACATAAGGGGGTGTCATCACATGCGCGGCGGCAATGGCCGTGCGCGGGTAAAGGCCGCTTTCAACGATGGGCAGGCCCGCCTTGGCAAACACCTCTTTCGAGCGCTGCTTGTCCATCGCAAGGGCCGAAGCCAGCACACCCGAATGCGTGTAGGGAAGTTCCAGCCATTCCAGAATGCCTTGGACGCAGCCATCCTCGCCCCAGCGGCCATGCAGGGCGTTGAACACCGCGTCCGGCTGAACCCGCATCAGATCGTCCACAAGGCTGTCGCGCCCTGCGTCGATCTCGACAACGTCATAGCCTTCACCCCGAAGCGCGGTTGCGCAGGCGTGCCCTGTAACAAGGGACACCGCGCGTTCGGCCGATGGACCGCCCATCAGCATCGCCACTTTGGGGAATGCCCTGCTCGACATATCCCGCCTCTATTCTCGGGCGCTTTTATGTTTTGGCTGCGCCCGTTTCTGCCCGTCTTGCGGGCACCGCTCTTACGACGAAGCCGGTTTGCCGACTCTCATCACTTCCCACTCTAGCGCGTGGCCTGTGGTTTGGAAAACCTTTTTGCGAACCGCTTCGCCAAGGGATTCGAGGTCCGCCGCGCTGGCCCCGCCCGTGTTGATCAGGAAATTGGAATGCTTCTCGCTCATCTGGGCGCCGCCCCGACGCGCCCCGCGCATGCCCGCCGCATCAATCAGCGTCCAGGCTTTCAGGTCCATCGCATCCCCCGCTTGCCCGGTGCTGGAAAACCCCGCCGGGTTGCGAAAGGTGCTGCCCGCGGTGCGGTCCTTGGTCGGCTGCGTGGCATCGCGTTTGGCCAATTGATCGGCCATTTTCTGCGCCAAGGCGTCGGGGTCGCCCGGTTCGGCCTGAAAGACGGCCTCGACGATCACCGCGCCGGGCGGCAGGTCGCTTTGCCGATAGCGCAGGTTCAGGTCGGCCTTGTCCAGATGCGCCTCGGTGCCGTCGCGCAGGATCACGGTGACCGACACAAGGTGATCGGCCACATAGGTGCCATAGCACCCCGCATTCATGCGCACCGCCCCGCCAATCGCGCCGGGGATCGTGCGCAGGAAGGTCAGGTCCAGACCCGCCTCCGCCGCCTTGCGGGCCACATGCGCATCCAGGGCCGCAGCCCCCGCGCGCACCTGCCCATCCGCAATCTCGATCCCGTTGAAGCCGCGCCCGAGGCGGATCACCGCCCCCGGCAGCCCCCCATCGCGCACGATCAGGTTTGATCCAACCCCCATGGGGAAGACCGGCAGTTTGGGATCCAAGTCGCGCAGGAAGGCCGCCAGATCGGCCTTGTCATCGGGTTGAAAAAACAATTCTGCCGGGCCGCCGACGCGCAGCCAGGTCAAGTCCGCCAAAGGGCGGTTCTCGGTCAGTTTGCCCATGGACCGCGCCCCCGCATCCAGCGCCCGGTGCCATAGGCCAGCAGCGCCGCCGTGATCCACAAGACCGCCAGCAAGCCCGGCGCCGCCCCGGCGCTGCCCAGCACCAGCGCCGCCAACCCAAAGGCCGCCAACCCCGAGGCCACCAGCACAGCGCCCCGCCAGCCCAACAGGCCGAAGATTGCAAAGAAAACCAGACCCGACGCGATCATCCCCGCGCCCCTGTCTTCTTCTGGGTCCAAATACTCATTCCGCCCGCAGCCCCAAGCCGCGCGCCAGCAAACGCAGCACATAGAGCATCGGCCAGCGCAGGATCGACACCATCCCCAAGGCCGCCACCAGCATCCACAACGCCCCGTAGGACACGTAAAGCGCCCACAGAAGCGGCCCCGCCGTGGCCAACAGCACGATTGCCCCCCGCCAGTGATAGCGCCGTGGGGCAAAACCGATCGCGGTCGCCACCAGCACCCAAAGGCAAAAGGCAAAGAACGCGGTCATGCCAGATCCGCCAGTCGCGCGGGCAGGCCATGCGCCCATGTGCTGATCGTGCCCGCGCCCAGACAGACGACCATATCCCCCGGGCGGGCCTGTTCGCGCACCAAGGCTTCCAGCGCGTCCTCGCTTTCGACGATGCGGGCATGGCGGTGGCCATGGGCCACAAGCCCCTTCACCAGATCGTCCCGGCTGGCACCGGGAATGGGGTCTTCGCCGGCCGCGAAAACCTCGGTGATCCCGACCACATCGGCCTCGTTGAAACAGGCGCAAAACTCGTCAAACAGCGAATGCAGCCGGGTGTAGCGATGCGGCTGATGCACGGCGATGACCCGGCCCTTGGTCGCTTGCCGCGCGGCCTTCAGAACGGCGGCGATCTCGACCGGGTGGTGCCCGTAATCGTCGATGATGGTGATCCCGCCGACCTCGCCCACCTTGGTAAAGCGGCGGTTCACGCCCTTGAACCCGGCCAAGGCCCCGCGAATTTCATCCGCCGTCATGCCAAGATTGCGCGCAACCGCCACCGCCGCCAAGGCGTTTGACACATTGTGGTCGCCGGGCATCGGCAAGGTGCAGCCCTCGATCACCGTGCCTTCGTTTTGCAGCGCGATATCGAAGAAGGCCGCCCCGTTTTCGTAATGCAGCCCCATGGCCCGCACATCGGCCTGTGCGTTGAAACCGAAGGTCACGACGCGTCGGTCGGTCAGACGCCCGACCAGCGCCTGCACTTCGGCATGATCGGTGCAGCAGACCGCAAGGCCATAAAACGGGATGTTCGAAACAAAGTCGTGAAAGCCGTCGCGCAAGCGGTCGAAATCGCCCCAGTGTTCCATATGCTCGGGGTCGATATTGGTAACGATGGCAATCGTCGCGGGCAGGCGCGTAAAGGTGCCGTCGGATTCGTCGGCCTCGACCACCATCCATTCGCCTTCGCCCTTGCGCGCGTTCGACCCATAGGCATGGATGATGCCGCCGTTGATCACCGTGGGGTCCAGCCCGCCATGGTCCAGCAGCGTCGCCACCATCGTGGTGGTCGTCGTCTTGCCATGGGTGCCCGCCACCGCGATGTTCGACCGCAACCGCATCAGTTCGGCCAGCATTTCCGCGCGGCGCACCACGGGCAGGCTGCGGCGGCGCGCTTCTTCCAATTCCGCATTCCCCGGCTTGATCGCCGAAGAAATCACCACAACCTCGGCCTCGGCCAGATTTTCGGCGACCTGCCCGATAAAGATCTTTGCCCCCAGATCGGCCAGCCGCTTGGTGATCTTGCTGTCCTTCAGGTCGGACCCCTGCACGGTATAGCCAAGGTTCAACAGCACCTCGGCGATGCCCGACATCCCGATGCCGCCAATGCCGCTGAAATGAATGGGGCCCAGTTTTTCGGGCAATTTGGTGGCGGCGCGTGCGATCATCCGGTCTGGTCTTTCCTTCAGGGCGTGGGCTGGCCCGACAGGCGCAGCACGATCTCGACCAGCCGTTCGGTGGCGTCGGGGCGCGACACCGACAAGGCGGCGGCGGCCATCTGCTGCGCCGCATCAGGCTGGGTCAGGACTTGCGCGACATGCCCCGACAGCATCTGCGCGTCAAGCCGACGCTCGGGGATCAGGATCGCGGCCCCCGCATCGACAAGGCCGCGCGCATTGGCGGTCTGTTCGTCGCGAATGGCGCTGCCCAAGGGGATCAGGATCGACGGACGCCCGATCACGCTGACATCCGCCACGGTCGACGCGCCCGCCCGACTGATCAGCAATTGCGCCGCCGACAGGCGCTGCGGCACATCGGTAAAGAAGGTCTGCACATCCGCCGCAATCCCGTGTTCGGCATAGTGCCGGGTGACCCGGTCCACATCCTCGGTGCGCGCTTGATGGCTGACCTGCAAGCGGGCCACCAGATCGGGGGCCATCGCCGACAAGGCCGGGGGCACGGTGTCCGACAGGATGCGCGCGCCTTGGCTGCCGCCCAGAACCAGAACGCGCAAAGGCCCGGTTTCGGCTGGCGGCGCATAGGGCGCACCCGCTTCGGCCAAGATCGCCGCGCGCACGGGATTGCCGGTGGGATGCCCTTCGACCCCCGCTGGCAGCGCGGTCGGCCATGTACCACAGGCCACCGCGTTGACCCGGCGCGCAAAAAGCTGGTTCACCCGCCCCAAAACGCCGTTTTGTTCATGCAAGGCGCGCGGCAGACGCAACAGCCACGCCGCCCCCACCGCCGGGATCGACGGATACCCGCCAAATCCCACCACGACGGCCGGGCGATCCCGGCGCAGTTTCACCGCCGCCGCCACGACGCCCGCCAGAATACGAAAGGGCACCAGCGCCTTGGCCAGCACCCCGCCGCGCGCAAAGGTGGCGCTGGACAGAACCTCGACCGCAACCGCCGGGGGAAACCCGCCCGTATAGCGCGCGCCACGCGCATCGGTCGCCAATTGCACGCGCCAGCCGCGCGCCAACATCGCCTCGGCCAAGGCTTGGGCGGGAAACATGTGCCCGCCCGTGCCGCCAGCGGCGATGATCAGCAGCGGCGCGCTCACCCCAAGCCCCGGCGCAGGAACACATCCTCGATCTGGCCTTGCGGGCGGCTGCGGGTCAACGCCAGCAAGATGCCCAAGGCCAATCCGGACGCCAGCAAGGACGATCCCCCGTAACTGACAAAAGGCAAGGTCATCCCCTTGGCAGGCAACAATCGCACGGCAACGCCCATATTGATGACCGCTTGCGCCGCAAACAGCAGCACCAACCCCGATCCGGCCAGCCGCACAAAGATGTCCCGGTCCCGCGCCAGACGCGACAGGCTGCGCCATGTGATGGTGGCATAAAGGCCGATGATGACGACGACCAGCAACAGGCCGTATTCTTCGGCGGCCACGGCGATGATGAAATCTGTATGCGCGTCGGGCAGCGACCATTTCACCGATCCTTCGCCCACGCCCACACCGAACAGACCCCCTTCGCGGATCGCGTTTGTGGCATAGCCCAGCTGCGTGCGCGGATCGATTTCGGGCGACAGGAACCCGTTGATCCGGTTGGCGACGTGATGGGACATGTTATAGGCGATCACCCCGCCCACGGCGGTCAGGCCGAACAGGCCCAACACCAAAAGCCACGGCGCGCCCGCGATGAAATACATCACCGCCCAGGCAAACAGGATCAGCCCCGCCTGCCCATAATCCGGTTGCATCACCAGAAAGCCCACGATCACCAGCATGAAGGCCAGCGAGGTCGTGCGCCCCGGCGGCCCGTTGATGTCATGGCTGGCCGCCAGCAACCAAGCTGCGAAGACCACGAATCCCGGCTTCAGGAATTCGGCGGGCTGGATCGACCCAAAGCCGATGGAAAACCACCGCGTCGCGCCCTTGCCGAAATCGGTGCCGAAGAAAGGCAGCAGCATCAATCCCACGAAGGCCACCAAGAACAGCATCACGCCCAGACGGCGCACCTGTTCGACCTTCATCATCGACACGATGACCATCACCGTCAGGCCCAAGCCCCCAAAGGCGATCTGGCGTTGCACATAGTGAAAGGGCGGCAGGCCGTTGCGTTCCGCCAACGGGATCGAGGCCGCAAAGCCCAGAAGCAGCCCGATGGCGAACAGACCAAAAACCGCGCCCATGGTGCCCTTGTCCAAGGTGCGCCACCAGCGTGGCAGGATCGCCTCGCCCGGACGCGGGGGGACGGTTCCATAGACCATTTCTGTCATGGGATGCTCCGCTCGTACTGCCTCTGATCGCCCGTTTGCCGGGTCTGGGTGGCAGTATAGCCGCGCGCGCCCGTTGTGGCTAGGTGGCTTTCCCGCATCGGCGGCGCGCCGCGCGCGGGGCGAAAAAACCGGATGACGCTGCTTGACTGACTAGTCACTCCAACCTAGATCCCCCGCATGACGGACCGCGACACGAAAATCATGGATGCTGCGACGGCGCTGTTTCTGCGCGATGGCGTGGGCGTTTCAACCGCCAGCATCGCCAAGGCGGCGGGCGTGTCGAATGGCACGTTGTTCAATGCCTTTGCCAACAAGCAGGCCCTGATCGACGCGATCTACAAACGCGCCAAGACCGCGATGTTTGCCTGCCTGATCCACAAGGAAGACGCCCCTTTCACCCGCCAAGCCCTGCGCGAAAACTGGGACCGCTACCTTGACTGGGCGCGCGCGCAGCCCGCGGACCGCCAGATCATGCACCTGCTGCTGGATGCCGGTCTGGCCAGCCCCGAAACCCGGGCCGAGATCGACGCCATGTCCCTGCCCCATGCCATCTGGCTGGAACGCGCCTTGGCCGCCGGACAGATCCGCGGCCCGAATGCCGCCTTCATCGCCAAGCTGATCCTTTTCCAGATTGATCTGGTGATCACCGAAACCCTCGAAGGCGAAGACGCCGATCTTGCCTTCGACATGCTCTGCAACTCGATTGGATTGACACAATGACCAAGGTTTTCGTTACCGGCGCGTCCGGGTTCATCGCCAAGCATATTCTGCGCGAATTGCTGGAACAGGGGTATCAGGTGCGCGCCTCGGTCCGGTCCGACCGCCGCAAGGCCGAGATCGAGGAGCTGTTTCCCAACGCCAAGCTGGAATTTGCCTTTCTGGACCTGAACAAGGACGACGGCTGGACCGAGGCGATGCAGGGCTGCGACGTGCTGATGCACACCGCCTCGCCCTTCCCGCTGACCTCGCCCAAGGACCCGCAGGACCTGATCCGCCCCGCCGTCGATGGCACCCTGCGCGCGATGAAGGCGGCCAAGGCCGCCGGGATCACGCGGGTCATCCTGACCTCGTCCTGCGCGGCGATCTACAAACAGGCCGACAAGCCCAAGATGCAGGCGTCGGACGAAACCAACTGGACCACGCCCGACGACCCCTCGGTCGGGGCCTACGAGGCCTCGAAAACGCTGGCCGAACGCGCCGCGTGGGACTTTGTCGCCCAGAACCCCGAGATGGACTTGACCACCATCAACCCCGGGGCCGTGTTTGGCGCGCCGATGGATGGGCGGTTCGGGGCCTCGCTGGAACTGGTCGAACAGTTGATGACCGGCAAGGTGCCGATGGCCCCGCCGATGGACATGGTGGTTGTCGATGTGCGCGACGTCGCATTCCTGCACGTCGCCGCCATCGGGTTGGACGCGGCCAAGGGCGAACGCTTTGCCGCTGTCAGCGGGGCCCCGCGCCTGCTGGAAGTCGGGCGCATGCTGCGCGACTGGGACAGCACCCTCAAGACCCCCTCGCGTGAGGCCCCTGTCTGGATGCTGCGCCTGATGGGCAAATTCCTGGCCGAAGCGCGCGAGGTCCTGCCCAATATCGACCGCACGCTGGCGGTGTCGGGCGCGAAGGCCGAAGCGACCTTCGGCTTCAAATTCCGCCCCGTGAAGGACGCGGTGATCGACGCCGCGCAAGCCATCAAAACCCACAAAGCCGCCTGAAAGGGACAGCCATGATCGACGCCTATGTCTGGGGCACACCCAACGGATACAAACTGCTGATCGCGCTGGAAGAAATGGGGTTGGACTACCAGACCCACTGGATCAACATCGGGGCGGGCGACCAGCACACACCCGATTTCCGCGCGATTTCCCCCAACGGCAAGATCCCCGCCATCGTGGACCGCGACACCGGCATCACGCTGATGGAATCCGGCGCGATCCTGCAATATCTGGCGGAAAAGACCGGGCGCTTTGGCGGCACGACCCCCGCCGAACGGGCCGAGGTTTCGCAATGGCTGCATTGGCAGATGGGGGGTCTGGGGCCGATGATGGGACAGGCCAACCATTTTCGCGGGCTGGCCGAGAAAGTGCCCTATGCCGAAACGCGCTACCGGAACGAAACCGTGCGCCTGTTCGAGGTGCTGAACCAGCGTCTTGAGGGGCGCGACTATATCGCGGGGGACTATTCCATCGCCGATATGGCCGCGGCCCCATGGGCGGGGATGTATGCGCTGTTTGACGACGACCGATTGACGGCCTGCGAAAACGTGGTGAACTGGGTCGCGCGCAATCTGGCCCGCCCGGCGACCGCCAAGGCGATCGCGATGCAGCCTTAGGCAAAAAGGTTAACGAAATCATAATTTTAGGTCAGCATGACTGACGCATTGTTTCGCATGCGAAACAATAGGACAGAATTGCTGACCTATTTTGGGCATTGTCGGTTCTGCCCGAAATTGCCTACCTTCTGGGTCCAAAACGACCGGAGGACCCATGCAACTGCCCCGCGCCCCTTTCCTCGGCGCCGCGCTCTTTGCGCTGGCGACAACAGCCGCAGCCGCCTTTCCCATCGACGACAGCGTCAAATCCGACCGTGAGGCCGTGCGCCAGCTGCAATCCCAACTGAACGATTTGGGCTTTGACACAGGCCGCCCCGATGGCGCCTTCGGCCGCAAGACCCAAGCCGGGATCGAGGCCTTCGCCGCGCGCTTTCCCACCGACGGGGCCGAGGGCCTGAGCCGTGCGATGCTGGAGCGGGTGGAAGTCGTGCATCGGGGGCGGTTTG
>CAZIKH010000019.1:0-19140 GCA_964539755.1 uncultured Dinoroseobacter sp. | reverse complement strand
CCATCATGGTGTCGGTGGCACGGCGAATGCCGTCGACCAGCGATTCCTTGCAGCCATATTTGTTGTCGAATTTCGACTTGGTGACGCTGTCGTTCACGTTGATCGCGGGGAAGGGCAGCTGGCCTTTCTTTTGCAGATCATACAGGCGATGCACACCCGTGGTGGTTTCTTCGGAAACGCCTTTGATCTGGCCCTTCATCTTGGTGAACCAGCCGGGGCTTGCTGCCATACGCTTGGCAATCTGCGCCTTGATCACGGCTTCTTCTTCCGATTCCGGCACCGGGATGATGTCTTCGCCCGCCTCGGCGCGCGCGCCCAGCAGGATGTACAGGGTCGCATCGCCCCCATCGTCCAGGATCATGTTCGGCCCTTCAGGGAACATGAACGACTTGTCGAGGTAATCCCAGTGTTCTTCCAGCGACTGCCCCTTGATCGCAAAGACCGGAATGCCCGCGGCGGCAATCGCGGCGGCGGCATGGTCCTGCGTCGAAAAGATGTTGCACGACGCCCAGCGCACATCCGCGCCCAGTGCGACCAGCGTTTCGATCAGCACGGCGGTCTGGATCGTCATGTGCAGCGACCCGACGATGCGCGCGCCGGTCAGCGGCTTGCTGGTCCCGAATTCTTCGCGCAGCGCCATCAGGCCCGGCATTTCGGTTTCGGCGATATCCAGTTCCTTGCGGCCATATTCGGCAAGGGCAATGTCTTTGACGATGTAATCGGTCATCAGCGGCGTCCATTCGAGGGAGGAAAACGTTGCCGCCTCATAGCAACTGGATCGCGCAACCGCAACGCGGCGAAATATGGGACCCGTGTCGGGTGTAGATGACCTGTATTCAGGGGATCAGGTGCGCCCCCGCAGACGGAGGTGCGGTCGCCCGCACCCCCGAAGATCGACTTACTTGCCTTTGCCCGGTTTGGACGGCTGACCGGGTTTCGAGGGTTTGGATTGGGCTGCTTTGATACCCATGATGCACCTGTGAAAAATGCGCCTGCACCATGCAGGCGACGCGGTCAGATTGCGCCGAATCCTGCGCCGCGCAAGCGCCATCTTGGCCTGCGGTTGACGGGTGGAACCGGGTCGGCCAAAACGCGCTTATACCCGATAGGAGCGCCCGATGCCCAAGGCCCCCCCCCGGGCTTGGCAACGCATGTTGTCGGGCCGTCGACTGGACCTTCTCGACCCCACCCCCATGGATATCGAGATCGAAGATATCGCCCATGGCTTGGCGTTTGTTGCCCGCTGGAATGGGCAAACGAAGGGCGATTATCCCTATTCGGTTGCCGAACATGCGCTGCTGGTCGAAACCCTGTTCACCCGGCTGCAGCCCAAGGCCCCGGTCAAATGGCAATTGGCCGCCCTGCTGCATGACGCCCCGGAATACGTCATCGGCGACATGATCAGCCCGGTGAAGGCGGCGGTCGGTCCCGGTTATGGGCAATTGGACCAACGCCTGACCGCGGCGATCCATTTGCGCTTTGGATTGCCTGCGATCCTGCCCAAGACCGTGAAGGCGGCGATCAAGCGCGCCGACAGGGTGTCAGCCTGGATGGAAGCGGTGCGCATCGCAGGTTTCACGCAGGCCGAGGCGGACAAGTTCTTCGGGCGTCCCCCCGCCCCGATCATGGATGGCTTGGACGTGCAATTGCGCCCCCCGGTTGTGGCGCGGCAGGCGTTCACGCAGCGCCATCATGCCTTGATGCAGGCGATGACATGATAACGGTACGTCCGGCCACCCCGCAGGACTTTGGCCGAATGGCCGAGATCCTGAACGCCCTGATCGCGGCGGGCGGCACCACGGCGCTGACCGACCCACAAACAGCCGACAGCCTGTTGGGATGGTGCGCCGGGGGCGGACCCCGTGCCGTGTGGCACGTCGCGGTCGAAGCGGGGCAGGTTGTGGGCTTTCAATGGATCGAACCCAATGCCGCGCTGGGCGAGGACGTTGCTGAAATCGCCAGTTTCGCCGACCCGCAGCGCACCGGACGCGGCATTGGCACCGCCTTGTTCGCAGCAACCAAATTGGCGGCCCGCGCGCAGGGCTTTGCATGGATCAACGCGAATATCCGCAGCGATAATGCAAGCGGTCTGCGCTACTATGCTGGCCAAGGGTTCCGGACCTATGCCACGCGCGAAGGCGTTGAACTGGCGAATGGGCTGATCGTGGACAAGACGCTGAAGCGCTTCGATCTGTGATCCGGTCTAGCGAAAGAAACAGGTAACCCCTGCCCAAATTGTGCTGACCTGCCCGGTTTCGTCGATCAGGTGCCACAGGCCGCCCCGTTCGAATTCCTGCCCAAGACTCGTTGCTTCGGGCGTAACTGGCACGGCATCGGCCGGTGTGCCCAGCGGGACGGCACCGTCGGGATAGGTCGGTTGGAACGGGGATTGTGCGACCCATCCCAGAAACCGCCCATTCAGGAAATTCAGGGTCAGCCCGTTGTCCCATGTCGCAGCGGTCACGGGGCCTGCGCCGCAGTCTCGGTTCTGACGAACGCTGCGGGGGGCTTCGCCTTGCAGGGCGGCGACCGCGTCGATCACGCCCGCTTGCGCGCGTCCGAAATCAATCCGCAGCTCCGACCCCGCAGGCGCCAAGCCATCTGCCGCAAGGGCGATGCGGCTGGCTTGTGGCGCAGGGCCGGGCGCGCCGGTGGCACAGGCCCCCAGTGCCAGCAACAGACCTGCCGCCAGCAGGTGTTTCAACGGGGCGAGCGCTTGGCGAGGATGCGTTGCAGGGTCCGGCGATGCATGTTCAGACGCCGGGCGGTTTCCGAGACATTGCGATCGCAAAGTTCGTAAACGCGTTGGATGTGTTCCCATCTTACGCGATCCGCCGACATCGGGTTTTCCGGCGGCGGCGGCAATTCGTCCCCGGCGGCCAGCAGCGCGGCGGTCACGTCATTGGCATCGGCGGGCTTTGACAGGTAATCCGTCGCGCCAATCTTGACCGCAGCCACCGCAGTGGCAATCGCGCCATACCCGGTCAGGACAACGACTTTTGCATCGGGGCGGCGTTCGCGCAGCACTTCGACAACGTCCAGCCCGTTGCCGTCTTCCAGCCGCAGATCGACCACGGCATAGGCCGGGGGGCGCGCGGTCGCCAAGGCCTTGCCCGCAGCGACAGAATCGGCTGTTTCAACCTCGAACCCGCGTTTTTCCATCGCCCGGGCCAAGCGGCGCAGAAATGGTTCGTCGTCGTCAACCAACAGAAGCGAGGGATCCTCGCCGATATCACGCAAAGGCCGGTCGTTCATTGGCCTCTCCCTTCCCGATGATTTTTCCACAGTCTTAGGGGTTTAATCGGGTGCGGTCAAACGCCGCTTAGGTTGCATCGATAAAGCAGGCCACGCGTTCGGCAATCTGTTCGGCGCTGGCTTCGCGGCGAAAGAAATCCACGAACCCGATCTCGGGGAAAACCAGATAGGTAAAGGTCGAATGATCGACCAGATAGAATTCGTCGTCGGTGTCTTGGCGATTGTAATAGGTGCGGTAGGCTTGGCTGGCCGCACGCACCTGTTCGGCACTGCCCGTCAGGCCGATCATGTCGGGATGCATCACGTCTGTGAATTCGGCCAAGACCTGCGGCGTGTCGCGCTCCGGGTCTATCGAAATGAAGGCACTGCCCACGTCAAACCCGTCTTCGCGCAGCAAATCCACCGCAATTCCGTTGCGATACGCATCCAGCGGGCAGACATCCGGGCAGAAGGTATAGCCGAAATAGACCAGTGTCGGCTTGGTGATCACATCGGCATCGGTCACCGTCGCGCCGGTTTCATCGACCAGTTCGAACGGCCCGCCGATGCTGGCGCTGCCGCTGGCCACTGCGCCCCCACGGCATTGGGCATAAGCATCGTCCGGCGTGTTGAAGAACGCCATGAAGACGGTTCCGCCGATCAGGCCCAAGCTTAGAACGATTGCCGTTCCGACATAAAAGCGCATGATGTCCCCGCGTAGACCAAAGCCAATCCAAGCCTCGGCGCGCAGATAAAACCTGTCCCCTTGTCGAAACAGTGTGACATTTCGACCACGCCCAACACGAGCGAGTGATCGTTTCTTCATGACCGACTTCCCCGCAAGCCCCTTCCAGACCCCGGATCGCACCACTTGGGTCCGGTTGCGGACGCTGATCCTGCTGCGCTGGATGGCCATTGCGGGCCAGATCATCACCATCGCGGCGGTAACCCAGTTTCTGAACCTGCAACTGAACTACGGCTTGCTCTATGTTGCGGTCGGCGCGTCGATCATCGCCAATGTCGTCGCAATTTTCGTCTATCCCGAAAACAAGCGCCTGTCCGAGGCGGAATCCTTCGCGACGCTGTTGTTCGATGTCTCGCAACTGGCGTTCCTGCTGTATCTGACGGGCGGTTTGAACAACCCCTTCGCCCTGCTGATCCTGGCCCCGGTCACGATCTCGGCGGCGACCTTGCGCCTGCGGTCCACGATCATTCTGGGGCTGGTCGCCATCTTGCTGACCACCTTGGTGGCGATGTTCCACGTGCCCTTGCGGATGGAACAGGGGTTCATCCTGCGGATGCCCGATGTGCTGATCTTCGGCTTCTGGATCGCCATCGTGATCGGGGTGCTGTTCCTTGGGGCTTATGCCTATCGGGTGACGGGCGAAAGCCAGTCGATGAACGAAGCCTTGCTGGCCACGCAGATGGCCTTGGCGCGCGAACAGAAACTGACCGATCTGGGGGGTGTTGTGGCGGCGGCAGCGCATGAATTGGGCACGCCCCTGGCCACGATCAAGCTGGTCAGTTCCGAACTGGCCGAAGAACTGGACGATCCGGTCTTGCGCGAAGATGCGATCCTGATCCGCGATCAGGCAGATCGCTGTCGTGACATCCTGCGATCCATGGGCCGGGCGGGCAAAGACGATCTGCATTTGCGCAGCGCGCCCTTGGGCGCGGTCGTGCGCGAAGCGGCCGAACCCCACGCGGAACGCGGCAAGACGCTGCATTTCGACATTTCGCCCTCGGCCGAAGGGGACCCGCGCCAGCCCTCGATCCGGCGCCAGCCCGAAATCATCCATGGCTTGCGGAACCTTGTTCAGAATGCCGTCGACTTCGCCGAGGCGAATGTCTGGATCGATGTGCATTGGACGGACGAGGTGATTCTGGTGCGGATCATCGACGATGGGGTCGGCTTTCCCCAACAAGTCATGGGGCGCATCGGCGATCCCTTCGTGCGGCGGCGCAAGGCCTCTGGCGACGATCAGGTCAAGCGCCCCGGCTACGAAGGCATGGGTCTGGGCCTGTTCATCGCCAAGACCTTGCTGGAACGCACCGGCGCGGAACTGACCTTCGCCAATGGGTCCGATCCGTTCATGGCCCCCAGCGACCGCCCCGTGCGCTGCGGCGCAATCGTCGAGGCCGTCTGGGCCCGCGAAGCGCTGGTGTCCGAAGCCCCGTCGAACCGGGGCTTGGGCCAGAACCAACCCATCGAGTTTTCGGATCAGGGCCGACCCCTCTCGACCGATTAACCAATTCTTTACGTCCGGTGCGGTCTACTGGTCGGGTTTCTTGCGTCTGCCGAACGGGGGACCGGCCCATGACCGCGATTGATCTGGACACATTGCTGACCTTGATTGGCTTGTCCTTGGCCACGGCGACCTGTGCGGTGGGCGGGCTGATCTGGATCGCGGGGCGGATGCATCCGGTCCCGGTTCTGCCCCGCGCCGCCGCCCCCGGCCAGACCCCGGCGCGATCCGCCGCGGTTGCGCTGCCCGACCCTGCCCCGGTGGATCAGGACGAACTGGCCTTGTTGCGGTCCGCCTTGGCGCAAACCGCTGCCTTGCAATGGCAGCGCGATGCCGATGGGGCCTTGCGCTGGGCCAATCCCGCCTATCAGGCGCTGGTGGCCAAGGTGGACCCCGACGCGGCCCGCCGCTGGCCCTTGCCGGACCTGTTCGCGGAATTCCTGCCGCGCGGTCTGCCCGGCGCGCCCACGCATCGGCGCGCCTCGGTCAGCTTGCCGGACGGCACCCGGCACTGGTTCGCGGTCGAAGCGACCGATACGGGCACGATGCTTCTGTGCAGCGCCTTGCCCATCGACGGGCAAGTGGCCGCCGAAGACAAGACCCGTCGCATGATGCAAAGCCTGACCCAGACCTTTGCGCATTTGCGCACCGGGCTGGCGATTTTCGACCGGGACCGACGGTTGATCATGTTCAATCCCGCCCTGATCGACCTGACCGGGCTGGAGGCCGACTGGCTGGCCAATCGGCCCACGCTGGCCACCGTGTTCGACACCTTGCGCAACCGCAATGCGCTGCCGGAACCCAAAGACTACAAAGGGTGGCTGGACCGCCTGCACCAGATCGAAACCCAAGCCGAAAACGGCCAGTTTGACGAGGTCTGGTCGCTGCCCGATGGCCGGGTCTACCGGGTTTGCGCGCGACCCCATCCCGAAGGCGGTCTGGCCTTTCTGATCGAAGATATCTCGGATGAAATGGCTTTGACGCGGCGGTTTCGGGCGGAACTGGAACTGGGCCAATCGGTGATCAACGCGGTCGAAGATGCCATCGTTGTGTTTTCGCCCACCGGCACGCAACTGATGGTCAATCGGGCCTATGCCGATCTGTGGCAGTTGGACGAAGCCGGGACGGACATGCCCGCGACCGCCCCCAGCATCGTGGACGCCCAGCGCGTCTGGCAAACCGTTG
Organism: uncultured Dinoroseobacter sp.; assembly: GCA_964539755.1. Taxonomy (GTDB): domain Bacteria; phylum Pseudomonadota; class Alphaproteobacteria; order Rhodobacterales; family Rhodobacteraceae; genus Dinoroseobacter. The sequence goes on along the minus strand of CAZIKH010000019.1, from coordinate 12,475 downwards.
CCGGACCGGCGCAGGTTTGGGGGGATATCCGCGAATTCGTCATCGGGGTGGGACCGCGCGCAGATTGGACCGAAACCGCCCGGCTGGCCGATGGCACCGCGCTGGCCTGTCGGATGCAGGCGCTTGGCGGGGGGGCGACGCTGATCTCGTTCCGGCAGGCGGACGAGGTGCCGATCTTTCGCCCCCGGGCAGCCTTGGAAGCCCGCACCAACTGACCCCACCCCTCGCGGGGGCGGACCATGGCCATTCCGCTTGTTCCCGGCCCCGACTGCGATAGTCTTGGCCCCATGTCCTGTCCCGAAGCTCTCGCCGCGCGCACCGACCCCTTGGTCCTTGACCTGCCGGACGAGGCCGCGACCATCGCCTTGGCGCGCGCCTTGGCCCCGGCGCTGCGCCCCGGGGATACGGTTCTGTTGCAGGGCGATCTTGGCACCGGAAAAACCTTCTTTGCGCGGGCGCTTATTCAGGACCGCCTCGCCGCAGTGGGGCAATGGGAGGACGTCCCGTCCCCCAGCTTCACGCTGGTCCAGACCTACGACCTTGGCCCGCACGAGATCTGGCATGTCGACCTCTACCGCCTGACCGGGCCCGATGACCTTGTGGAGTTGGGATTGGACCACGCCTTCGAAACCGCGATCTGCCTGATCGAATGGCCCGACCGGCTGGGTCCCTTGTGCCCGGACGATGCGATCCTGATCGCCCTGACGGATGCGGGCGGTGCGGCGCGCAAGGCCCGGTTGCACCTGCCCGACACCGCCAGCGGCACCCGTCTGCGCGCCCGGATCGCCGACCATGTCTGACCGTGCGGCGCTGCTGACAGCGTTCTTGGCGACCCATGCGCCCGACGCAGGCCAGCCCCGCCCTTTGGCAGGCGATGCCTCGCTGCGTCGGTATTGGCGGATTGCAACCAAGGACGGGTCCATGGTGGTGATGGACGCGCCCCCGTCCAGCGGCGAAGACATCCGCCCCTTTGTCGCGATGGCCGAACACCTGTCTGCCTTGGGGTATAGTGTGCCCCGACTGGTGGCGGCCGAGGCCGAACAGGGCTTCTTGTTGATGGAAGATCTGGGCGACGATCTGTTTTCCAGCCTTCTGGCCGATGCCCCCGACCAGGAACCCCTGCTGTACGAAGCGGCGGTTGACCTGCTGGCCGATCTGGCGGGGCATGCGGTGCCGCCAGGGGTCGTGCCCTATGGGCCGCAAATGCCCGATCTTGCCGCCTTGGCGGGCACTTGGTACGCGGGCGCCCCCGCCGCAGCGCGGGCCTTGGTCCAAGCGATGGCGGCGCTGACGCCGATCTTCGACAAGGCCCCGCAAACCCTGATCCACCGGGATTTCCATGCCCAGAACCTGTTGTGGCTGCCCGCGCGCGACGGGCTGCGCCGGGTGGGTGTGCTGGATTTCCAAGACGCCCAATCCGGGCCGGTCGGATACGATCTGGTGTCCTTGCTGTTCGATGCGCGGCGCGATGTTGCGCCCGGCCTGATCGCCCCTTTGCAAGCGCGCTATGCCGCGCGCATCGGGATGCCCCATGCGCAATTTCAGACCCTGTGCGCCGGGCTGCTGGCGCAACGCAGTCTGCGTATCCTCGGGGTCTTCGCGCGGCTGTCGCTGCATTTCGGCAAGCCCGCCTATGTCGATCTGATCCCCCGCGTCTGGGGCCATCTGTCCATCGCCTTGGCCGATCCGGCCTTGGGCGCGCTGGCCGACACGGTGCAGCGGGTTCTGCCGCCCCCGTCCGATGCCCATCTTGATGATCTGAGGTCCCGATGCGGCACGATCCCGACGCGGTGATGATCTATGCCGCCGGGCTGGGCACACGCATGCGCCCCCTGTCGCTGGACCGCCCCAAGGCACTGGTCCGTGTTGCCGGACGCGCCCTGATCGACCATGCCTTGGCGCAGGTCGATGCGGACCCGCCCGCGCGGATCGTGGTGAACACCCATGCCCATGCCGCGCAATTGGAACGCCATCTGCAAGATCGCCCCGATGTGGTTCTGTCCCACGAACCCCAGCTTCTGGAAACCGGGGGCGGGCTGCGCGCCGCGCGCCCCCTTCTGGGCGATGGGCCGGTCTTTACGCTGAATGCCGATGCGGTCTGGTCCGGCCCCAGTCCCCTGACGGTGCTGCGCCCGGCTTGGGACCCCGCGCGGATGGATGCCCTGTTGCTGCTGGTGCCCCGCCCCCGCGCCCATGGCCACAGCGGGTCGGGGGATTTCGACTGCGCGCCCCTTGGCGGACCGGTGACGCGCCCCGGCGGCATGGTCTTTACGGGCGCGCAGATCGTCAAACCCGACCTGCTGCAATCGGGTCCCGAGGGGGCGTTTTCCATCTGGTGGCTGTGGCAGCGCCTGTTGTCTGCGCACCGTCTGTTCGGCTGCGTCTATCCCGGCGACTGGGCCGATGTGGGCACCCCCGAAGGTATCCCCCTTGCCGAAGCCATGCTAGAAATGCCCGATGTTCGACCCAAACCCTGACCGCCCCCGGGTGTTCGGCCTGCCCCCGGGCTGCGCCTTTCCCGCGCAATTCGTGCAAGGTCTGCGCCATCGTATGGCCGGGGCGGCCCCGCAGGACTGGGCGCGCCTGCGCATCCTTGTGAACACCGAACGCATGGGGCGCGAGATCGCCGCGCGTCTGGCCACCGGTCCGGCCATGATGCTGCCCCGCATCCTGAGCGTGTCGCAGTTGGCAGGCCCGCAGGGGGCCGCCTTCGGCCTGTTCGACTTGCCGCCCGAACGCCCGCCCCTGCGCCGCCGCCTGACGCTGGCGCAGCTGGTCGAACAGCTGCTGTTGGCCGAACCCGAACTGGCCCCGCGCAGCGCGGCCTATCCCTTGGCGGACAGCTTGGCGTTGCTGCTGGACGAAATGCAGGACGAGGGGGTCAGCGCCGAAGCCTTGCGCAGCCTCGATCTGCGCGATCACTCGGACCATTGGGCCCGCGCCTTGCGGTTTGTCAGCATCGTGCTTGACTATGCCGCCGCCGAAACCGGGGACAGCGATCCGGCGGAACGCTTGGCGACATATGTCGATCATCTGACAGCGGCTTGGGCCGACAATCCGCCCGCGACGCCGATTCTGCTGGTCGGTTCGACCGGGTCACGGGGCACCACCGCGCGGCTGATGCAGGCCGTCGCCCGCCTGCCCCAGGGGGCGGTGGTGCTGCCCGGCTTCGATTTCGATCAGCCGCAAGCGATTTGGGACCGCCTTGCTGCGCCCGATGCGGACCTGACCCATGCACAGGACCACCCCCAAGACCGTCTGGCGCGCGTGATGCAGCGTCTGGACCTGCGGGCGCGCGATGTCGCCCCATGGTCCCCGAACCTCGACGGGGCGGTGTCGACCCCGCGCAGCCGCCTGCTGTCTTTGGCGCTGCGTCCCGCGCCTGTCACGGATCAATGGCGACAGGAAGGACCCAAGCTGGGCGATTTGCAGACCGCCTGTGCCGGCCTGACCTTGGTCGAGGCCGATAGCCCCCGCGCCGAAGCTGCCGCGATTGCCCTGCGCATGCGCCGTGCCATCCGGGACAACCAGACGGTCGCCTTGATCACGCCGGACCGGATGCTGACCCGACAGGTCACCGCCGCCCTCGACCGTTGGCGGATCCTGCCCGATGACAGCGCGGGACGCCCCTTGGCCCTGTCCCCGCCCGGACGCCTGATGCGGCAGGTCGCGGCCTTAAGCGTGGGCGAGGTCAGCTCGGAAGCGTTGGTCGCCTTGCTGAAACACCCGCTGACCGCCAGCGGGTCGGGCCAGCGCAATTTGCACCTTCTATGCGCCCGGGATCTGGAACTTTGGTTGCGCCGCCAAGGGGTGGTGTCCCCGACACCGGCGCATCTGCGCGCATGGACGCAGGCGCGGGACGCCGCCCCGCCCGACCCCAAGGCGCGACAGGCTTGGACCGACTGGCTATGTGCCGTGCTGGAGGCCGCGACCCCCAGCGCGCGTGTGCCGCTTGCCGACCGCCTGACCCGGTATCTGAACCTGCTGACGCGGGTCGCCAACGGCACGGAAACCGGGACCGAGACCGGGGAACTGTGGTTGGAAAAGGCCGGGCAGGAAGCCCGCAAGCTGATCGATGGCTTGCAGGACGAAGCCGGGGCCGGGGGGGCGTACACCGCGCAGGGCTTTGCCGATCTCTTGACCGATCTGCTGCAGGCCGCCACCGTGCGCGATGCCGTTCAGCCGCACGAAAACGTGTTGATCCTTGGCCCGCGCGAAGCCCGGGAACAGACCGCCGATCTGGTTATTCTGGGCGGGCTGAATGACGGCGTTTGGCCTGCCCAACCCGCGCCCGATCCGTGGTTGAACCGCCAGATGCGCCAACAGGCGGGCCTGACCCTGCCAGATCGGCGGATCGGCTTGCAGGCGCATGACTTCCAACAAGCCGCTTGCGCGCCCTTGGTGGTGCTGACCCGCGCCCGCCGCGATGCCGAAGCGGAAACCGTCCCCTCGCGCTGGTTGAACCGCCTGACCAACCTGCTGGGCGGCTTGGGGCCCGATGGCGAACACGCCTTGGCCGAAATGCGCGCCCGGGGCCAAGCCTTGCTGGCGGACCTGACCTTGCTGGAAACGCCACGCCGATGCCTGAAGGCGGCGACGCGGCCCGAACCGATCCCGCCCATGGCGCTGCGCCCCAAGGCGTTTTCCTTCACCGATGTCGAACGACTGCGCCGCGATCCTTATGCGATCTATGCCAAACGCGTGCTGGGTTTGCGGCCCTTGGACGACCTGCGCCTTGCCCCGGATGCGCGCTTGCGCGGCCAGATGCTGCACAAGGTGTTCGAGGCCTTTACCAAGCAAACCTGGGATGGTCTGCCCGACAACGCGGGCGAGGTTCTGCGCGCCGCCGCGCAGCAGGTCTTGGTGTCCGGCCCGGTCTGGAAAGCGGCGGAACGCCAATGGCTGACCCATATCGACCAGATTGCCGACGGGTTTCTGCACGCCGAAGCCCAGCGCCGCCAGATCGCGCAGCCTTTTGTGCAGGAATGCGATGGGACCTTGGCCTTGCCAGAGGGGGGGCAGCTTTTTGGCCGGGCGGACCGGATCGACCGGACCCCTGACGGGGCGCTGGTGATCTATGATTACAAAAGCGGCGCGCCGCCCAGCCCCAAGGTGATCGACAGTTACAATCGCCAACTGCACCTAGAGGCGGCGGTGGCCGAAGCGGGCGGATTCAAAGATGTGCCCGCCGCGCCGGTGGACCGGATCGCCTATCTGGGGCTGCACAAGGACCTGAAGACGACCGAGGTTTCCCGCGCCAAGGCGCCAGACTTCGTCGCCCAATCCTGGGCGGCGTTCCTGACCTTGTACCGGGCGTATTTGCAGCCTGACAAAGGGTATCTGTCGCGCCGCGCGGTGCAGGGACAGCTATGGGCAGGCGATTATGACCATCTGGCCCGCCATGGCGAATGGGACGACACCGACCCCGCAACCCCGGAGGCCGTCGCATGACCGCCCCCCGCGACGACGCCACGCAAACCCAGATCCTTGCGGCGACCCCGCAAAGCTCGACCTGGTTGGAGGCGAATGCAGGCTCGGGCAAGACCCGCGTGTTGACCGATCGTGTCGCCCGGTTGTTGCTGCGCGGCGTGCCGCCCCAGCGCATCTTGTGCCTGACCTATACCCGCGCCGCCGCCACCGAAATGCAGAACCGCCTGTTCCGGCGCTTGGGCGCGTGGGCCATGGCCGAGGATGCGACCTTGCAACAGGCCTTGGACGACCTGGGGGTCGATCCGGCGGACAACACGCCCGAGGTGCTGCGCAGCGCGCGCACCTTGTTCGCGCGGGCCATCGAAACGCCCGGTGGGCTGAAACTGCAAACGATCCATTCCTTCTGCGCGGCCTTGCTGCGGCGGTTTCCCTTGGAAGCCGGGGTTTCACCCGGCTTTGTCGAAATGGACGACCGATCCGCCGAACTGTTGCAGGCGGACCTGCTGGACCAATTGGCGGGCGGGCCGGATCAGCCGATCTTTGACGACATGGCCCGGCTGTTGGGCGGGGGCGGGCTGCAACAGCTGACCAAGGCCGTGATCGGGGCGCGGGCGTCTTTCGATCCGGTGCAGGACCGCGCCGGGTTGGCAGCCAAGTTGGGCCTGCCCGCCGACCTGACCTTGGAGGCCTTGGCGCAGCAGACCTTTGGGCCCGGGGATTGTGCCCTTCTGGCGGCGCTGCGGACGCTGTTGTTGACGCGCGGCGGCAACGATCTGAAGGCGGGCCAGAAACTGTGCGCCTTGGATCTGGATCACCCGTCGACCGATTGGTTCGCGGTGCTGGAAGGCGTGCTTCTGTTCGGGGCAGGGGCAAAGGCGCCGTTTGCCGCCAAGGTCGATGCGTTCCCCACCAAGGATGGACGGGAGGCTTTCGCCGACCACATCGACGATCTGAACGACCTGATGATGCGGGTGGAAGGTGCCCGCCAGACGCGGCTTGCCGTGCAGGCCTTGGACCGATCCACCGCGCTGCACGCCTTCGCCGGATGGCTGCTGCCCGCCTATGCGCAGGCCAAGCAGGATCGCGGGTGGCTGGACTTCGACGACCTGATCCTGAAAGCGCGCGCGCTGTTATCTGACAGCGGCGTGGCGCAATGGGTCCTGTTCCGGCTGGACGGCGGGATCGACCACATTCTTGTGGACGAAGCCCAAGACACCTCGCCCGTGCAATGGGACATCATCCGCGATCTGGCGCGGGAATTCGCCACCGGGCAGGGCGCGCGGGCGGATGTGCAGCGCACGATTTTCGTCGTCGGCGATCCCAAACAGTCGATCTATTCCTTTCAAGGGGCCGATCCCGATGGGTTTGGCCGGATGCGCGATTATTTCGAAACCGCGCTGACGGCGGCCCAAGAACCCTTCCAGACACGGTCGCTGAAGTTTTCGTTCCGGTCGGCCAGCGCGATCCTGCAAGTGGTCGATGAAACCTTCGCCGCGCTGGGCCATCAGGGGCTTGGCGGTGACAGCGCCCACGCCGCGTTTCATGGTGCCATGCCGGGGCGGGTCGATCTGTGGCCCTTGATCGAAAAGACCGAAACGCCGGAACCTTTGCCCTTTGACAGCCCGGTCGATGCCTTGCCCGAGACCGATCATCGGTTGCGGCTGGCGCGGCAGGTTGTCGACGAGATGGTGCGCCTGATCGCGCAGGGCACCCAGATCACCACCAGCGACGGCACGACCCGGCCTGTCACCGCCGGGGATTTCCTGATCCTTGTGCAGCGCCGCAGCGACATCTTTCACGAGATCATCCGCGCCTGCAAAGACCGCGGTTTGCCCGTTGCCGGGGCCGACCGTCTGCGCATCGGGGGCGAATTGGCGGTGCGCGATCTGATGGCGTTGCTGCGCTTTGCGGCCTTGCCCGAAGACGACCTGTCGCTGGCAACGGTGCTGCGGTCCCCCTTGTGCAACTGGACCGAAGCCCAGCTGTTCAAGGTCGCGTCCGGGCGCGCGGGCCTGCCCTTGTGGGCGGCGATCCGCGACCGTGCGGATGTGCCGACCGAAACGCTGGGTCTGTTGCGCGATTGTCTGGAACAGGCGGATTTCCTGCGCCCCTTCGATCTGATCGACCGGGTTCTGACCCGCCATGACGGGCGCGCGAACCTGTTGGCCCGCTTGGGCGCCGAGGCGGAAGATGGCATCGACGCGCTGCTGGCGCAGGCCTTGACCTATGAACAAGGCAATGTGCCGTCGCTGACAGGCTTTGTCGGCTGGATGTCGCAGGACACCAGCGATCTGCGCCGCGCGCTGGACCAGCAAGGCGACCGGGTGCGGGTCATGACCGTGCATGGGGCCAAAGGTCTGGAATCCCCCATCGTCATCCTGCCCGACTGCGGGGCGCGCAAACCGCCCGGCGGCGGCAACCTGATCCGGCTGGCCGATGGCACGGTCCTGTGGCGCGGCGCGAAATCCGACGCAACGCCCGAGATCGCACAGGCGATGGACGCGGCCGCAACACGCGATGCCGAAGAACGCCTGCGGCTTCTTTATGTCGCGATGACCCGCGCGGAATCCTGGCTGATCGTGGCCGCTGCGGGCGACACCGACGATGCGTCTTGGTACGAAGCGGTCCGCACCGGGCTTGAACGGCGCGGCGCGGCGCGGATGCCCGGCCCGGATACGGGCGAAACGTTGCGCTTTGAAACCGGGGATTGGCCCGCGCCGCTGGGCCGCCCCGCCCAGCCGCCCGCCGCGCCGGGCGCACCTGCCCCCTTGCCCGACTGGATGCGGGATCACGCGGCACGCCCCACCGACCCCAGCCCCAGCTTGTCGCCCTCGGACTTGGGCGGGGCAAAGGTGGCGGGCTTCGACGAAGACGCGCTGGACCAAGACGCCGCCAAGGCACGCGGCACCGCGCTGCACTGGCTGCTGGAACATCTGCCCGGTCAACCGCCAGCGCGCTGGGCGCATTTGGCCACGCTGGGCCCGGCGGGCTGCACCGATCTGCTGGACGACGCCCGCGCGGTGCTGACCGCGCCGGATCTTGCGCCCTATTTCGGGCCCGATGGGCTGGCCGAAGTGTCGATCACCGCCGATCTGCCCGGTTTGGGCGGGCGGCGCATTCTGGGCCAGATCGACCGTTTGCTGGTCGGGCCGGATCACGTCACCGCGATTGATTTCAAATCGAACGCCGCCGTGCCGGACCGGGCCGAAGACGTGCCCGAAGGCCTGTTGCGCCAGATGGCGGCGTATCACGAGGCCTTGTGCCAGCTTTACCCCGCCCATGACGTGCGCTGCGCGATCCTGTGGACGAAAACCGCCCGGCTGATGCCGCTGGACCCCGCGCATCTGCGCGCAGCCCTTGCGCGCTGGACCCCATCTTGACCCTCTGCGCCACAGTTCTTACCTTCGCTGCCTGACACTCGCATCGCCAAGGAGCACGCACATGGCCACCGTCGCCGTTACCGACGCCACGTTTGACGCCGAAGTCAAACAATCCGACGTTCCTGTCGTCGTTGATTTCTGGGCCGAATGGTGCGGTCCGTGCAAGCAGATCGGCCCGGCTTTGGAAGAACTGTCCGAGGAATACGGCGACAAGATCAAGATCGCCAAGGTCAACGTGGACAGCGACATGACCGCCGCTGCGGGCCTGAACGTGCGCGGCATTCCGGCGCTGTTCATCTTCAAGGACGGGCAGGTCGTCGCCAACAAGACCGGCGCCGCCCCGAAGGCGGCCCTGAAAAGCTGGATCGACAGCGCGATCTGATCCGCCCCCACACCCCGAATGCCACAGCGCCAGTCCCGCAAACCGGGGCTGGCGTTTTGACATCTGGCCTTTTGTGCGCGCGTGGGGTACGCGCCGCGCAACTCCTCCTTTCGAAAGACACCCCTATGGATTTGCGCAACATCGCAATCATCGCTCACGTCGACCACGGCAAGACCACGCTGGTGGACGAGTTGCTGAAACAGTCCGGCACCTATCGCGAAAACCAGGCCACCACCGAACGCGCGATGGACAGCAACGATCTGGAACGCGAACGCGGGATCACGATTCTGGCCAAGGCCACCAGCGTCGAATGGAAAGGCACGCGCATCAACATCGTCGACACCCCCGGTCACGCCGATTTCGGCGGCGAGGTCGAACGCATCCTGTCGATGGTTGATGGCGTTGTGCTGCTGGTGGATGCCGCCGAAGGCCCGATGCCGCAAACCAAGTTCGTCACCTCGAAAGCGCTGGCGCTGGGCCTGCGCCCCATCGTGGTGTTGAACAAGGTCGACAAGCCCGATGCCGAACCCGACCGCGCGCTGGACGAGGTGTTCGATCTGTTCGCGGCGCTCGACGCCAATGAAGACCAGTTGGATTTCCCGCATCTTTACGCCTCGGGGCGGTCGGGCTGGGCGGATGCCGATCTGGACGGACCACGCAAGGACTTGTCCGCGTTGTTCGATCTGGTCGTGCGCCATGTGCCCCGCCCCAAGCAACAGGCGCGCGCGGACGAAGATTTCCGCATGCTGGCCACCACCTTGGGGGCGGACCCGTTCGTGGGCCGTTTGCTGACCGGGCGGGTCGAATCCGGCAAACTGAAGGTCGGTGCGACCGTGCAGGCGCTGACCCGTCATGGCCAGAAGATCGAACAGTTTCGCGTGACCCGCATTCAGGCCTTCCGGGGCCTGTCGCAGCAGGATATCGACGAAGCCGTGGCGGGCGATATCGTCAGCCTTGCGGGCATGTCGAAGGCGACCGTTGCCGATACGATCTGCGCCTTGGCGGTCGACGAAGCCCTGCCCGCCCAACCGATCGATCCGCCCACCATCACCGTGACCTTCGGGATCAATGACAGCCCCTTGGCGGGCCGCGACGGCAAGAAGGTGCAAAGCCGCGTGATCCGCGACCGCCTGATGAAAGAGGCGGAATCGAATGTTGCCATCAAGATCAGCGACACCCCCGGCGGCGAAGCCTTCGAGGTGGCCGGGCGCGGCGAATTGCAGATGGGCGTCCTGATCGAAAACATGCGCCGCGAAGGGTTCGAGCTGTCGATCAGCCGCCCCCAGGTGCTGTTCCGCGAGATCGACGGCGTAAAGCACGAACCGATCGAAGAGGTCACCATCGACGTGGATGAAGAGTTCACCGGCGCCGTGATCGAAAAGGTCACCGGGGCGCGCAAGGGCGAATTGGTCGAAATGAAACCGGCGGGCGAAGGCAAGACGCGCATCATCGCGCATGTGCCGTCGCGCGGCCTGATCGGCTATCATGGCGAGTTTCTGACCGACACCCGCGGCACCGGCGTGCTGAACCGCGTGTTCCACGAATGGGCCCCGTTCAAGGGCCCGATCCCCGGACGGCGCGCGGGCGTTCTGATTTCCATGGAAGACGGCGAAGCGGTGGCTTACGCGCTGTGGAACTTGGAAGAACGCGGTCGCATGTTCATCGGGGCGCAGGCCAAGGTGTATCAGGGCATGATCATCGGCGAGCATTCCCGCGACAACGATCTGGAAGTGAACCCGCTGAAGGGCAAGAAGCTGACCAACGTGCGCGCGTCGGGCAATGATGAAGCGGTCCGTTTGACCCCGCATATCCAGTTCAGCTTGGAAGAGGCGATTGCCTATATCGACGACGATGAACTGGTCGAGGTGACGCCAAACGCGATCCGGCTGCGCAAACGCTTCCTCGACCCGCACGAACGCAAGCGCCAAGCGCGCGGCGCGGCCTGATCCGGGTCGCGCAAAAAGGTTAAGGAAATCATAACTTTAGGTCAGCAACTCTGCCCTATTGTTTCGCATGCGAAACAATGCGTCAGTCTTGCTGACCCATTTTGTTGTGGCTTGCCAGAACCTGACCGCTAGCCCTGCGATGGCGGGCGCATGGTGTCGCCGATGTCCAGCTTCGGTGTCAGCTTGACGATGTCCGGCGGGCCGGGCGTGTCCATCCGTTTCAGCACCATTTCGGCGGCCAGTTTCCCGATCTCGGTGCGGCAACTGTCGATGGTGGCCAGCCGCATCGGTTGGCCGCCCAGTATATCGACGCCATTGAACCCGGCCAGACCCAGCTTGCCGGGAATGTCATAGCCTTTTTCAAGACAATAGAGCAGCCCGCCCGCCCCAACGATGTCGTTGGAATAGTAGATGAAATCCAGATCCGGGCTGCGATGCAGCAGCGTTTCGGTCAACTCGCGCCCCTTGGCCATGCCCGACCCGCCTGCGTAAAACTCGCGGTCTTCCAATTCGACCCCGCGCTTGCCCAGCGCGGCCACGAAGCCTTCGAACCGTTTGCGGGCGCGGTGATCCATGCCCAAGGCGGTGCCCACGAACCCGATCCGCCGATAGCCCGCATCGACGATGGCATCGGCCATCACCTCGGCCGCGCGGCGGTGCGAAATGCCCACGGCGCAGTCAATCGCTTCGCCATCGGTGTCCATCACTTCGACCACCGGAATGCCGGACACCGCCAGCATGGCGCGCGCCGCCTCGGTGTGTTCCAACCCCGCCACGATCACGCCCGACGGACGCCAAGACAGCATCTCGTACAGCACCCGTTCTTCTTTTTCGGGCTTGTAGCTGGTCAGTCCGACCACGGGTTGCAGGGGCGTGTCTTCCAGCGCGGTGGAAATGCCCGCCATCACGTCGGGAAAGACCATGTTGGAAATCGACGGGATCACGACCGCCACAAGGTTGACCCGGCTTGACGCCAGCGCGCCCGCGATCTTGTTGGGGACATAGCCCATTTCGCGCGCGGTTTCCAAAACCCGTTCGCGCGTCGCGGTGGACACGTCGCCCCGATTGCGCAGCACCCGGCTGACCGTCATTTCGCTGACGCCGGCGGCCTCGGACACGTCGCGCAAGGTCAGGGGGCGGCGGGGCGGGATGGTATCGTTCATGGGGACTCCGGTCTTCGTGGGAAAACGATAGCCGACTTTTCCCAGCCTTGTCCAAGCCTTGTCGCGGGGCTGCGCCGAACTTGCACAGCCGGGTCAGATTGCGCATGAAGGGCGCGGGACCCCGTGGCTCAACTGGATAGAGCAGCCCCCTCCTAAGGGGCAGGTTGCAGGTTC
>CAZIKH010000018.1:0-19250 GCA_964539755.1 uncultured Dinoroseobacter sp. | reverse complement strand
CGCGCGCGCCCACGATGCGGCACGAAAAAGTATTCATCCGCCCAGGCTTTGTATTCCGGGTAAATCTCGGGTCCGTGGCGGTCGCAATACGCCTTTAGCACCGCGTGAAAGGCTTCTGTATCCTCGGCCTTTTCAAGGCAGGGGTTCAGGTCCGATCCGCCGCCGAACCACCATGTTTGCGGGGTCCAGAACATCCGCGTGTTCATATGCACGGCGGGTGTGTGCGGGTTGCGCATATGCGCCACCAGCGAAATGCCGGACGCCCAGAACCGCGGATCGTCGGCCATGCCGGGGATGTCCTTGCGCGCGGCCATCGCGGCCACGGCGCGGGGGGCCAAAGTGCCATAGACGGTCGAGATATTGACGCCGACCTTCTCGAAAACCCGACCACCGCGCATCACGCTCATCAGACCGCCGCCCGCATCGCTGCCGTCGTCGCTGGCGCGGGTGGTTTCGGTCACTTCGAACCGCCCGGGCGGCAGATGGGCAAAGGGGCCTTCGGTTTGGCTGTCTTCCAAGGCCTCGAAGGCCGCAACGATATCGTCGCGCAATTGCCGAAACCATCCGCTGGCGCGGGCTTTCTTGTCGTCGAAATGGGCAGTCATGGTCGTCTCCGTTGGTCGTGCGCCAATCTTAGCAAGGAACAGGCAAAGTGTCAGGAAAAAATGACACTTGCGCGGATCAATGCGCGGGCAACGTGACCGGATCGACCAAAGTGCGTCCGCCGTCGATGGTGATCACCTGACCGGTGACAAATCCCGACCCTTCCGAGGCAAGGTATTGCACCGCATCGGCCACTTCGGACGGGGAGGCGATCCGGGCCATGGGCGTACAATCAAGGATTTCTGTCCGCAGGTCTGCTTGATCCTTCAGCGTTTCCTTAAGCGAGTTTGACATGACACTGCCGAAGGCCACCGCATTGACGCGCACACGGTCTTCGGCCAAGGCCACCGCCAGCGACCGGGTCATTTGGTCCAAAGCCGCTGAACTGATCGAATACCCCAACAACCCGGTATGGGTGCGTCGCGCGGCGATCGAGCTGAGGTTGACGATTGACCCCACCTGTCCTTCTTCGCGCCCGTCCGCTTCAGCCTGCTTGATCATACGTTTGGCCACAAGCTGGCTAAGCCGCAGCGCAGGGATCAGGTTTTGCGCCAGCATCGCTTCGACATTGTCTTCGTCGGGGTTCAATGGGTCCGACACCATGACCTGCCGCGAGGCATTTACCAGAATGTCCACCCGGTCAAACGAATCCAAGGTCGCCGATACAAGGTTTGTCAGGGTCAGCCGCTCGCGCAGATCGCCCGAGAAATACCGGATATTGCCACCTTCTTCGGCCCCGGCTTCGCCGCATTCGGCCTCCAGCCGCGCCTCGTCCCGGTCTGCGAACATGACGTTCGCCCCCTGATCGGCAAACTGCCGGGCGATGGCCAAGCCGACGCCATTGGCGGCCCCGGTCACAATGGCGGTCTTGCCTGCAATCGAAAATGACATGCGATCCGTCCTTAAGCCTGTCGGCTGCTAGCGCGCCGCCCGGGGGCGGCTGGCATGGATGACTTTGAACCCATTCGTGGTGGCGAGGGTCTGCACCTCGGCGAACCCATCGCTGAGCGTGCGCTCGTATGGCAAATGACGATTCGCCACAAGGGTCAGGCTGCCCTTGGGCTTCAGCAGGATCTGCGCGCGTTTCAGAAACGCCTGTCCGACGCCGGGGTCCGCTGCCCGCCCATTGTGAAAGGGCGGGTTGGTCACAACGTGATCATAGCTTTGCGCGGTCCCGAACCGCGTCGCATCCGTCCAGTGAAACTGCGCCCGGGGGTCTTGGATGTTTTGCCGGGCCGCCTGAAGCGCGGCGTGTTCCGCTTCGACCAGATCCACCAAGGCCACCTTCTGCTGGGCAAGGATTGCCCGCGACAGGTACCCCCACCCGGCGCCCAGATCACAGACCCGACCCTTCAGCGGCGGCAAGGACCGTGCCAACAGGTCGGACCCGGCATCCACGGCTTCCGCCGAAAAGACGCCTGTTGCGGTGACCCACCCGGTTGGGGCGTTCGGTGTCAACTGCGCCCAAGCCTGAACCGTATCTGGGATCACGGCAGGACGCCGGAACCACACCAGTTTGCCATGCGCCTTCGATATGCTTTCCACAGACCCGACGGCGGCCTTCAGGGCCTTCATCAGCGGCTCGATCCCGTCGGTCTTTTGCCCGTCGACCACAACCCAGCCATCTGGCGCGACCGCCGCCACGGCCTGTGCCACAAGCTGGCGCGCATGATCGCGCCCGCGCGGGCAGCCAACCACGGCCATGGTATAGCCCGAACCTGGCTGGTCGATCAGGTGGAAGCCTTGCGCCTGCCACGCCTCATGCAAGGGGGCGAACCCATGCACCACATCGCAGCGATCCAACGGCAAAAGCGCCCCCATCTGCGGCGGGCAGCGCAGCACAAGCACGCGTCCGTCGGCCGGCAAGGCAAGGCTGCCATCCTCTAGGGCGGTTTCCAGTCTGGGGCTGGTCATGGAAGGATACAGGCCGGGCGGGCCCTACTCCTTCTCCATCGTGCATTGCAGCGGGTGTTGGTGGCGACGCGCAAAATCCATCACCTGTGTGACCTTGGTTTCCGCGATCTCGTAAGAAAAGACGCCGACGACCGCCAGCCCTTTCTTGTGAACCGTCAACATCAGTTCGACCGACTGGCCGTGGGTCATGCCAAAGAACCGTTCCAGCACCAGAACGACGAATTCCATCGGCGTGTAATCGTCGTTCAACAACATCACTTTGTAGAGGGGCGGTTTTTCGGTCTTGGCCTTCGGCTTGGTCACCACGACCGTCTCGTCCTGCGGATCGGCAGGCCCGGACGGCGGCTTCGCCATCTGCGCGCCCTTGGGTCGATCCGTCATTGCATGTGCAAGCGTCTTGGTCATGACTTCCGGTGTCTCTGCTGAACCGCCTTCGCAATATAAACCGCGCAACCGATCTGAAAAGAGGTCTGTTCGCATTTGCAATATCGTCCTTGGGCGTGGGTCGCGGCGGGCCGGCGAAATCTTGTCTTTTTCCCACATCGCCCGCAATCGGGCATTCCCGCACCGGTGCTTTCATGCTACTGTTTCCGAATAGAAAAATGCGGGCCTGCCAAATGGACCCGCCGAGGCAGAGTTAGGACCATCCGCGATGACCCGTTTCCGGTTCTGGATACTTGGGCTGTGTGTGACGATCAGTTTGGCGTTTGGGACCGCGCAAACGGCGCAAGCCGCGCCCTATGCGGCCATGGTCATCGACGCCCGGACCGGCGAAATCCTGCACGCCCGCAACCATGACACCCGCCTTCATCCAGCCTCGCTGACCAAGATGATGACGCTTTATGTGGCGTTCGAAGCCATTCGGCTGGGCGAGATTTCCTTGGACACGCGCGTGCGGGTGTCGTCGCACGCGGCCAGCGAACCGCCGTCCAAATTGGGCTTGCGGGCGGGCCAACGGATCGCGCTGCGGTACCTGATCCGCGCGGCTGCGGTGAAATCCGCGAATGATGCGGCAACTGCTATTGCCGAAGCGATCTCCGGCTCGGAAGACGCATTCGCGCGCCGCATGAACCGGACCGCCGTCGCCCTGGGCATGACGCGCACCACGTTTCGCAACGCGCATGGTCTGACCCAAAGCGGGCACCTGTCGACGGCACGCGACATGACGACGATGGGACGGCGGCTGCACTACGATTACCCGCAGTATTACAATCTGTTCTCGCGGCTCTCGACCGACACCAGCATGGGTCAGGTGCGCAATACCAATCGCCGGGTGCTGAATGCCTATCGCGGGGCAGACGGGATCAAGACGGGCTACACCCGCGCGGCGGGATGGAACCTTGTGGCATCGGCCCAACGCGGCGATGTACGGATCATCGCGACGGTGTTCGGGGGCCGATCCGGCGCAACCCGGAATGCCCGCGTGATGGAGCTGTTGGATATGGGCTTTGCCCGTGCGCCCGCCCGGGCCCAAGTGCGCGTTCCGGGCCTGCCGACTTATTCGCAGCCAAGGGGGCCTTTGGCCGTGTCACGATCGCTGCGACCGATGCCGCGCCCGGACCGGGTCGATCCGGCGGCGATCTTGGCCTTGGCTGAAGGTGTGGCCGACGCCCTGAGCGAAGCCGCCGAAGCACCGCCCGCTTTGCGCCCCGCCCCGCGCAGCTTGGCCGAAGCGGATCCGGAACCCGATGCCCCCACCGCCGGCGATCTGCAACTGGAAGCCACCGTGTCCACATCGACCGACCCGACCCAAGACGTGGCCGAGGCCGACTTCGAAGACGGCATCGACGCCGATAGCGATACCGCGTCCGAACCCGGTCCACGCTTTGTCGCCGTAACGCGCCTTGAACCCCCCGCCCCGCGCATCATCAAGCGGGACACCGCCCCCGTCGAAGGCACATGGACCGTGCATCTGGGCGCGTTTCCCACCCAGCGCGAAGCGGAACACACGTTGTTGCAGATCGCCATTCGTGAAGGACCAGTTCTGACAGTCGCGGAACGACGGATCGAACGACGCAGCGGCGGATTCGAAGCGACGTTCTCGGGCCTCAGCCAGTCGCGGGCCGAACGCACCTGTTTGCGATTGCGCGCTCAATCCATCGACTGCGAACCGATCTCGGGCTGATGCCATACAGGTCGGTTTGGCGGGGTCAGAAGTGACCTAGGACTTCGGCTTGTCGTCGTAGTCCGGCGACAGGATGCGGTTCGCATCGCCTTCCGGGTCGTCATACTGTTTGCTCTTCAAGGTCCAGAAGAACGCCAGCAGACCAATACTGCCAAGCCCAAGGGAAATCGGGATCAGATAGCTGAGCATTTCCATAGGCGTTACCTAAGACGGATCGAGTTCAAGCCAACGGTAATCGAAGACGTGGACATCGCAAGCGCCGCAATCAAGGGGGTTGCCAGCCCCGCGATGGCCAAAGGCACCGCGAGGATGTTGTAAAGCGTCGAAATCGTAAAGTTTTCTCGAATACGCTTGATCGACAGACGGGCCGTGATGGCGGCATCCGATAGTGGCGACAGGTCTTTGCCCAAAAGCACGATATCCGATGCGACCCGCGCGGCATCCAGCGCCGATGCGGGCGAAATGGACACATGGGCCGCCGTCAGCGCAGCGGTATCGTTCAGCCCATCCCCGATCATCAGCACCTTTCGGCCCGCCGCCGTCAACGCGTTGATCCGCGCCGCCTTGTCTTCCGGCAGGCAGTTCCCGACCGCCTGATCGATGCCAAGTGTGTCTGCAATTGCCTGGACCACTGGATCGGTGTCGCCTGACAAGACCAGCACCTGCATGCCTTGGGCCTTCAGGCCTGCCACCGCGTCCATGGCACCGGGGCGCAGGGCATCGGCAAACCGGAAACACACCGGTGCGCGCCCTTCGATGGACAACCACGTCGCGGTCTGCGTCCCCGCCTCGGCCCCGACCCAGGCGGCGCGCCCAAGCCGCACCCGCTTGCCGTTCCATTGACCTTCGACGCCATATCCCGGCACCTCGACCAAATCGTCCACGGCTTCTTGCGCGATGCCGCTGGCCATGCCTGCCGCGCGCAAGGCTTTCGCCAAAGGATGCGCCGACCCTTCGCCCAACGCCATGGCAACGGCAAGGTCCCGGCGATCATGGGCTTCGATATCCTGCAGGACGGGTTCGCCAAGGGTCAGTGTGCCGGTCTTGTCGAAGACAACCGTATCAACCTCGGCCAGCCGTTCCAGGGCCGTGCCATCCTTGATCAAAAGGCCTTTCCGAAACAGTTTGCCGGACGCTGCGGTCACGACCGCCGGAACGGCAAGACCCAGCGCGCAAGGGCAGGTGATGATCAGCACCGCCGAGGCGATGTTCAAGGCCAACCGCATGTCTTGGGTGTAGAAATACCAGCCAAGCGCCGCCAGCACCGACAGGATATGCACACCCGGCGCATAGAGGCCCGCCGCCTTGTCGGCCAGCGACGTGTATTTGTTGCGCGCGTTTTCCGCCATCGCAACAAGGTCCGCCATACGGTGCAAGGCGCTGTCGCTGCCTGCGGCCGTGACGCGCACGGTCAGCACCCCGGTCAGGTTGACCTCGCCCGCGTGAACGGCGGTTCCCGGTTCGGCCAGCGCAGGCAGTGTCTCGCCGGTCAGCAACGCGCGGTCCAATTCCGAGCGTCCGGTTTCGATCAGCCCATCGGCAGGCACCCGGGTGCCCGGCAAGACCCGGATCAGGTCACCGACCGCCAATTCCCCGACCGGCACGGTGACATCGGCGCCGCCCACCAGTTTCTGGGCCCGCGGGACCTCCAACGCGGCCAATTCCTGTGCGGCAGACCGCGCCGTGGCGCGGGTGCGAAAGTCCAGATAGCGCCCGGCCAACAGGAAGAAGGTCAGCGCGACAGCCGCATCGAAATAGGCATGCTTGCCGGAATGGGCGGTTTCATACAGCGACATGCCCGCCGCCAGAAGAATGGCAAGGCTGATTGGAACGTCCATATTCAGACGACCGGCTTTCAGGGCGCTCCAAGCGTGGACGAAGAACGGTTGCGCGGAAAAGGCGATGATCGGCAAGGCAATCATCGCGGAAATCCAGTGGAACATGTCGCGCGTGGCATCTTCAGCCCCCGACCAGACAGCGACCGACAACAGCATGACATTCATCATGCCAAAGCCGGCAACGCCCATCCGCATCAGCAGATCGCGCGCCTGTTTGTCCGCCCCGCCTTGGGTCAGTTGGCCCTTGTCCAACTCGTAGGCTTCGTACCCGAGGTCCTGCAACCGGGCCACCAGCGCCGCCGTTTCCACCCCTGCATCGGTATCCACCGTCGCGCGCTTCAGCGTCAGGTTCACCCGCGCGGACCGCACCCCCGGCATCGCCTGCAACCCTTTTTCCACACCCGAGATGCACAAGGCGCAGTGAATGCTGGGCAGGGAAATCAAGTGGTCGCCATGCCCCGCCGTGGTGGCAAGCGCCTCGGCCGCGGGGGCGGCGGAACAGGCAGGGCAGGCAGAAACGGAAGCGGTTGCCGACATGGGACAGACCTTGGGATCAGCTGCGGGGAACGATGATGACGATGCGCTGGCGGAAATCCGTCCCGTCTGCCGCCACGGCGGTCAGGCGCAGGTTCCAGTTTCCGGGGGCCAGATCGACAGGTGCGCGGAACGCGCCCCCTTCCCAAACGAAATCGGGGGTTTGGTCATCTTGAACATGGGTCGCCCGGCCCAGCGTGGCGCTGGTCAATTCCGGTTGCACGGCATTGCCGTACTTGTCCTTGATCGACAGCGTCAGACGGTTGTCCTGCACCGTGGCCCGCACATCCCAGCCCAGCGCCAGTTGCGCGTTGCGGTCGGCATCGAAGTTCTGGCTGACAACATAGGAATTCTTGGTCTCGACCCCCGGGAAGGTGCCAACGGCAGAGAACGCCAGGGTCAGGTTTGCGGCAAGGATAACGCCAAAAGCAGAGACGAGGATCAGGAAGACCATGCGCCCGGTCAAGGGACGGCCATCGGTCTGGGTGGCATGGCGCGAGGGGTCGGTCATGTCAGGTTACTCCGTTCCGGTTCCGTTGAAGATTGTGTCTTTCCAGGCGCGTTCGGTGCTGCCCAGTTGGTTCACCCAGAAACGGAACGGGGTGCGTTCGGCTTCTGCGGCATCGGTGCGCGGCGGGGCCATGACATAGACCCGCTGCAGGAAGGTGGTGTCCGCAGGCACTTCGATCGACAGGCCCGTGGCCCCTTCCAATGACAGCGACAGCGCCGCGTCATCCGAACTGATGGTGATATAGAACACCTCGTCCGTGCCCTGCTTGTTGCGAATGCGCATGTCGTAGGTGTTGCGGATCGTGCCGTCCGACATGGTCACAAATTGCGGGTTGCGGATCGGCGAAACCGTGATGTCGATCTCGGACCGCAGGAACAGCGCCACGATCAAACCAATCCCGACACCGGACCAAAGGACCGTGTACAGGATCGTGCGCGGCCGCAGGATGTGCTGCCAAACCGCCTTGGTTGGTTTGCCAGCGCGTTCGGCTTGTTCATCGGACAGCGCCAGATAGTCGACCAGACCGCGCGGCTTGCCGATCTTGGCCATGATGTCGTCGCAGGCATCGATGCACAGGCCGCAGGTGATGCATTCCATCTGCTGCCCATCGCGGATGTCGATCCCCATCGGGCAGACGTTCACGCAGGCCATGCAGTCGATGCAATCGCCTTGCGCCGCGCCGGATTTCACTGCCTCGGAATGCTTGCGCGGTTCGCCGCGCCAGTCGCGATAGCCGATGGTGATGGTATCTTCGTCCATCATCGCCGCCTGAATGCGCGGCCAGGGGCACATGTAAATGCAGACCTGTTCGCGGGCGAAGCCGCCGAACAACAAGGTGGTTGCCGTCAGGACGAAAATCGTCGTGTAGGCGATCGGGTGCGCCGAAAAGGTCAGCAAATCGACCAACAGGGTCGGTGCGTCGGTGAAATAGAACACCCAGGCCCCGCCCGTGGCAACGGCGATCAGCGTCCAGGTGGCCCATTTGATCAGCCGCAGGCGGATCTTCTTGGCCGACCATGGGGCGCGGTGCAGACGCAACCGGTTGTTTCGGTCGCCTTCGATCCAGCGCTCGACCAAGATGAACAAGTCGGTCCAAACGGTCTGGGGACAGGCATAGCCACACCAGACCCGTCCCATGGCCGAGGTGAACAGGAACAATCCCAGCCCGGCCATGATCAGCAGGCCCGCGACGAAATAGAATTCATGCGGCCAGATCTCGATCATGAAGAAGAAAAAGCGGCGGTTCGCCAGGTCGACCAGAACCGCCTGATCGGGCAGGTTCGGGCCCCGATCCCAACGGATCCATGGGGTCAGGTAATAGACGCCCAGCGTGAAGGCCATGATCCACCATTTGAAGGATCGGAACCAACCATAGACACGTTTGGGGAAGACGGGCTCACGCGCGGCATACAGGCTTTGCGGGGTTTCGTTCGAGCTGGACAAGGGCTGAACCACTCTCTGTCATAAAGGTTTATCGACTACTTGGGTTTATTTCGCGCAAGGGGCCGCTGGGTGCCTTGACCTGAGTCAAACTCGTTCGTCGAAGGTCGGTTTTTTTGCTGCGGCGTAACTGCACGTGGCCCCGGGCATCAAGGGTGCCCATAGCCCTGCAAATAACTGTTTGAAAAAAGAAAATCGGCACCGGCCCCCAGGAAACGCGCGAACAGAACGGGGACCGATGCCGGGAACCAGGGCGCGTGTGACGCACCTTGGCATGGGGAGGGGGGCGGCCTTACTGGCCGCCACCCAATTGGTGAACATAGGTGGCCACGGCGGCCAGTTCGGCCTCGCTCAGGCGGGCGGCCCACGGGGGCATCACGCCAAAGCGCGCATTGGTCACCGTTTCGGTCAGGGTCTTCTCGTCCCCGCCATACAGCCAGATCGCATCGGTCAGGTTCGGGGCCCCTTGGAACTGGTCCCCCATCCCTTCGTCGCCATGGCACGAGGCGCAATTGTCCATGTAGACAACCGATCCCGTTTCCGCCAAGGCCGCATCATGGTCTTGCCCGGACAGGGCCTTCACATGCTGCACGACCGCGCCGATTTCTTCTTCGGTCAGCAAGTCGCCGAAGGCAGGCATCTGCGACCAATGGGCATCGAAATCCTCGTCATTCCGGATGCCGTGGCTGATGGTGTAGTGGATCTCGTCGATCGTCCCACCCCACAGCCAGTCGTCATCCAGCAGGTTCGGATAGCCTTTGGCCCCAGCCGCACCCGAGCCATGGCACTGCGCGCACCAGGTCCGGAAAACTGCGGCCCCAGCATTGGTGGCGTAGCTTTGCAAAGCTGGATCATCGCTGATCGCGCTCAGCTCGGCCGATGCCAGTTGCATTTCGATGTCCGCATTGGCGGCTGCCACAGCGTCGATATCGGCCTGCACTTCGGCCCGGGTCGAGAAGCCCAGAATGCCCGGGGTCGCTTCCTTCAGCATCGGCCAGGCCGGATAGGCGATGGTGTATCCGATGCCCCAGATGATCGTGGCGTAGAAGGTCCACAGCCACCACCGCGGAAGCGGGTTGTTGAACTCCTGAATACCGTCCCAGGAATGGCCCGTCGTTTCGGGATCGTCCTGGTTCAGCTTCGGATCAGGTTTCTTGCTCATTGCGCTGCCTCCTTCACTTGGGTGGCGCGTGTCGGTTCGGCGGGCTTCCGGTCGTTGCGAAACACGATGTCCGCGCTGTCATCTTGGGCGGCCTTCGCCCCGGGCCGGAAGGCCCAGAGGATGACGGACAAGAAGAACAGGAACATCACCAGAAGCCCCCAGCTGTCGGCGAATTGGCGTAGGATCGAATAGGTATCCATTGCGATCCCTCCCCTTACCGGCTGACGTCAGGCGTGAAGGTCGAGAAATCGACCAACGTGCCCAGCATCTGCAGATAGGCAATCAGGGCGTCCATCTCGGTCAGTTCAGCCTGACCATCGAAGTTCCGCACCTGCGCCTTGGGATACCGGGCCACCAGATCGTCCCAGTCGCCATCGGGATCGGCCTGCACCGCAAAGTCCGCTTGGGCCGAGGCCAGCATGTCTTCGGTGTAGGGCACGCCCACCATGGCATGGGTCCGCATCAGGTCTTCGATGTATTCGCCATCGATGACGCGATCCAACAGGAAGCCGTATTTCGGCATCACCGATTCCGGCACCACGGACTGCGGATCCACAAGGTGATCCACATGCCATGCGTCCGAATACCGGCCACCGACCCGGGCCAGATCCGGCCCGGTCCGCTTCGACCCCCACTGGAACGGATGATCGTACATCGATTCCGCTGCCAGCGAGTAATGGCCATAGCGTTCGACCTCGTCCCGCATCGGGCGGATCATCTGGCTGTGGCAGACATAGCACCCTTCGCGGATGTAGATCTCCCGCCCGGCCAACTCCAACGGGGCGTAGGGGCGCATGCCTTCTACGTCTTCGATGGTGTTTTCCAGGTAGAACAGCGGCGCGATCTGCACGATGCCACCGACGGTGACCACCAAGAAGCTGAACACCAGCAGAAGCGTGACGTTCTTTTCAAGGATTTTATGCTTATCAAGGATTGCCATTGGTCAGTCCTCCTTATTCAGCAGGGGCTGCGACGGCGGCAGGCGCTTTTTGCACCCCACGGGTCACAGTCATCCAGAGGTTGACGCACATGATGATCGCACCCGTCAGGTACAGAACACCGCCCAGGGCCCGCACGACATACATCGGGAACTTGGCTGCGACCGTGTCGGCGAAGCTGTTCACGAGGAAGCCGTTGGCGTCGACTTCACGCCACATCAGGCCTTCCATGATACCGGTCACCCACATCGAGGATGCGTAAAGAACGATACCAATGGTCGCCAACCAGAAGTGCCACGACACCATGGACAGCGAATACAGACGTTCGCGGTTCCACAAACGCGGCACCAGGAAGTAGAGCGCCCCGAAGGTGATCATGCCGTTCCAGCCAAGCGCGCCAGAGTGCACGTGACCAATGGTCCAGTCGGTGTAGTGCGACAGCGAGTTGACCGCACGGATCGACATCATCGGACCTTCGAAGGTCGACATCCCGTAGAAGCCGATCGACACCACCATCATCCGAATGATCGGATCGGTGCGCAGCTTGTCCCAGGCCCCCGACAGGGTCATCAGGCCGTTGATCATGCCGCCCCAGCTGGGCATCCACAGCACGATCGAGAACACCATGCCAAGGGTCGAAGCCCAGTCCGGCAAAGCGGTATAGTGCAAGTGGTGCGGACCCGCCCAGATATACAGGAAGATCAGCGCCCAGAAGTGGATGATCGACAGCTTGTAGCTGAACACCGGGCGTTCGGCCTGCTTCGGCACGAAGTAATACATCATGCCCAAGAAGCCGGCGGTCAGGAAGAAGCCCACCGCGTTGTGGCCATACCACCATTGGGTCATGGCATCCTGCACGCCTGCGAACGCGCTGACGGACCGGGCCCCAAAGATCGACACCGGGATCGACAGGTTGTTGACGATATGCAGCATCGCGACGGTGACGATGAAGCTCAGGAAGAACCAGTTCGCCACGTAGATGTGCTTTTCCTTGCGGGTCATGATCGTGCCCATGAAGACCAGCAGATAGGCCACCCAGACAACGGTCAGCCACAGGTCCACATACCATTCCGGTTCGGCATATTCCTTCGACTGGGTTGCCCCCAGCAGGTACCCGGTCGCCGCCAGCACGATGAACAGGTTATAGCCCCAGAACACGAACCACGCCAGGTTGCCGCCCCACAGCCGCGCGGCGCTGGTGCGCTGCACGATGTAGAAGGACGTACACAGCAGCGCGTTGCCCCCAAACGCAAAAATCACCGCGCTGGTGTGCAGCGGGCGAAGCTTGCCGAAGTTCATATAACCCTGTGCCCATTCGAAGTTCAGCACCGGGAAGGCCAGCTGAAACGCGATGTAGACCCCCGCAAGGAAGCCGACGACGCCCCAGAAGGCGGTTGCGATGACACCGGCACGGACGACATCGTCCATGTATTCCCCGGCAGCATAGGCAGGTTTTGGATCACCCGTGCGGCGCACGGTCCAGATAAAGAGGCCACCGGCCACCAAAAGAATGATGATTGCATGCACTTGATAGGCAAGATCGCGCGCGAAATTGGCGGCAATGGCTGCCCCCAGCACGACGAGCCCCAAGGCAATCATCTTGATATAGTCCCACATGTTTTGTCCCTTCGCTTGGGTGGACGGCCGTTCCCGGAACACAGACTCGGCCCGTCATTGTGCGTCCGGTGATGGCCCACCGTAGGTTGAGCCTCCTTGATCCATGTCAAAGCTGTCCGGTTGGTCGCAGGCATCCCGCAGAAGCCTTGAAATCGGGTTAAAGGGCCCGAAGCGGCGACGCCGCCAAGCGGCAGAACGGGCCTTTAGGCCCCATGACCGCGGCGCGTTGGGGCCATCATTGGGATGCTGGCGTCGATAAAGTCCCAGCCCGGCCCACACCGACACCGCGCGGAATCGGGTTCTGATTTCGGAAGAAATCTGCCGCTGCCCTGTCGCAATTCCCCATAGAAACAGCAGGTTGCGCGCGCAGACTTCGCAAGCTGCGACCTGCGTCCGGATCAAGTTGTCAGGGGCTGCTCACGGACCTGATCCGGCAGTCTCGTCGCCAGGACCCCGCACCGACCACATCAACGCGGCCTTTGGGGCGCGCCGCTGGAGAGAGGACTGGTCGGGTTGGGACACGCGTCTGCCGCAGGGGTCCGGGCAGCGCAGGCATCACCAAATCGCACAACCCTTGCGCGACTAGCCGGAAAAGATGTGCCGAAATGTCCCATTTTTTGCGGGATGCTTGACGTTATGTCGCACCCGGCTTGCCCTTGAAAATGGTCCGCTTGGGGACGTCAGGCCAGAAGGCCCCCGTCACTGTCATCCCCGGTTTCATCCATCAAGGCCGAGAAATCCGGGATCGTCACAGTGCGTTTGCCGACCAGTTCGATCACGCCGGCCCGCTTCAAGGCGGACACCTGCCGACTGACAGTTTCCAGCGTCAGGCCAAGATAATCGGCCATCGCTTCGCGCGTCATCGGCAAGTCAAACGTAAAGGCCGCCGCCGGGTTGTGATGGTTCAACGCCGCATCGCGCCGCGCGATGATGGCGATCAGGCTGGCGATTTTTTCGCGGGCCGTTTTGCGACCCAGCAACAGCATCCATTCCCGCGCCGCGTCCAATTCATCCAAGGTCATTTCCAGCAGCCGCTGTGCGACATGCGGCGTGCTGACCATCAGGCCCTCGAAGGGTTTCCGCTTGAAACAGCATAAGGTCAGATCCGTGGTCGCCGTCACGTCATAAGGTGCGCGCGATCGTCCGGGTCGACCCAGGAAATCCGATGGCAGCAACAGCCCGACCATCTGGCGGCGGCCGTCTTCCATGGTTTGGCTCAGGGTCGCAATTCCCGCCACGACCGATCCCACAAAGGCCATGTCATCACCCGACCACACGATGGTCTGGCCAGCCTTGTAGTGTCGGTAGAATCGCATGGATTCCAGCCGGTCAAGCTCGTCCGGTTCGCACCGCGCGCAAACGGCGCGATGCCGAATCGGGCATTCCGAGCAGTCTTTTTCAAAAGACAGGAGGGCTTCACTGGTCATTTGGGATCCAATTGATCTGGGTCAAGGAATCCCCTCGCTCAGATTGCATTGTAGAGTTATGGAAATTAAAACACAACTTTCGCGTTTGGGTTTGTTCGATGCACGTGTGCCTCGGTATACCAGTTATCCCACCGCGATGCACTTCAAGAACGATGTCGGGCCGTCCCATTACTTGGACTGGGTTGGTCAACTGACCGCCGATACCCCTGTGTCGCTCTATCTGCATGTTCCGTTCTGCCGTCGGCTGTGCTGGTTCTGTGCCTGCCGGACCCAAGGTATGGGGAACATGGAACCGGTGCGCGCCTACTTGGACACCCTTCTGTCCGAAGTTGCAATGCTGCGTGACGCTCTGCCGCAAGATGTGCAGATCGCCCGCATCCATTGGGGTGGGGGCACACCGACCCTGCTAAGCGCGGATATGATGCGCGATCTGGCGGCGGCCCTTCGCGATGTCGCGCCCTATCGGGACGACCTCGAATTCTCGGTCGAGATCGACCCGAACGAGATTGACGAAGCACGTCTGAACACGCTGGCCGCCGAAGGCATGAACCGGGCTTCGATCGGGGTGCAGGACTTCGACCCCGAAATTCAAAAGATCATCGGTCGCTCGCAATCCTTCGAGGTCACCGCACAGGCGGTCGAAGCCCTGCGCGCCCATGCCATTCATTCGCTGAATGCCGACATCCTGTACGGCCTGCCCACGCAGACATCGGCAAAGATGACCGACTCGGTCCAGAAGCTTCTGTCGCTGACCCCGGATCGGGTCGCGCTCTATGGCTATGCCCATGTGCCTTGGATGGCGCGGCGACAGACGATGATCCCCGCCGAATTGCTGCCCTCGCCCGAAGAGCGGCTGCAACTGTTCGACACCGCGCGCCGGTTGTTCATGTGGGATGGCTACCGGGAAATCGGGATCGACCATTTCGCGCGTCCCGGGGACGGTTTGGATATTGCCCAACGCACCGGGCACTTGCGCCGCAACTTCCAAGGCTATGTCGATGACAAAGCCCCGGTGTTGATCGGTTTGGGGGCCTCGGCGATTTCGCGCTTTCCGGGCGGGTTTGCCCAGAACGCCAGCGCCACGGCACAGTATCAGAAGGCCATTCGCGCGGGCGAATTCGCCACCGCGCGCGGGCATGCGTTCGTGGGCGAAGACCTGCTGCGGTCGCGCCTGATCGAAGCCCTGATGTGCGACTTCCGTATCGACAGCGCCGAGATTTGCGACAGCTTCGGCACCTCGCGGGCGCAGTTGGACAGCATGTATCGGCGCACCGCCGAAGCCTTTCCCGACATGATCCGCATCACCCCGCAAGGGATGGAGATCGTCAATGAAGGGCGCCCGCTGACCCGGATGATTGCACGCAGCTTCGACACCTACGAGATGTCCGAAAGCAGTCACAGCGCCGCGATCTGACGCCCCCGTATCAGCCGATGATGTAAGGCCGCGCCATCGCCCAAGCGGCGGCGTGGTGCACCACGGCGATCTCGCCCTTGGCCAAGGCGGCATCCACCTCAGCGACGGTCTTGTGTTCCAGCTGAATATCCTCGAACCCGCCCGGGTCCGGCAGAACGATCTGTTGGCAGGCCAGCCCGACAAAGTAATGGCCTTCCGCGCATCTCTGGTTGCCGTTGTCGACAAAGGACCCCAAGGCCCGCAATTCGGCGGCGGCCAACCCAGCCTCTTCGCGCAATTCACGCGCGGCGGCCTGCGCCCCGGTTTCACCAGGGTCCAGATGTCCCCCTGGAAAGCTTAGACAGATGCGGCCTGCGCCATGCCGATACTGTCGGCACATCAGGATGCGGCCATCTTCCAGCACCGGAACCACGACCGCAAAAGACAGCATCTCGATCCGGTAGAAATCGTCGATCACCCGCCCCGGGGCCACTTCGACCGTTTCTTCCACCACCCGCACAAATGGCGCACGTTCCAGCAGCACTCGGCGTGCCAAGGTTCGCCAGACATGCATCAGGTCAGGCCGCCCCCGCCTTCAGGTCGAAGGCCGCCGCCATCAATTGGCGGGTATAGGCGGTCTTGGGCGCATCGAAGATCTCTTGCACGTCGCCCATTTCGACCACATCGCCTTGCTTCATGACGATAACCTTGTGGCTGAGGGCGCGCACGACCTTCAGGTCATGGCTGATAAACAGATAGGCCAGCCCGTATTTGCGTTGCAAACTGCGCAGCAGATCCACGATCTGCACCTGAACCGTCATGTCCAGCGCGCTGGTCGGTTCGTCCAGAATGACCAGCTTTGGGCGCAAGATCATGGCGCGTGCGATGGCAATCCGCTGGCGTTGACCGCCCGAGAATTCGTGCGGGTAGCGATCCATCATCGCCGGGTCCAAGCCCACCTCGGTCAGCATGTCCGCCACCAGATCCCGGGGGTCGCGATGCGGATCAACCTCGTGGATGGTCAAACCTTCCGCAATGATCTGCGCCACCGTCATGCGCGGGCTCAGGCTGCCGAACGGGTCCTGAAACACCACCTGCATATCCCGCCGCAGCGGGCGCAGCGCCTTCGAAGACCAGCCCTGAATATTGTCGCCCTGAAACCAGATTGGCCCTGCCGAAGACAACAAGCGCAGGATCGCCAGCGCCAGCGTCGTCTTGCCGGACCCGGATTCCCCAACGATCCCCACGGTTTCCCCAGCGCGCACCGCCAATGTCGCGGCATTCACCGCCTTCACATGGCCAACCGTCCGCCGCAGCAGGCCGCGTTGGATCGGGAACCAGATGCGCAAATCCTCGGTGCGCACGACCTCCTCGGCGGTGGCGGGCACCGGGTCGGGTGCGCCGCTGGGGTCGGCGGCCAGCAGTTTTTGCGTATAGGGGTGTTTGGGGGCGGCAAAGATGTCGGCTGTCGGGCCGCTTTCCACGATCTGGCCGCCTTGCATTACGCAGACCCGGTCCGCGATCTTGCGAACGATGCCCAAGTCATGGGTGATGAACAGAAGGCTCATGCCTTCCCGGTCTTTCAACTCGGCCAGCAAGTCGAGGATCTGCGCCTGAATGGTCACATCCAGCGCGGTCGTCGGTTCATCTGCCACCAACAGATCCGGCCCATTGGCCAGCGCCATCGCGATCATGACCCGTTGACGTTGCCCGCCCGACAACTGGTGCGGATAGGCGCTGAGGCGGCTTTCCGCATCCCGGATGCCAACCTTTTCCAACAGCTCGATGATCCGCGCGCGTGCAGCCTCGCCACTCAGCCCCTGATGCACGGACAGGGTTTCCCCGATCTGCTTTTCCAGCGTGTGCAAAGGGTTCAAGGATGTCATCGGTTCCTGAAAAATGAAACTGATGTCATTGCCCCGCACCCGGCGCAGGGCGCTTTCATCCACGCCCAGCAGTTCTTCGCCGTCATAGGTGATGGACCCGTCCACCTCGGCGCTTTCGGGCAGCAGCGACACGGTGCTGAGGGCTGTCACCGACTTGCCCGACCCGGATTCACCGACCAAGGCAACCGTTTCGCCCTTGCCCACTTCGAAGCTGACATCGCGCACGGCATGGGTGGTGGCCCCGCCTTGGGTAAACCGCACGTTCAGGCCTTGAACCTTCAGAAGCCCCGTCATGAGAACGTCTTTCTGGGATCAAACGCGTCGCGGATCCCTTCGAAGATGAACACCAACAGCGACAGCATGATCGCAAAGGTGAAGAAGGCGGTGAAGCCCAGCCACGGGGCTTGCAGGTTTTGCTTCGCCTGCAAGGTCAACTCGCCCAAGCTGGGGGCCGAGGACGGCAGCCCAAAGCCCAGAAAGTCCAGCGATGCCAGCGATCCGATGGCCCCGGTGATGATGAAGGGCAGCATGGTGACCGTGGCGACCATCGCGTTGGGCAGCACATGGCGGAACATGATCGTGCGGTTCGACACGCCCAGCGCGCGGGCCGCGCGGACATATTCGAAATTGCGCGCCCGCAGGAATTCGGCGCGCACAACCCCCACCAAAGCCGTCCAGCCAAACAGCACCATCAAGAACACCAGAAGCCAGAAATTCATCTGGAAGATCGCCGCGACGATGATGATGATATACAGGCTGGGGGTCGCGCCCCACAGCTCGATAATCCGTTGAAAAATCAGGTCGATCAGCCCGCCGAAATACCCTTGGATGGCCCCCGCCGCGATGCCGATCACACTGGTCAGGAAAGTCACCACAAGCGCAAAGGTCACGCTTAGCCGGAACCCGTAAATCACCCGCGCCAACACATCGCGCGCCGTGTCATCCGTACCCAGCCAATGCTTGTCGTCGGGGGCGCTGGGGGCGAAGCCGTCGATGTCGTTGACGGTGTTGTAGCTATAGGGGATCAGCGGCCAAATCAGCCACCCCGCCTCGACATCCTGCCCGTTGAACAGGCCCGTTTCCTGCACCTGGGCGATCACGTCCTCGGGGTCGTCCCAACAGTCTTCCAAACCGCCCGAAATGATCAGGCATTGCACCTCGACATCGCGGTAGACGGCTTCTGTCCGGAAGTCGCCACCGAAGGCCGTTTCGGGGTAAAAGCTTGTAATCGGGGTATAAAATTCGCCCCGATAGCTGACCAACAGCGGTTTGTCGTTGGCGATGAATTCCGCAAACAGCGTGATCCCAAACAACACCGCGAAGATCCACAAGGACCAATAGGCCCGCCTGTTGGCCTTGAAGTTCTTCCATCGGCGCTGGTTCAGCGGCGACAGACGCGGTCCCCATTTGCGCCCCGCAGCCGGGGCCGAAACCGGGGTCGGTATCGCGTCGGTATCGTGTCGGTCTGGCGTCGGTGTGTCTTGCGGATCAGAAGGCAGGGCCATGGCTTAGGTCTCCCGCGTTTCGAAGTCGATGCGGGGGTCGATCCAGACATACATCAGGTCCGAAATCAGCCCCATCACCAATCCGATCAGACCGAAGACGAAAAGCGTGCCGAAGATCACGGGGTAATCCCGGCTGACCGCCGCCTCGAACCCAAGGCGGCCCAACCCATCCAAGCTGAAGATCGTTTCGATGATCAGGCTGCCGCCGAAGAACACCGACACGAAGACCGCCGGGAACCCGGCGATCACGATCAGCATCGCATTGCGGAAGACATGGCCATAGAGGACCCGGCGTTCCGACAGACCCTTGGCGCGGGCGGTGATGACATACTGTTTCTTGATTTCGTCCAGAAAGCT
>CAZIKH010000017.1:0-19261 GCA_964539755.1 uncultured Dinoroseobacter sp. | reverse complement strand
CGACAGGTTGATCGTCTTGGCGTAGCAGCCGCCTTCGAAGTTGAAGACGCCCTTGTCCGACCAGCCGTGTTCGTCGTCGCCGATCAGCACGCGGTTGGGGTCCGCCGAAAGGGTCGTTTTGCCGGTGCCGGACAGGCCGAAAAAGACCGCCGCGTCCACAGGGTTGCCGATGGCGTGGTTCGCCGAGCAGTGCATCGCCATCACACCCTTGGCAGGCAGGATGTAGTTCAGCAGGGTGAAGACGGACTTCTTGTTCTCGCCCGCGTACTCCGTCCCGCCGATCAGGATCAGCTTCTTGTCGAAGTTCAGCGCGATCACCGTTTCGCTGCGGCAATCGTGGCGGGCGGGATCAGCCTGGAAGCTGGGGCAGTTCACGATGGTGAATTCCGGCACGAAGCTGTCCAGTTCTTCGCGGGCCGGACGCCGCAGCATGTGGCGGATGAACAGGCCATGCCATGCCAGTTCCGTGACCATGCGTACATCCAGACGCAAGGTGGGGTCCGCCCCGCCATAAAGGTCCTGAACGTAATAGTCCTTGCCCTTCATGTGCTCTAGCATGTCGGCGTGCAGGCGGTCGAAGCCTTCGGTCGACATTTCGGCGTTGTTTTCCCACCAGATCGTATCCGCCGTCGTGGGCGATTTGACGACATGCTTGTCCTTGGGCGAACGACCCGTGAATTTGCCCGTCTCGCACAAGAACGCGCCGCCTTGGCCCAAACGCCCTTCGCCCTTGGCCAAGGCCAGTTCGATCAATTGCGGTTCCAGCAAGTTGTAATAGACCGAGCCGAGGCCTTCGAACCCTTGTTTGTCCAGAGTCTGTGAAGGGTTCACCCGTCCTGTGATCATGGAAAGCTCCTGAGCCGGTAAAGGTCCGCCGGGACGCGGACAGAAATGCAGAGACACCAATGGCCCCGTTCCAGCGGGCCGTCGGCTTTGTCCCGGCTATATCATGCGTAGGAAGGGGCGAAACAGGACGGTTGCGCGCAGTTAGCGCAATCACGTGGAACGATAGCGCAACCAGATGAAGAAATAATCGGAAGGTTAAGCCATTCTTAGGCGCAATACCGTGTCGTGTGAGTCGCGCTGCAGACTGATTCGCAAGTTTAGGATTGATTCTTGGCCGCCCTAACAACACAATAGCCGAAAAAATTAAGGCAGGCCGTAGCAGTACAAGGAAGTTCGCCATGTCGCGGATCGCACTGGTTGATGACGACCGGAATATTTTGACGTCCGTATCCATCACACTGGAAGCCGAAGGGTTCGAAGTCGAAACATACAATGACGGGCAGTCCGCATTGGACGCCTTCAATCGGCGTATGCCCGATTTGGGTGTGTTCGACATCAAGATGCCCCGGATGGACGGGATGGATCTGTTGCAGCGCGTGCGACAGAAGTCGAAAGTTCCGGTGATTTTCCTGACCTCGAAGGATGATGAAATCGACGAGGTTCTGGGACTGCGCATGGGGGCGGACGACTATATGCGCAAACCGTTCTCGGAACGGTTGCTGGTCGAACGGATCCGGGCCCTGTTGCGCCGCCAAGAAGCCTTGGCGATGAACGAAGTCGAAACCGACGAAAGCAAGATCATGACCCGGGGGTCCTTGACGATGGACCCGCTGCGGCACGCGGTGACGTGGAAGGGCAAGGACGTGTCCTTGACCGTGACCGAATTCCTGCTGCTGCAGGCGTTGGCCCAGCGTCCCGGGTTCGTCAAAAGCCGCGATCAGTTGATGGACGTGGCCTATGACGATCAGGTCTATGTCGACGATCGCACCATCGACAGCCACATCAAGCGCCTGCGCAAGAAAATGCGCATGGCCGATGAGGAATTCTCGGCGATCGAGACTTTGTACGGGATCGGGTATAAGTATAACGAGGAATGAGCCTCGCATCCGACATGGACCGGAAACGGGATGGCCCCCCGGCGGGCCAGCAAACGACATCCGATGTGGTGCTGGGCGACGACTGGGTCGCGCCCAAGGGCTTTGTCGATGATGAACTACGCACGCGCCGGTCCAAGCGCGGCGTGATCTCGCTGAACAAGTCGCCTTTGGCCCGCAAGATCATCACCTTCAACCTTCTGGCGCTGGTCATTCTGGTGGCCGGCGTGCTGTATCTGAACCCGTTTCGCGACAGTCTGGTGTTGCAACGCGAACAGGGGCTGGTGTTTGAAGCGCAGTTGGTGGCCGATGTGTTCGAAGCGCAATTGGACCGCGTCGGCGATCCGGCCCCCAATGTGCTGCAAGGGCTGGATCCCGCGCGCATCATCGATGGCTTGGATCTGTCAAAATCGGTGCAGCTTTATGTCTATGACACCGATGGGGTCCAACTTGCCCGGTCCGAACCGCGACAGGGGCTGACCTATCCGCTGGACCGCGGCGAAAACACCACGATCATCACGGATTTTCTGAACACGATCTGGTCGGCGATGTCGGGGCTGCTGACCTCGCCCCCGCAGACAACGACCCCCAGCGGCGAGGATTATGTCAGCGACATCCTTCCCGGCGTGCTGGGCGGACAGACGGCATTGCGCAACGTGCTGGATGTCAATGGCGCGCATATCTTTGCGGTGGCCACCCCGATCGAGGCAAACGGTCAGGTCTTGGGCGCGGTGGCCCTGACCACGGCCTCGGGCGAGATTGATGAATTGGTGCAGCGCGAACGCGAACAGATTCTGCAGATGTTCTTCGTGGCGCTGTTGGTGTCGATCGGCCTGTCGCTGGTGCTGGCGTCAACCATTGCCAACCCCTTGTCCGACCTTGCCGCAGCAGCGGAATTGGGGCGCGACAAGAACGCCCGGAAGATGAGCCCGGGACGCGTGCGCATCCCCGATCTGACCGCGCGTCCAGACGAAATCGGGCGCCTGTCGGGGGCGCTGCGCGGCATGGTTTCGGCGCTCTATGACCGGATCGACGCCAATGAACAATTTGCCGCTGATGTGGCGCATGAAATCAAGAACCCGCTGGCATCGTTGCGGTCCGCGACCGGCACGCTGCGCAAAGCGACGCGGGATGACCAACGCGAGCGTTTGCTGGATGTGATCCAGCATGATGTGAAGCGGCTGGACCGTCTGGTCTCGGACATCTCGAATGCGTCGCGCTTGGACAGCGAACTGGTGCGCGAGGAAGAAGCGCCCTTCGATCTGCTGAACATGCTGGGCAACCTCGTGACCTTCCATCGGCAGGATGCCGAAAGCAAAGGGATCGATTTCATTTCCGACATGCCGGACCGCCCCATCTATATTCACGGTTTGGAACCGCGTCTGGCACAGGTGTTCGTCAATCTGCTGACCAACGCGATTTCGTTTTGCGAAGCGGGTGACGCGGTGCGTATCTGGGTGCGCCAGCGCGACAACCGGGTTCTGGTCGTGGTTGAAGACACAGGTCCCGGCATTCCGCATCAGGCGCTGACAAAGATCTTCAAGCGGTTCTATTCGGAACGCCCGGAACGGCAATTCGGGGATCATTCCGGGTTGGGATTGGCGATTTCCAAGCAGATTGTCGAAGCCCATGGCGGCGTGATCTGGGCCGAAAACATCCTGCCAACCCGGGCCGATCCGACCTCGGAACCCTTGGGTGCGCGGTTCGTCGTCGGCTTGCCGTTGTGACGCGGGCCAGCGGCTTGGCGTAGCGGTGCCATGGACGATTGGCAGCCTTCCCTTGTCGCCACCCCGTCTGGACACATGATCCATGCCAGTTGCGTCTCTCTTGACGGGCGGGCGGTCCTGCTGACCGGTCCATCGGGCAGTGGCAAGTCCAGCCTTGCGCTGCAATTGCTGGCCATGGGGGCTGATCTTGTCAGCGACGATCAATGCCTCTTGTCGGTCGAGGCCGAAGGCGTGTTCGCCCGCGCGCCCGACCCCCTGTCCGGTCTGATCGAGGCGCGCGGCGTCGGGTTGCTTGGGGTGCAGCCTTGCCCAGCGGGCCGCATCAGCGCGCTGGTCAGACTGGACCAGCCCGAACCCGCACGCTTGCCCCCCTTGCGAACCTGCACCGTACTGGGGCACAGCCTTCGCCTGTTTCACAACCCCGGCACCGTGGCTTTTCCCGCTGCGATCTTTCAATATCTGAAGACCGGAATGGTGCGAGGCGCGTGATGCAACCCACACTGACTGATCCAAAGAAGCTGCGCCTTGTCGTGGTCACCGGCCCATCGGGGGCGGGACGAACCACCGCGATCCGCGCGCTCGAAGACATGTCCTTCGAGGTGATCGATAACCTGCCCTTGTCCTTGTTGCCGCGGCTGCTGGAAGGCCCGCCGCGCGGGGTGCCCTTGGCCATCGGGATCGACGTGCGAACCCGCGATTTTTCGGTTGGGGCGCTGCTGGACTTGCTGGACAGCTTGCACCGCCGCGACGATCTGGACCTGGAGCTTTTGTATCTGGATTGCCGCGCCGACGTGCTGGTGCGGCGCTATTCGGAAACCCGGCGCAGGCATCCCATGGCCCCGGCCGAAACGCCGGCGGAGGGGATCGCCCGCGAACTGGACCTGCTGCAACCGGTGCGCGCGCGGGCCGATCATTTGATCGATACCTCGGATTTGACCCTGCATGACCTGAAGGCGGAATTGGGGCGTCGGTTCGAAGCCCCCGATGCGACCGGGCTTGCCGTATCCGTCCAATCCTTTTCCTACAAGCGCGGCGTGCCGCGTGGGGCGGATCTGGTGTTTGACTGCCGATTCTTGCGCAATCCCTATTGGTCCGAGGAATTGCGCGACAAAACCGGGCTGGACCCACAAGTGGCCGCCTATGTTGCCGAAGACGCCCGTTTTGCCCCCTTTCGCACGCAAGTTCTGGACCTGTGCAGCCTTCTGCTGCCCGCCTTTGCCGAGGAAGGAAAAGCGCATCTGTCCATCGCCTTTGGCTGCACCGGAGGGCAACACCGCAGCGTGATGATGGCGCAGGACTTGGCCAAGGGGCTTGCAGCACTTGGATGGCAGGTGTCTATAAGGCACAGAGAACTGGATCGGCATCGCGCCCAAGCAGGATAGTCGCTTGATCGGCATCGTAATCGTAGCCCATGGCGGGTTGGCCCGCGAATACCTTGCCGCCGTCGAACATGTGGTCGGGCGGCAACCGGGGATCAGGGCAATTTCCATCGATGCGGATCACGATCGCAAAGCCAAGGAAGTCGAGATTTGCGAAGCCGCCGACGCGGTGGACACCGGCGACGGGGTTGTCGTGGTGACCGATATGTTTGGCGGGTCGCCGTCAAACCTGTCTTTATTGGCCTGCAATCCGACCAACCGACAGATCCTGTATGGGGCGAACCTGCCCTTGCTGATCAAGCTTGCCAAGACACGCCATCTGGCTGTTGCCGATGCCGTGCGCCGGGCCAGAGATGCTGGTCGCAAGTATATCGACACTGTGTCCTGAGGGGGGAACCAGATGGCCATTCGGGCGCTGAACATCATCAACGAGAAGGGGCTGCATGCGCGGGCCTCGGCCAAATTCGTGGAATGTGTCGAAGGGTTCGATGCCGAAGCAACCGTCCGCAAGGACGGGTCCGAGGCCCCGGGGGATTCCATCATGGGGCTTTTGATGTTGGCAGCTTCCAAAGGAACCACTATTGAGGTTGAAACGCGCGGGCCACAGGCCGACGCGCTGGCCGAAGCCTTGGCTGCCTTGGTTGCAGACCGTTTCGGAGAAGACTTCTAGCGCGGGGATCCCCCTGCAAGTGAGGCCCGATCCCGTGGTTGACAGCACCTCCCAGACCCGTGCCTTGCGACCCGTCGCCCCGGCGGGCGGCTTGCGCGCAGACGCGCCGGGGGACGCGGCAACAGGGGCGTCGCAGCCTTATGACAAGCGCAACCTCAGCTATGCCCGGACCTTCACCAACCCGTGGTCGTCCAGTGTGATCCGGTCCATGGAATGGGCCACAGGCAAGATTACCCTGTTGCGCCTGATCCGGAAATTCGAAGCCATGGGGGTGATCCAAGGGCAGGGGTTCTGGGATCGGGCCCTGTCGATCATGGGCATCGACTTGCTGACCCCCGACGAACAGATCGCCCGCATTCCGGCCACCGGGCCGGTGATCATCGTGGCGAATCATCCGCATGGACTGGTCGATGGGATGGTATTGGCGCAACTGATCGGACGCGTGCGCACCGACTACAAGATCCTGACGCGGTCGCTGCTGACCGAGGTGCCCGAGATCAAGGATTTCATGATCCCGGTGCCCTTCCCGCATGAAGAAGATGCGCTGCGCCAGAACCTTGAAATGCGCCAAGCAGCGATGACCCATCTGACACGGGGCGGTGTGATCGTCCTGTTTCCATCGGGTGTCGTGGCCAGTGCGCAAACATGGTTCGGCCCCGCCATCGAGGCGGATTGGAACCCGTTCACCGCCAAGATGGTTCTGCGCAGCGACGCGGTTGTGGTGCCGATCCATTTCCCCGGTCAGAATTCGCGGTGGTACCAGATCGCCAACCGGATCTCGGCGACCTTGCGGCAGGGATTGTTGCTGCACGAAGTCGTCCATGCGTTGAACAAGCCGCAAACCCCGATTGTCGGCCATCCGATCCCACGGTCCGAAATCGTGGCTTGGAAGGACAATCCGCGCGGCCTTGTTGCCTGGCTGCGTGACCTGACGCTGGGACTGAAGGCCTAGCGCGTCGGGATCGGCGTTTCGCCCCGGTAGTCGTAGAACCCACGCTGCGTCTTGCGGCCCAGCCACCCGGCTTCGACATATTTTGTCAAAAGCGGACAGGGGCGATACTTGGTATCGGCCAGACCGTCATGCAGCACGTTCATGATTGCAAGGCAGGTATCCAGACCGATGAAATCCGCCAGTTCCAAGGGCCCCATGGGATGGTTCGCGCCCAGCTTCAGCGATTCGTCGATCGATTGCACCGATCCGACGCCTTCATACAGGGTATAGACCGCCTCGTTGATCATCGGCAT
Organism: uncultured Dinoroseobacter sp.; assembly: GCA_964539755.1. GTDB lineage: Bacteria > Pseudomonadota > Alphaproteobacteria > Rhodobacterales > Rhodobacteraceae > Dinoroseobacter. The sequence goes on along the minus strand of CAZIKH010000017.1, from coordinate 12,360 downwards.
CAGGATGCGGTTTACGATGAAGGCGGGGAAGTCTTCGGCGCTGGCCGCGGTCTTGCCCAGTTTTTCCACCACGGCGAGGCAGGCCTTGAACGTCGCCTCATCCGTCGCGATGCCCCGGATCAGTTCCACCAATTGCATGACCGGCACCGGGTTCATGAAATGGAACCCCATGAATTTTTCCGGGCGATCCGTGCGGCTGGCCAGCCGGGTGATCGAAATCGAAGACGTGTTCGACGTCAGGATCGTGTCTGGTTTCAGATGGGGCAGCAGGTCTTCGAAGATCGCAATCTTGACGGTTTCCCGTTCGGTCGCGGCTTCGATGATCAGATCGGATTGACCAAGATCGGGCAGTTTCAGGGTCGTTTTGATCCGCGCCATGGCCGCTTCGGCGTCTTCCTGGGCCACCCGGCCCTTGGAAACTTGCCGATCAATGTTGCGTTTGATCAGGGCCACCGCCGCATCCAGATTTTCCTGCGCGATGTCGTTCATCAGAACGTCGTACCCGGCCAAGGCCAGCACATGCGCAATGCCATTGCCCATCTGCCCCGCGCCGACCACGCCAACCGTCTGAATGTCCATGATCGGATCCGTCCTTTGTCTGAATACCGGGCGCAGCCTAGGCCTGCCCCCAAGGTGTTGCAAGCGCGGAGGCGGGCGAAACCTTTAGACAAATTGGCGCTTTAGCAGTTTGGAAAGACTCTCGCCGCACCCTGAAACCTCTTGAGTCGCTTGGGTGGGTGAAACGATGATCGATTGGGACGGGGTGCGCAGCCCCGATTATGCGCCTTGCAGGTACGGCGCGTCAAAACTGACCTGCCGTGGGCCGAAACCGGATCTGGACAAGGACTATATCGCGTTCTTGGGCGGGACCGAATTCTACGGCAAATTCATGGAACACAGCCTCCCACAGCAGGTGGAGGCAGCGTTGGACATGCCTTGCGCCAATCTTGGCAGCGTCAACGCGGGCGTGGATCTGTATGCCTTCGATGGGGATATCTTGCAGGTCGCATCCGGCGCGCGGGCGGTGGTGTTTCAGGTTCTTGGCGCGCACGCCTTATCGAACCCTTACTACCGTGTGCATCCGCGCCGAAATGACCGGGTGATCGCGCCCACGGACTTGGCAAAGGCGGTCTTCCCACAAGTGGATTTCACCAATATCCATTTTGCCCGCCATGCGCTGCAAAACATGCAGCGGGTGGCGGCGCGACGGTTCCCAAACGTGGTGGAGGCGCTGAAATCGACTTGGGTCAGCCGGATGACCGACGTGCTGACCCGGATCGACGCGCCGGTGTTGCTGTTTTGGATGGGCGACCACGGCCCCAGCGCCGGGGACGCCGCCAATCCGCGCGACCCAGCCTTTGTCGATGACAGCATGTTGCGGGCGCTGGCGCCCTTGGTTGCGGGGCTGGTCCAGTATGTGCCCCATGGGGCGGCACGTCAGCCCGATCTGGACCACATGCTGTGCGGCGAAGGGGACGCGGTGGCGGCCCGTCGCATGTTCAGCCCCATGGCCCAAGCCGCGGCCGCACGGGCCTTGGTTGCCCCCTTAAGCGCGCTTCTGGCGGCGCACCCGGCCAAACGGCTGGCGGCAACGGCCTGACCCCGCACAAGAGAAAGGGCCCGCCGATGGTGCGGCGGGCCCTTCCGGAAATGTCAGAGGGGTTAGCCCAGTTTCTGCGTCAATTCCGGGACGGCGTCGAACAGGTCGGCCACAAGGCCGTAATCCGCGACTTGGAAAATCGGGGCTTCTTCGTCCTTGTTGATCGCGACGATGATCTTGCTGTCCTTCATCCCGGCGAGGTGCTGGATCGCACCCGAGATGCCAACCGCGATATAGAGGTCGGGTGCCACGACCTTGCCGGTCTGACCCACCTGCCAATCGTTCGGGGCGTAGCCGGAATCGACCGCCGCACGCGACGCGCCCACCGCTGCGCCCAAGGTGTCGGCCAGCTTTTCGATGATTTCGAATTGCTCTTGCGACCCGACGCCCCGCCCGCCCGAGACGACGATCCCGGCGCTGGTCAGTTCGGGGCGGTCACTTGCGGCAACCTTGTCTTCGACCCATGCCGACAGGCCGGGATCGGCCACCGCCGCGATGCTTTCCACCGGGGCGGCATTGCCGGTTGCGGCCGCATCGAAGGTCGATGTCCGCACGGTCATCACCTTCTTGGCATCCGAAGACGTCACCGTCTGCATCGCGTTGCCAGCATAGATCGGACGTTCGAAGGTGGATCCATCGACAATCGCGGTCACTTCGGAAATCACCATGACATCCAGCAATGCCGCAACGCGGGGCAGGATGTTCTTGGCGCTGGCCGTCGCTGGTGCCACGATGTGATCAAAATCGCCGGCCAGCGACACGATCAGGTCCGCGATGGGTTCGGCCAGACCATTGCCATAAGCGGCATCATCGGCGCACAGCACCTTGGTCACGCCCGCAATGGTGGCAGCTTCGGCAGCCGCTGCCCCGCATCCCGCTGCGGCACACAGCACCGTCACGTCGCCCAGCTGGGCTGCGGCGGTGGCCGCCTTGGCGGTGGCATCCATCGCCAGCGCGCCGCCGGACACTTCGGCAATCAGAAGAACAGCCATTACACAGCCCCCGCTTCTTTGAGTTTCGAGACAAGCTCATCCACCGATCCGACCATCTCCCCGGCTTTGCGGGCCGACGGTTCCTCGGTCTTGACGATGCTTAGGCGCGGCGTGACATCGACGCCGTAATCCGCGGGGGTTTTTTCCTCCAACGGTTTTTTCTTCGCCTTCATGATGTTTGGCAGCGACGCATAGCGCGGCTCGTTCAGGCGCAGATCGACGGTGATGATCGCGGGCATCTTGACCTTGATGGTCTGCAAGCCGCCATCGACTTCGCGCGTAACGGTCGCGCTGTCGCCATCAAGGTCGACCTCGGACGCAAAGGTCGCCTGACCCCAGCCCAACAGCGCCGCCAGCATCTGGCCCGTTGCGTTCATGTCATTGTCGATGGCCTGTTTGCCGCAGATCACCAAACCGGGCTGTTCGGCGTCGATGACACCCTTCAACAGCTTGGCAACGGCCAGCGGTTCGATGTCCTGATGCACATCCTCGGCAGCGACGATCAGGATCGCGCGGTCCGCGCCCATGGCCAACGCCGTGCGCAGCGTTTCCTGGCTTTGCTTGACGCCGATGGACACCGCGACGATTTCATCGGCCTTGCCCGCTTCGCGCAGGCGAATGGCTTCTTCCACGGCAATCTCGTCGAACGGGTTCATCGACATTTTGACATTGGCGAGATCGACACCGCTGCCATCCGCCTTGACGCGGACTTTCACGTTATAGTCGATCACGCGCTTGACCGGCACCAAGACCTTCATTGCACGTTCCTTCATCTGCTTTCTGACAGCGCCCGGTGATGGGCGCGAAATGCTCTGCACTGTCCTAGACAATGCAGGCGCGGCAAGACAGGGCAAAATCGACGCTGAATGGTCGCGGGACGTCGCGTTTTTTGGAAATTGCCCGTCGCCCACGGCCGGGCGGGCCGCAGGCGGTGGGTTGGAACCGCGATCAGGGGAAGGTCAGCCGCAGCCGTCTTGGCTGTAAACGGCGTTGGCGTCTTCCTTCAGGATGTAGCCGCGCAATTGGTTCGGCCCCGAGATTTGGCACCAAAGGTCATCATCGAAGGCCGATCCCCGGCAGAAATCGACCGCCACGCAGGACCCGGCGGGCAACTGGCCGACAATCGAAGACGAGCGGCTGCCAAGGAACCGCACGTTCATGTTGGCCAAGGTCTGCAACGCGCCGCTGGTCGGTTCGCCGATATCCGAGGCATCGGCGCAAATCTGGCTGTCATAATAGACCTTGCAGGTGCTGACTTCGCTGCTGGTGGACGGGCGCGCGAAGGTGGTCTGCCCGCCGACCCCGGCCCCGTTCGGATGCATCAGCCCAAGATAGCGGACCTGAACCAACAGACCGTCGCTTTGCACGATCATGCCTTGATAGCCACCGCCGGATGGAAAGATCATCAACTGTTCGACGCCGTCTTCGTCATACAGCATGATGTCGTCGCCCGTCCGGGTCCAGGACGTCAGGCCCCGCATGTCTTGGTCGCAAATCGCACCTTCCAGCGCCACATAGCGCCCGAAACCCGCAAAATCGCTGCTCAGCATGATCTCGCAGGTTTGGCCGAAGCCCGAGATTTCATAGGTGTGCAGGCCCTGCGCCGAAGCGCCCGATCCGCTGCCCAAAACCAAACCCAGTGCCAGTAATACGCGTCGAAGCATGCCTGCCGTCCTCCATCATCACGCGGGAAATGGGGCGCAGAAAGCCGGGTCAGTCAACGAACTTGCGGCTGCGCCTGTGCATATTGAGACGCACAGACAAGTCGACTGGCTTGGGGTCCGTTCAGCGGTTTGCGCCCGGCACCCAAAGGATGTCGGATTTGCCGCCATCATTCACCACGCGCCCGGCCACGAAGAACCAGTCCGACAGGCGGTTCAGGTATTTCACCGCCGCGGGGTTGACCGATTCCATCGTCGCCAATTCCACGGTCAGCCGTTCGGCGCGCCGTGCAACGGTGCGGCACAGGTGCATCTGCGCGGCCAAGGCGGTGCCGCCGGGCAGGATGAAGCTGCGCAAGGGCTCAAGGCCTGCGTTCATCGCGTCGATTTCGGTTTCCAGCCGGGTGACCTGTGCGTCGACCACACGCAAGGGGGGATATTCCTTGGTTGCGTCCTGTTCCATATCGGGGGTGCAGAGGTCTGCACCCAAGTCGAACAGGTCATTCTGGATGCGCATCAAATGCGCGTCCATGTCGTCCTCGGCGTGTTGGCGCGCAAGGCCCACTGTGGCGTTCAGCTCGTCCACGGTGCCGTAGGCGGTGACCCGCATCGAATGCTTGGCGACCCGCGCCCCGTTGCCCAAGGCGGTTTCCCCGGCATCCCCGGTCTTGGTGTAAATCTTGTTCAGAACGACCATGGTGTCTTAGCCTTCCCCCGTCATTTGGCGCACGAAGATGAACAGCAGGATCAACAGCACGGCAACCAGTTGCGCGCCGATACGCCATTGCATGACCTTGTTGGCCTTCTTGCCGCTATCGGCGCCGCCCTTGGCAAACCCGGCGATCCCATAGATCAGGATGCCCAGCACCAGCAGGACCGAAACGGCTGCCACCCAAAAAAGCGGATCGTCTGCCATGTGTCTTTCTCCTTCTGCGTTGCGCGCGACCTAGCCTGTCGGGCCGGATTGGCGAGGGGCTGTCCTAACCTTTTTGGATGATCCAGTCGAGCGCGCGTGTGGGCAACAGCCTGCGGGCGAAGTTCATCGCGTAGGCCGGGGTGGTGACATAGACCTTCGCGGGCGGCCTTGCCGCATCCAGCGCGGCGATCAGCTTGCGCGTCACCGCCGCGGGCGGCAATTCGAACGGGTCGGGTCCGCGATCTTCGTACAGGCGTTTCAGCAAGAAGGTGCGGTACTGCGCCTGTCGGGGGCTGGCTTCCCAGTCGACCCAGCGTTCAAAATGGGCAACCGAGTTCTGGCGTATGCGCGAGGTGATCGGCCCGGGATCGACAAGGATGATCTTGATCGGCGTGTCGGCCATTTCCAGCCGCAAGGTGTCTGTATAGCCCTCTAGCGCGTATTTGGTTGTCGTGTAGGCCGCGCGCCATTTGTAGACGACATAGCCCAGCACCGATCCGATATTGACGATGCGCCCATGGCCTTGCGCCCGCATGATCGGGATGACCTTGCGGGTCAGGTCGTGCAGGCCGAAGAAATTCGTCTCGAATACGCTGCGCAGACCGTCGGTTGGCAAGTCTTCGATGGCGCCCGGCAGGCCGAACGCGGCGTTGTTGACCAAGGCAGACAATTCGCCCCCGGTTGCCGCCAGGATATGGGCCAAGGCAGCGTCCATGCTGTCGGGATCGGTCATGTCGATCTGCAGGCAGGTCAGGCCCTCCGCTTGCAAACGGGCCACGTCTTCGGGCTTGCGGCAACTGGCGAACACCTGCCAGCCGGCCTTGGCAAGCCCATGCGCGGCGTCATAGCCGATGCCCGAAGAACAGCCTGTGATCAGGACGGAACGCTGTGTCATGTCTGCGGGGTAGCTTGGCTGTTGAACAGGCTCAAGCCCGGACGCGCTTGCCGCCGCCGAAACGCGCGGCTACACCGAATTCATGACCGATCTGCCGCTTGATCCCCCGGATGAAGACACGCCGCGCACGCTGGCCGAACCGCTGCGCCGGGCGATTGGCGAACGCTACCTGCAATATGCACTGTCGACGATCATGCACCGGGCGCTGCCCGATGCGCGCGACGGACTGAAGCCGGTGCATCGGCGGATTCTTTTTGCGATGCGCGAATTGCGTCTGTCGCCCACTGGCGGGTTCCGGAAATCAGCCAAGATCAGCGGCGATGTGATGGGCAACTATCACCCGCATGGCGATGCCGCGATCTATGACGCGATGGCCCGCTTGGCGCAGGATTTCAACGTCCGCTATCCGTTGGTGGATGGGCAGGGCAATTTCGGCAATATCGACGGCGATAACCCGGCCGCCAGCCGCTATACCGAAGCCCGCCTGACCGAAGCCGCCGAGGCGCTGATGGAAGGCTTGGCCGAGAACGCGGTCGATTTTCGGGACAATTACGACGGCACCTTGCAGGAACCCGAAGTTCTGCCCGCCGCGTTCCCGAACCTGTTGGCCAATGGTGCAAGCGGCATTGCGGTGGGCATGGCAACGAATATTCCGCCGCACAATCTGGATGAGTTGATCGCCGCGTGCCTGCATCTGATCCGCACGCCCGACGCGCGGGACGAGACACTGTTGAATTACATTCCGGGACCGGATTTCCCAACCGGCGGGATCATCGTCGAACCGCCGGAAAACATCGCGGAAGCCTATCGCACCGGGCGCGGGGCTTTCCGTCTGCGCGCCCGTTGGGGGGTCGAGGATTTGGGGCGCGGCCAATGGCAGATCGTGGTCACCGAAATCCCCTATCAGGTGCAAAAATCGAAGCTGATCGAAAAGATCGCCGAACTGATCCAGACCAAGAAAATCCCGATCCTGACCGATATCCGGGACGAAAGCGCGGATGACATTCGCATTATCCTCGAACCCCGCGCCAAGACGGTTGATCCGGACCTGCTGATGGGAACGCTGTTCCGGTTGTGCGATCTGGAAGTGCGGTTCTCGTTGAACATGAACGTCCTCATCGACGGGCGCACCCCGCAAGTTTGCAGCCTGAAACAGGTGCTGCGGGCCTTTCTGGACCACCGCCGCGACGTGCTGCTGCGGCGGTCCCAGCACAGGCTGGACAAGATCGACCATCGGCTCGAGGTGTTGGAAGGCTTCTTGATCGCGTTCCTGAACCTCGACCGTGTGATCGACATTATCCGTTATGATGACGCCCCCAAAGACGCGCTGATGCGCGAAAGCTGGGGCCGCGATTTTGTGCGGGCACGGGATGAAGCGGATTATGTCCCGCCCGGCCCTGGCGAGGGCGAACTGACCGAAGTGCAGGCCGAAGCGATCCTGAACATGCGCCTGCGCAGCCTGCGACGGCTGGAGGAGATGGAGCTGATCGCAGAACGCGACAAGCTGATGCAGGAACGCGCCGATCTGGACGATCTTCTGGCGTCCGGCGCCTTGCAATGGGCGCGTATCTCGGACGAATTGAAGGAAACCCGCAAGAAATTCGGCAAGGCCAGCCCCGGCGGCGCGCGCCGCACGGAATTTGCCGAAATGGGGGCCGTGGCGGAAATCAGCGCCGAGGACATGATCGAACGCGAACCGATCACCGTCGTCTGTTCCAAGATGGGCTGGATCCGGGCCTTGAAAGGCCACAACGCCGATCCCGAAACGCTGAAATTCAAGGACGGGGATGAGGGGCGCTATTTCATCAAGGCGGAAACAACCGACAAGCTGTTGATCCTTGGCTCGAACGGGCGGGTCTATACGCTGTCTTGCGCGAATTTGCCCGGTGGGCGCGGCATGGGCGAACCCGTGCGCCTGATGGTGGACTTGCCCAACGAGGTCGAAATGATGGGCCTGCGTGTCCACGCGCCGGACGGTCATCTGGTTGTGGCGTCCAGCGCGGGCGACGGGTTCCGCGTGCCCGAAGCGGAAATCGTTGCACAGACCCGCGCGGGCAAGCAGGTGCTGAACGTCAAGGACGGGGTGCGGGCCTTGGTGTGGGGCCCGGTCCAAGGCGATCATGTCGCGGTCGTCGGCGAAAACCGCAAGGTGCTGGTCTTCCCCTTGGCCGAATTGCCCGAAATGACGCGGGGCAAGGGGGTCCGCTTGCAGAAATACAAGGATGGCGGCCTGTCCGACCTGACCTGTTTCGCGCTGGAAGACGGGCTGAGCTGGCACGATCCAGCCGGTCGGACGCGCACGGTTCTGCGGCCTGAACTGGACGAATGGTTGGGCAAACGCGCGGGGACCGGGCGGATGGCCCCCCGTGGGTTCCCCCGCAACAACCGCTTTACCTGACCGGGATGCTGGCGCCGCTCAAGACCGACTTTGTAGGCGACCGGTCCGCCTTGCTAAGCTTCGGTCTGAAGCTCAGCGCGCTGACGGTTCTAAGCCTTGGGATCTACCGTTTCTGGATGAAAACCCGCTTGCGGCGCTGGTATTGGTCGGCGATCCGGCCCGGCGGGCATCCGCTGGAATATACGGGCGAACCCTTGGAAAAACTGCTCGGGTTCCTGATCGCCGTGGTTTTCCTGGCCTTCTATATCGGCGTGTTCAACCTGATCCTGATGTTCTTCAGCTTCACCCTGCTGAATGATAATTTCGCGGCCTACGCCCTTAGTTTTCTGGTCTTGGTCCCGATCCTGTTCTTCGCCCAGTATCGCGCACGCCGCTATATTCTGGCCCGCACCCGCTGGCGCGGCATTCGCTTCGGGTTGGAACCCGCAGCGTGGCGCTATGCCGGGACTTGCCTGCTGTATTGGGCGATCACGATCCTGAGCCTTGGCGCGCTTTGGCCCTTGATGACCTTCCAATTGGAACGGTTCCGCACGGACCGCACGTGGTATGGGTCGGCGCGAATGACACAAGGGGGGCGCTGGTATCAACTGATCCGATACGCGTTGCCGGCACTGTTGTCCTTCTGGGCGTCCCTAGGGCTGGGGGTCGCGGCGGCGGTGACGGAAGACCCGGTTTGGCTGGCGGGCCTGCCTTTCAGCCTGATCGCGCTGGGCCCAGCATGGGTCTATTACCGCGTGGCCGCGTTTCGCTATCTGACCTCGCACAAGCAGATCGGCCCGGATGTGGCGCTGACCGCGTCCCCGCGCTGGGGCCGGGTGCTGGGCATCTACGTGTTGGGCAGTCTGGCGGTCAGCGCCATTCTGGGCCTTGTCAGTTCCATGTTGGTGCTGGTCTTGGTCGGGGTGTTGCTGGCGGCGGGCTTTACCGATGACGTCACGCAAGCCCCGGCATGGGTTGCGGTGCCACTGGGCCTGATCGGCTATTTCGCCGTCTTCGTTCTGTGGGACGTGCTGACACAAGTCTTCATCCGACTGCCCTTGCTGGAACACTATGCGTCGACCTTGCGGATCGAAGATCCGGTGGCCTTGACGGTCTTGGTGCAGCGGGACCGCGACAGCTTTCTGGATGCGGGTGGGTTTGCCGAAGCCTTGGATGTGGGGGCCGCGATATGACCGCCGACAACGGACCTTGGCGGTCAGACCCACAGGACGGCGCGGTGCCGCCCCCGCCCGAACCGCCAGTCTTTGTCGATTATTTCGACGGAACCTCGCCCATTCCGCGACGCGTGTCGCTGCAATTCGAAGGGATGTTCCTGTCCCTGACCCCCGCCGAAGGCCCGCCGGTGCGCTGGCATCTGGGCGATCTGCGCCGCGTGCCGGATCAAGCGGGCGGGACTGCGGCGGCTGGGGTGGCGCTGGCACTGACCGATGGCAGCGCCCAGCGGCTGTATATCCCGGCCCATCACATGGATCTGGCCGACGCGATCACGCTGGCCAGTCCCGCGAAACCCGCACCGCCGCCGGTGCCGGGGATGCATCGCCGCCTTCTGGGGCTCTCGGTGGCGGCCATCGCGTCGGTCGCGGTGATCTTGTTCCTGCTGATCCCGGTCATGGCCGACCAATTGGCGAAATTTCTGCCGCCCGAGGGGGAAAAGGCGCTGGGCGATGTCACCTTCCAGCAAATCCGCCAAGCCCTTGACCAGACCGGGGGCGATGGCGTGCGGGTGTGTGAACGCGCTGCGGGAAGTGCGGCGCTGGACAAGATGACCCGGCGGTTGGCCAAGCACGATAGCTATCCGTTCCCGCTCAGCGTGCATGTCCTGCAGCACGAGATGATCAATGCCTTCGCGCTGCCGGGTGGGCATGTGGTCCTGTTTTCCGGGTTGATCGACGCCGCCGAAACCCCGGAAGAAGTCGCCGCAGTGCTGGCGCATGAACTGGGCCATGTGGCGGCCCGGGATCCGACGCGCGGCGCGCTGCGGTCTGCGGGGTCCATCGGGGTGCTGGGGTTGATCTTTGGCGATTTCGCCGGCGGAACCTTGGCCCTGTTCTTGGCCAACCAGTTGATCGAGGCCAGCTATTCCCAAGCCGCCGAAACCCAAGCCGACCAATACGCAACCGATCTTCTGATCGCGGCGGACCTGCCGCCCGAGGCTTTGGGCGTCTTCTTCCAACGCTTGCGCGACCTTTATGGCGACGAACAGGGGTTGGTTGCGCATTTCAGCAGCCACCCCGCGCTGCGCGACCGGGTCGATGCCGCCGCACGGGCCGCAGATCGCCGGGGGATGCGTCCTGTCAGCCCGGTCCTCAGCGGGGCCGAATGGCGTGATCTGCGACGGATCTGTGGATAACCCGCCGCGGGGGACGGGTGCGTTGCGCTGATCCGGCACCTCCGGTATCGATGGGGCAATCAAAACGCTTGGGGGCGAGCATGAAGGCGATTCTATCACTGGTTCTGGTTTGCGCGGTGCTGGCGGGCTGTTCGCGCAGCGGGCGTGATCTTGGCGCGCCCGAGGATTTGGGCGATTTTCGTTTGGGCCATAATGTCGTGGTGGCCGAAAATGCAACGCAGGGCCCGTTCTCGCGGACCGCGACGTCGGAAGAATTGCAATCCGCCCTTGTGACCCAGATCGACCGACGCCTCGGCCTGGATCGCTATGCCGGGGACAAGTTCTATCACCTCGGGGTGGCAATCGACGGGTATATTCTGGCGTTGCCCGGCGTGCCCCTTGTGGCCTCGCCAAAATCGGCGCTGATCATTTCGGTGCGGGTCTGGGATGATGCCGCAGGCGTCAAACTGACCGAGGAACCCAAACAGCTGACCGTTCTGGAAAGCTTCTCGGGCGGCACGGTGATCGGGTCGGGTTTGACCCGAACCAAGGAAGAACAGCTGCAAAACCTCGTGGAAAACGCGGCCCTCGCGATTGAAAACTACCTGCTGGAAAACCGCGAATGGTTCGGGCCGGCCGGGCCGCGCGCGCAGGCCGCAGCAGCCCTGCCCGACGCCGCCCGTCAGGCCCCGCAACCGCGCCCTTAAGGCGCTGGCAGATCGTTTCGAACGACCGCGCAAATCGGGTTGCAATTTCCAAGATGCGGCAGTAGATCGCCCCCGATATTGGCTGGGGCAATTTGCCCCGAAGTGACTCAAGGGGCGCAGGTATGGCGAAGGAAAAGTTTGAACGCACGAAGCCGCATGTGAACATCGGCACGATTGGTCACGTTGACCATGGCAAGACGACGCTGACGGCTGCGATTACGAAGCAGTTTGGCGACTTCAAGGCGTATGACGAGATTGACGGCGCGCCGGAAGAGAAGGCGCGCGGGATCACGATCTCGACGGCGCATGTGGAATACGAGACCGACGCGCGCCACTACGCCCATGTCGACTGCCCCGGCCACGCGGACTATGTGAAGAACATGATCACCGGTGCCGCGCAGATGGACGGCGCGATCCTGGTTGTGAACGCCGCGGACGGCCCGATGCCGCAGACCCGCGAGCACATCCTTTTGGGCCGTCAGGTTGGCATCCCGAAGATGGTCGTCTTCATGAACAAGGTCGACCAGGTCGATGACGAGGAACTGCTGGAACTGGTGGAAATGGAAATCCGCGAGCTGCTGTCCTCCTACGACTATCCGGGCGACGATATCCCGATCGTTGCGGGCTCGGCGCTGGCCGCTCTGGAAGGCCGCGACGACGAGATCGGCGCGAACAAGATCGCCGAACTGATGCAGGCGGTGGACGATTACATCGACACGCCCGAGCGCGCGGTGGACCAGCCCTTCCTGATGCCGATCGAAGACGTGTTCTCGATCTCGGGCCGCGGCACGGTTGTGACCGGCCGGATCGAGCGTGGCGTGATCAACGTGGGCGACGAGATCGAGATCGTCGGCATCCGCGA
>CAZIKH010000016.1:0-20137 GCA_964539755.1 uncultured Dinoroseobacter sp. | reverse complement strand
TGCCCGCCTCGTTGATCTTGCCCAAGGGGCGCAATGGACCTGCCTTCCTCGGATATCCCAACTTCCAAGTTTATTTCGAATGGAATCAAAGCTTTGTCTACGTCACGGCGGCGGCCTATTTCGCCACGCGGCTGGAAGGCGCGCCCGTGTTCGACCCGGGCAATCCCAGCGATGTTCTGGAAGAATCCGAAATGAAGGCCCTACAAACCAAGCTGGCAGCACGCGGGCATGATGTGGGGGCCATCGACGGTATTCTGGGCGCTGGAACGCGGGCGGCGGTGCGGGCGGAACAGATGCGATTGGGCCTGCCAGCGGACGCTTGGCCCACGCGGGAGTTGTTGAACCTGCTATAGCCAGAACCCGAAAAACCAGCGTCTGCATCGCGTCGGTATAGCGTCGGTCTGACGTCGGTGCCGCGTGGTGGCAGGTTTGACTCAGGTCCTCCACCTTTGGCAGGCTTCCCAAAACCATGGGAGGCACAGATGAAAAACCATCGGCTTGGACTTTTGGCAGGGGTCGTTGCGGCCCTGTGCAGCATCGTCCCCCCTGCCCAAGCCGAGGAGGTGCGCGCGCTTCAGCAAGTCCTGAGCGACCGTGCCTGCAATCCCGGCCCGGTCGATGGCGCGTGGGGGCGGCGCACGGCCACCGCGCTGGAACGGCACAACCTGTACACCGGGCTGGAGATCGCCCGCCCGATCACGCCCGAGGATATCGCGGCGATGGAAGCGGTCGATTTCCGTTGCGACCAAATCCGCCCGATCAACGCCTATGTGCCGCTGGACATCACCGCCGCCTTGGACGCCCTGCCCGCCGAGGAGCGCGCGCAGGTCTGCCGGGCGTCTGGCCAAGCGCGGTCGATCGTCAACACGACCGTGCCGCGCGACCGCTTGGTCGGCCTGAATTCGAAGATGAGCAACACAAGCGAGGTCGCAGGCTTTACCGAGCTGAGCAGCATGGCATCGGCCTTTTCGGAACTGGCGACCGAAGCGCTGGTGCAGGACGATCCGGTCACCAAGCGGCAATTGCTGGAAGCCCTCAGCCGTTGGGCGACGCTGGATGCCTATGGCCAGACGCGCAATTGCGGCCCCGGCGGCGGCTGTCCGCAGGATTGGCAGCGGGCCGATGGGTCCGACCTGTCGCCCAGCAAGGACCACAGCACGGTGGTCGATTATCTGGCGCAGATGGCGCATCCCTATTTCGCGGTGCTGGCCGATTTCGAGACCGAGGCGCTGGCCGCCCATCACGCCGTCATCCGCGAGTGGCTGGCCGGCTTGGGGCCGCGGTCGTTCAATGAAGAAGGGCGGAACATCTATTTCGGTCTGGCGATGGGGCATCAATGGACCCATGGCCTGATGGAACGGCTGCGCGGCGATGACGCCGCTGCCGTCGCGCGCCTTGCCCGCCTGATCGACCGCTTTCCCGAAGTGGTCGGCGCGGATGGTCTGCTGCGCGACCGCACAACACGCGGCGACCGGGCGATGTGGTATCATCACACAGCCTTGGCGGAACTGATCCTCAGCCTTGAGATGGCGCGCGCCAATGGCATCGCGATCCCGCCTGACCTAGAGGCCAAGACCCATGCCGCTGTTGCCCTGATGCTGGATGCGTTCGACGATCCCGCCAGCATCCTGCCTTGGGCCAGCGCCGGGTTCCAGAACGGCAGCGACGGCACCAATCAGGACTGGCGGCAGGCCGATTTCATGGCGACCGACTGGGGGTCAAGCTGGGCCTATGTCTATGTGCACCGCTACCCCGACCGCCCCGAGGCGGCGCGGCTGCGCGCGATCCTTGAACAGGTCTCGCCCTTGCATCGCAGCGACCGGGTGCTGGGGGTGAACCTTGGGTGTCTGTATCGGGTGCTGGACCCTGCCTTCCGCGTGCAGGAGATTTCGGGCGCCAGCCAATTCGAACTGGGGATCGAAACCAGCGATGTGTCGTTCGATGGCGTCTTTGTCCGCCTGCACGACAACGGGTCGGATTGGGAAGATTACAAGATCACCATCGACCGGGCCCGGTTCGGCGACCATGAGAAGCGCTTCATGGGGTTCGGGATGCTGATTGATTATGCCGGGTCGGATCGGTCAACCGACCGGGTGCGGCTGGCGCGACTGTATTTCAGCCGCACGGATTTGCAGCCGCAATACGACCCGGCCCCGGATTTCGAAGCCTGCGGGGACTTGGCCTATAGCACCCAGTGGCGGATGATCCGGTTGCACTACGGGCGGGAACAGGCGTTGAACCGCTGCATCCTGCAACAGATGACCCCGTCAGACTTGGCGCTTTGGTATTCGGTCTATCGCAGCCTAAGCGCGATCTTGAACGATGAGGCCACCACGGGCACCGAGGCCTTGGCAAAGCTGCGCGCGGCCTTCAACACGGTCGCGCGCTGAAGCGGCGTTACTGGCCACCCCATACCTGCATATAAAGCAGGTAGTTGGCCCAGATGCCCAGCGCGCCGATCACGAACAGGCGGGCCAGCCCTACGACCAGGCCCTTTGGGTTGATCCCGGCATAGGGCATCAGAACGGCATAGCCCGCCCGCACCTTTTCGGCCCGCTTGGCTTCGATGGACCGCAGGGCGGCGGCGGTCCGGTCGGACACTTGGCCGTTCGGCGTAAAGTCGTGGTTCAAGTCTTGCATAGGTCCCTCCTGATCGTCGGATGTGATCTAGGCGGCGACCAACCAAAGGCGAGTGCAAGACTGAGCTTTTGCCGCGACCGCTGGACGCAGGCAGGCGACCGGCGCGATCCCCGGTCTGGGCCGATCAAGCGACCAGCGTTTCGGCCTTTTTCAGATCGACGCTGACAAGCTGGCTGACCCCTTGTTCGCCCATGGTCACACCGAACAAGCGGTCCATGCGGGACATGGTGACAGCGTGGTGCGTGATGATCAGGAACCGGGTTTCGGTGCGCCGGGTCATTTCGTCCAACAGGTCGCAGAACCGGGTGACGTTCGCATCATCAAGCGGCGCGTCAACCTCGTCCAGAACGCAGATCGGGGCGGGATTGGCCAAGAAGACCGCGAAGATCAGTGCCAGCGCGGTCAGGGTCTGTTCGCCCCCCGACAGCAGGGACAAGGTCGCCAGCTTCTTGCCCGGCGGTTGGCACATGATTTCCAGCCCGGCTTCCAAGGGATCGTCGGATTCGACCAAGACCAGCTTGGCCTCGCCCCCGCCAAAAAGATGGGTGAACAAGGTCCCGAAGTTGCGATTTACCTCTTCGAAAGCGGTCAGCAGGCGTTCGCGTCCTTCGCGGTTCAACGCGGAAATACCGGTGCGCAGTTTCTTGATCGCTTCTTCGAGGTCCTGCTTTTCCCCGGCCAGCGTGTCGCGTTCGACCTCGACCTCCTTGGCGTCTTCTTCGGCGCGCAGATTGACCGCGCCCAGCGCGTCGCGCTGACGCTTCAACCGGGCCAGTTCCACCTCGATCGCATCGCTGGCGGGCAGCTTTTCGACATCGGCGTCCAGCGCCTCCAGCAGGGCTTGCGGGGTGGTGTCCAGCGCTTCTTCGATGCGTTCAGCGGCCAGAACCACAGCGTCCTGCGCGGCATCGGCGCGGGCTTCGGCGGCGGCGCGCGCTTCGCGGGCCTGGCTGGCGCGGGCGGCGGCATCGCGGGCGGCTTGGGAGGCGTCGCGCAACCCGGCTTCGGCGACCGACAGCTTGTCGGCGGCAGCAGCTTTGCGGGCTTCGGCTTTCGTGACCTCTTGTTGCAGGGCGGCGCGTTTTGCGGCGATCTCGTCCGGGGCGGTGCTGGCGTCTTTCAGCTCGGCTTCGGTTTCCGCACGGCGTTCAGCCAGTTCAGCCCCCCGGGCCGAGGCGGTTTCAAGGCGATGTTTCCAACCGCTGATTTCTTTCGTCACCTCTTGGCGGCGTTTTTCGCGCGCTTCGCCAGTGCGGCGCAGATCGTCCTGTTCGGCCCGCCGCGCCATCATGGTCATACGGGCCGCTTCGACGGTGATGCGAACCTCTTCCAGCGTGGTGCGGGCAAGGCCGATGTCATCGAGGGCGGCCAGCCCGGCTTCGGCGTCGCGCAGCGCGGTGCGGGCTTCGGTCGCCACGTCGGCATACCGCGCCATGGCTTGCGCCAGACTGTCCAGCTTGCCGCCTGCCAGATTGAAGTCGGCTTCTGCACGGCTAAGCTGGCGCGCGGCATCGGCTTGGGCGGCATCGGCTTCGCGTCGGGCCGTGCGGCAGGCCTTGTCCGCCTCGGTCGCGACGCGCAGCTTGTCCTGCGCCTGTTCATGGGCATCGCGGGCCGCGTCTGCCTTGGCTTCCAGCGCGACCAGATCCGCCTTCAACGCGGTCAGGCGGTTCATCTGTTGCAGGCGCGCGGCAGCCGCACTGGGGGCATCCGCGCCGGACAGCACGAAGCCGTCCCACCGCCACAGATCCCCGTCGCGGCTGACAAGGCGCTGGCCCGGTCCAAGCGCGGCTTGCAACGCGCGGCCCTGTACAGCATCGGTCACCAGACCGGTTTGCGACAGACGTCGATCCAACAAGGCGGGCGCTTCGACGATATCGGCCAGGGGTTGGGCCCCCTTCGGCAAGGCGGCAGGCCCGTCATAGCCGGGCAAGGTCATCCAACCCGACCCATCCTGTGCTTCGGGGTATTTCAGGTCATCCGACAGGGCTGCGCCCAAGGCCGCTTCGTATCCCGGGGCAACGGTGATCTGGTCGAGGATCTGCCCCTTTGCATCGGTGTCCCGGTTCAGAAGCCGACCAATCGCGGCCACTTCGGCACGCAGGGCGGTCACCTCGCCATCGACTTCGGACCGGGTGGCGCGTGCGTCGATCTCAAGCGCTTGCGCTTCGGACCGGGCGGCATCGGCAGCGACCAGCGCGGTTTCGGCGGCTTCGGCGGCCGCGCGCGTATCGGCTTCGCGGGCGCGCGCATCCGCCATGGCGGCTTCGGCGGCGGCGCGCTTGGTTTCCGCTTCGGCACGGGCGGCGGCGGCGGTTTTCTGTTCGGCTTCGGCGCGTTCGGCGCTGCGGCGATAGTCGGCCACCAGACGTTCGGCGGACTGATGACGGGCGGCAAGGCGCGCGACATCTTCGGTCAATTCGGTCATTGCGGCTTCGCGTTCGCCCAGCACATCCGCTGCATTGCGGGCGGCGATTTCGGCGGCGGTCAGCTTGTCCTTGTGCCCGCGATTGGCCTTTTCCAGTTCCGTCAGTTCCCAGGTCAGCCCGTCGATGGTTTCGCCCGCATCGCGGTTCAGGGCCGCTTCGCGCGCGGCGTCCTTGTCGATCTGTTCGATGCGGGCGGTCAGCGTGGCGATCCGTTCGCGCGCCCGGTCGGCCTGATCGCTGAGCGTATCGCGCTGCACCAGCAGGCGCTGCACCACGGCGGCCGCAATCGCATCTTCTTCGCGCAATCCCGGCAGCAGGTCTTCGGCCTTCTGGCGCGCGGCTTCCGCCGCACGGGCTGCGCGATCCGCTTCCGAGGCTTCTGTGGTGCGCTGCCGCAAGGCATCGCCCGCCGCCCGTGCCGCGTCATCCGCTTCGCGCCAGCGTCGATACAGCAGCAACCCTTCGGCGCGCCTGATCTGCCCCCCGATTTCGCGGTAACGGGCCGCTTGCCTTGCCTGCCGCCCCAATTGTGCCAGCTGCGTGGTCAGCGATTCCAGAACATCCTCGACCCGCGTCAGGTTGGATTCGGCGGCGTTCAGTTTCAGTTCGGCTTCGTGCCGCCGCTGATACAGACCCGAAATCCCGGCCGCTTCTTCCAAGATACGGCGGCGGGCCTTGGGCCGTGCGTTGATCAGTTCGGAAATCTGCCCTTGGCGGACCAAAGCCGGGGAATGCGCCCCGGTCGAAGCATCGGCAAACAGCATCTGCACATCGCGGGCGCGCACGTCCTTGCCCGCCGCCTTGTAGGCGCTGCCGACATCGCGGGTGATCCGCCGCACGATTTCCAATTGGTCGGCATCGTTGAACCCGGCGGGGGCCAGTCGGTCGGAATTGTCGATGGTCAGCGTGACTTCGGCGAAGTTGCGCGCCGGACGCGAGGCTGCGCCCGCAAAGATCACGTCTTCCATACCGCCCCCGCGCATCGCGGTCGGGCGGTTTTCGCCCATCACCCAGCGCAAGGCTTCCAGCAGGTTCGACTTGCCGCAGCCGTTCGGCCCCACAACGCCGGTCAACCCATCCGTGATCAGCAGATCGGTCGGGTCAACGAAGCTTTTGAAGCCATTCAGACGGAGGCGGGTAAAACGCAAAGGGCGACTCGGGGTTGGTCAGGGTCGTGTCAGCATCACGACGCCTGTCCCCTGAGTCAACCGATGCGCACCGGATGTGGCTGGTTACCGCCACCTATCCACAAGATATGGCTATTGGGGGTCCATCTCGGCGCATTTCGCGATCAGGTCCACCCCCATCTGGCGGCACAGGTCCGTATAGTCCAAAAGGACCCAGTTTTCCGCGATCCGGCCATGGGCGCAGCGGTAGAAATCCATCACCCGCAGGGTCAGCGCGCGGCCATCTGCGGGGATGCCCAGATAGTCCTTCTGGAACGTCATCGTCATCGAGGGCCACCCGGACACGGCGGCATAGTCCCCATCGCCAATCCGGCAGTAGTGATTCCCGCCCTTTCGGTCCGGAAAGGCCAGCAGGAACGATTCGCGGTGATCCTTCACGAAGCCTTCCCAGCGATAGTTCGACCCGATTCCCGCCGGGCCATACCACATCATGTCATCCGCCCATGTGCCGCTGGCCCCGGTCTGGTTGTTCGATCCAAACGTGTTCGGATCGTACATGTGCAGCGACGACAGCATGGTTTCGACAAGGTCCAGACTGCCTTCGCCGTCGCCCTTTTGGGGCAGCACACCGTCATGAGTGGCCGGTCCCGGAAACAGGGTTTCCAACCCATAGCTGGCGGCGAAAGGAAAGCGCCCTGCCTGCTTCATCAGATCGGGCAGATCGAGGATGATGCGCGCCTTGCTGATCTTGCGCCCTTCCATCCGGTAGAATTCGCCGGACCGCAAAAAGGCCAGATGGTCCGACGCCGGTATCCCCCAAAGCATCCCTTTGAAGTTGCCGACATAATGCGTCACCGACGCGACCCAATCCCCGCCTTCTTCGCGGCGGTTCGGGCCGCCGATGAAGATCTCGTCCCGGCGATAGGCATGCGCCAAAGCCTGCCGCAAGGGCAGCAGGAACCGTTCGACGATCGCCTCGGGTCCGACCAGTTCTTCGACCGGATACGAGACGTGCCAGGAACAGTCCTCGGTCACGCCTTCGCGCACCCAGTTCAACAGGACGGCCTCGGGCAAGCTGATCGCTTGGGTCAGAAAGTTGCGGGCATGTGCACGAAGATCGGTCATTGGGGGGCTTTCGGAAGGGGGGTGAAATTCTTTTTTGCAATCGAATGCAAAAAACTCTTGCTTGGGTGACGATCCCTTGTCTAGCGTTTTTGAAAACGATTGCAAAAAATCCTGCGCAGCGCGCAACAGGGGGACGCCATGGCCGAGATCAGGCTTCAGAATGTCTGCAAACGATGGGGCAATTTCGTTGGGGTCGATGACTTCAACCTGACCATCGCGGACCAGGAATTTCTCGTGCTGCTGGGCCCGTCCGGCTGCGGCAAGACGACCACCATGCGGATGATCGCCGGGTTGGAGGACGCCACCAGCGGGGACATCCTGATCGACGGCAAGCGGGTCAACGATTTGGAACCCAAGGACCGGGACGTCGCGATGGTGTTCCAATCCTACGCGCTTTACCCAAACATGAACGTTTACGACAACATCCGCTTTCCGCTGAAGGTCCGGGGCGTCCCCGAAGCCGAACATGACGCCCGCGTGCGCCGCGCCAGCGCGATGGTCGAGTTGGACGACTTCCTGCACCGCAAGCCCAGCGCCCTGTCAGGTGGCCAGCGTCAGCGCGTGGCCCTGGCGCGGGCGATTGTGCGCGAACCCAACGTGTTCCTGATGGACGAACCGCTGTCGAACCTTGATGCCAAGCTGCGGGTGTCGACCCGGGCGCAGATCAAGAACCTGAGCCATGAATTGAAGGTCACCACGATCTACGTCACGCATGACCAGATCGAAGCGATGACCTTGGCGGATCGGGTCGTGGTGATGAAGAACGGTTTGGTGCAACAGGTCGGCAGCCCGACGGAAATCTACGACACGCCGGCCAATACCTTTGTGGCCAGCTTTATCGGCAACCCGGCGATGAACCTGATCGAGGGTCAGGTCAAAGGGGGTCTGTTCACGGCCCCGAATGTCGAGATCCCCAACACCTCGGCCAAGGACGGGCCGCTGACCTTGGGCTTCCGGGCCGAAGATGCGACCGTGGTGCCCAGCGGCGGCCAGATCAATGCGCCCATCTACACCATGGAATTGCTGGGCGACGCGACCATGGTCACGGTTCGGATCGGCGGCGCGCTGGTCAGCGTTCGGGCCGACAAATCCTATCGCGCGGAAATTGACGACATGGTGTCCATCGCCGTGCCGAACGAGATTTGCCACTTGTTTGACGGACAAACAGGCGAGCGGATCGGGGCCTAGCGGCCCTGTTTGAACGCCCCGGACAATGATCCGGGGTCCATCCAAGATGCGCGGTTGCAAGGCGCATCAACATCCAAGGAAACAGGGAGATAGACATGTTTCTGAAGAACGTAGCACTGGGCGGCGCATTCGCGGTCCTCATGGGCTCGACCGCGTTTGCGGGCTGTGGCCTCAGCGGCGGCAACGTCAACATTCTGGGCAACGAGTTCGGCGCGATCCAAGCCGTGGTCGCGGGCGCAAAGGAATGCGCTGGCGACGGCGTGACGGTGGAATCGAACCTGACCACCGAACACCGCGATTTGCAGGTCGCCGCACTGACCGCGAACCCGGCGCAGTACACCGCGGCCATCGTCGCCAACAGCTCGATCGTACCGCTGTTGAACGAAGGCCTGATCCGCCCGCTGGACGACCTGGTCGCCAAGCACGGCCAGTCGCTGGAACCGCATCAGCTGATCACCATCGACGGCAAGATCATGGCCGTGGCCTTCATGGCGAACGCACAGCACTTGTATTATCGCAGCGATATTCTGGAAGCGGCCGGTGTCGAAGTTCCGACCACCTATGACGAAGTCCTCGCCGCCGCCGAGAAGATCGAATCGATGGGCCTGATGGACAATCCCTTCGCCATGAACACCGCCACGGGCTGGAACTTGGGCGAGGAATTCGTGAACATGTACCTTGGCACGGGCGCGCCCTTCTTCAAGCCGGGCACCGCTGAGGTGGCGATCAACAACGAAAACGGCGTTGCTGCGCTGAACATGCTGAAGGCGCTGACCGAGTATTCCAACCCCGACTTCCTGACCTTTGATTCCAACGCGACGCAGGCCCTGTGGGAAGGCGGCCAACTGGCGCTGGCGACCCTGTGGGGATCGCGCGGCGGCGGCATTCTGGATGCAGAAGGATCGACCGAGGAAATCACCAGCACCACCGTGCTGTCCGGCGCGCCGACCTTCATGGGCGACAATGTGGCGTCGTCGCTGTGGTGGGATGGGTTCACCATCGCGGCCAACATTTCGGACGAAGACGCGGAAGCCACCTTTGTGGCCCTCGTGAACGGTCTGCGGGACGAGGTCATCACCGCGAACAACAACGAAGCGGTCTGGCTAAGCTCGGCCTATCAGCCGGGTCCGGCTTCGGCGGGTGTGACCGCGACGGCATCGTCCGGCGCGTCGCCCTATCCGATGCTGCCCTTCATGGGTCTGCTGCACACCGCCCTTGGCGCGGAACTGTCGGACTTCCTGCAAGGCAATGAAAGCGCCGAACAGGCCCTGGCGGATGTCGAAGCGGCCTATACCGCCGCCGCCAAAGAGCAGGGCTTCCTGCAGTAAGCGAAAACCGGTGAGGCCGTCTTGCGGCCTCGCCACCCCCCCTGCGGACGGATCGGGACAGTTCCATGAAACACAAGACGTTCTTCTGGTTCATATTGCCGTCACTGGCCGCGATGTTCATCTTCATCGCGATGCCGCTGGTGTCAGTCGTGGTGCAATCCCTGCACATCGAACATGAACAAGTCCTGATCGAAACGGAAAACTGTGGCCCCTTCGGTTGCCAAACCGAAACCACCGTCGACCGCGAAGCCACCGAACAACTGCGTGCGGAACGCCCCTTGGGCCAATTCAACGGGATTGGCACCTATCTGGATCGCGGCCACCTTGCGACCGCCGAAATCGCCGAAGCGTGGCGCACGACCGAGACATGGTCCGAATTCGGCAAACAGGTCTATAACCTGCCCTTCTATCGCGCGATGGCCTTCACGCTGACCTATACCTTTGTGGTGACGCCCTTGGTGATCCTGCTGGGTCTGCTGATTGCGCTTGGCGTCAACCGATTGCCGTCCTTGTTGAAGGGACCGACGATTTTCCTGTCGCTGCTGCCGATGATCGTCACACCGCTTGTCGGGTCGCTGATCCTGTTCTGGATGATCGACGCGCAGGGGGTCATCGGCAAGACCTTGCAGGTTCTGTTCGATGATCCGGAATTGTCGCTAAAGGCCTCGGCGCCGCTGACATGGATCACCCTGATCATCTACGGGGTCTGGAGTTCGGCACCCTTTGCCTTTGTCGTCTTCTATGCCGGGCTTCAGACCGTCAACACCGACACGCTGGAGGCCGCGCAGATCGACGGTGCCAGCCGCTTCCAGCGCATCCGCTATGTCGTTGTGCCCCACCTGATGCCGCTGATGGTGTTCATCGCGCTGATCCAGTTGATGGACAACTTCCGGGTCTTCGAGCCGATTGTCGGGTTTTCGGCGCAGGCCAATGCCACGTCGCTGTCCTACATCATCTTTGCCGATCTGCGGGGCGACGTGATCCGCTTCAATTCGGCTGCGGCCACCTCGGTCTTGACCGTGTTGGGCGTGGCGATCCTGCTGCTGCCGGTGCTGATCCGCACTTGGCGCGACTTCAAAGGGAAGGCTGTCTAAGATGTCCACACTTGCCCAGAAACCGTCGCGCACCCTTGTCATCGTGTCGACCACATTCGTGGTGATCTGGCTGATCTTGGCGGCTGCGCCCTTCCTTTGGACGCTTTGGGGGTCCTTCAAGGTGGAAGGCGACTTCTTCTCGAAGGCGGACTGGCGCAACGCGCTGTGGGGGACACGCACCATCGTCGAAACGGGCGATCCGTTCACCGGCAATGGCTATCGCGGGGCTTGGATTCAGGAAGAATTCTGGCGCGCGGCGTGGAACACGACGATCGTGGTTTTCTTCACGGTGGTCATCTCGCTGACCTTCGGAACCTTGGGCGGCTATGCCTTGGCCCGGTCGGGGTATTCCTATGCGTTCTGGCTGCTGATGATCGCGCTGGTGTTCCGGGCCATGCCGCATATCACGCTGGTCTCGGGCTATATGCTGCCCTTCTTCGAATGGAACCTTTGGGGGCATCTGCCAACCTCGATCATCGTGCTGGTTGCAATCAACCAACCGTTCACCTTGTGGATGCTGCATTCGTTCTTCCTGAACATCCCCAAGGACATGGACGAATCCGCCATGGTCGATGGCTGCACGCGCTTTCAGGCATTCCGCTATGTGATCATTCCGGTGATGTGGCCGGGCGTGATCACGACGGGTCTGTTCAGCTTCTTGCTGGCCTATAACGATTTTGCCGTCACCTCGATGCTGCTGAGCAAGGAAAACCAGACCATGATCCCACGGATCGAGGGGTTCCTTGGATCGACCTTCGAGCAGGGCAATGTGATGTTCGCCGTGGCCGCTGTTGTGTCTGCCACCGCCCCGCTGTTCGTGCTGATCCTGTTCTTCCAGCGCCAGATCGTCAGCGGCCTAACCGCAGGGGCTGTGAAGGGCTGATGCGCGATTTCATTGTTGTCGGCGCAGGCTCGTCCGGGTCGGTGGTCGCGGCGGAACTGGCGCGCAGACAAGCGGGGTCGGTTCTGGTCCTCGAGGCCGGCCCGTCCGAGGTGCATCCGTTCGTCGCCATGCCTTTGGGGCTTATCTGGCTACTGGGCGGGCCACGCGACTGGGCCTACAAGACAACGCCGCAAGCCAATGCCGCCGGACGTCAGCTTGGCGTTCCCCGTGGGCGGATGGTCGGGGGATCGGGGTCGATCAATTCGATGGTCTGGTTTCGCGGGCGGCAGGACGATTTCGACCGATGGAACGTGCCCGGCTGGCAGTTTCACCAGATCGCCGAGGCCTTCGAAGCGGTCGAAGCGGAACTGCGCCCTGTGCGTATGATCGGCGCGCATCCCCTGGTCGAAGCGCTACGCCCTGTCTTTGGGGACAAAGCCCCAACGCCGGAACGCGAAAGCGCCGGGGTCTTTGAACACAACATGCCCCATCGTCGGCGGCGGTCGGCGGCGCGGGCCTTTCTGCGCACCCGCAATGACGTCTTGGTGCAAACCGGGGCGCAGGTGGATCGCTTGATCTGGGACGGGGATCGCGCAGCGGGTGTGGTGCTGGTCGACGGAACCGAAATCAGGGCTGCCAAAGGCGTGGTGCTGGCTGCGGGATCGGTGGCCTCGCCCGCCATCCTGATGCGGTCCGGCGTCGGCCCCAAGGACCATCTGGACCACCTTGGCATCGCCGTGCGTCAGGATGCGCCCGAGATTGGCGAAAACCTGCACGACCACCCCGGTGTCGGGCTGCATTTCGAGGGCCCGCGCACAGGCTACGGTCTGGAATTGGCGCAATGGGCGCATTGGGGTCTTGCCCCCTTGAATTACCTTTTGCGGCGGCGGGGACCGTTGGCGTCGCCCACCTGTGAAGGCGGGATGTTCTTCAATGCGCGCGGGGACGCGGACAAGCCCGATATCCAAACCCATTTCATTCCGTTCTTCATGGCCCATCAGGGACCCCGGAACCAAATGAAGTCGGGCTATTTCGCGGATGTCTGCCTGTGCCACCCGAAATCGCGCGGTCGCTTCCGTTTGGCGGACAAGGACCCGCGCGCCGCGCCCTTGATCGACCTCGGGCTGTTCAATGATCCGCAAGATCTGGACACGATGGTCCATGGCTTTGCCCGGTTGCGCGACTTGCTGCGCCAAGCGGATTTCGGCCCCCGGCGCGGCACCGAGGTTTATCCGGGCGAAGCCCTGACCGACCCGGCCGCAATAGCGGACCACATTCGGCGGCACTGTGGCACGGCCTATCACCCCGTCGGGACCTTGCGGATGGGCGATGGCAGCGCGCCCGTAACGCCGCGACTGGCTGTGAAGGGGACCCAAGGCCTTTGGGCGGTCGACGCGTCGGTGATGCCGCAAGTCACTTCGGCCAACACGAACGCGCCGTCGATGATGATCGGCTGGAAAGGCGCGGAATTCATCGCCGAGGACGCCGCATGAAAGGATCGCGTCCGGAACAGGCGGTGCTTAGCCGGGACACGGACCTGACGAAGACCGCCGAAACCCAAGCGGTCATCGAAGCCATGGTCGATGGGCTGAACGATCATCGCATCGCGGATATCGGCGCGTTCTTCGCCGACGGCTTTCGCTGGATAGGCAACCGCGGCTGCGGCACCAAAGAAGGGCTGCGCGCGTTTCAGGATAACTGGCAAAAGCCGTTTCAGGCGGCTTTTCACGACAAGGTCTGCATCGACGAAGCGCGGCTTTACATGGGGGAATGGGCGGCGGCCTTCGGACGGCAGGAAGCGACCCACGGCGGTCCCTTCATGGGGATCGCGCCGACCGGCAAGCGGGTCACGATCCGCTACATGGATTTCTGGAAAGTCGTCGATGGCAAGATCGTCGACAATTACGTCATGGTCGATTTTCCCGATGTGCTGGCGCAATTGGGCGTTGATGTCTTCAACGGTGAAGGCTGGGAAGCGTTCGACGACGGACGCAAGACGCCCCCCGCCCCGGAGGCTGGCGCATGACCGATGTTCAGACGCGCAACAAAGGGCTGATCGCCCAGCTGCGGGCCGCGCAATACGATTTTGAGGCAGACGGCGTGCGGGCGGCGCTGGCGCAGGTGTCCGCGCAAGACGCTGTGTTTCGGTTGTCCTACCCGTTCGGCGAGGTGACCGGTGCGGACGCCTTCTATGACACTGCCTACGCGCCCCTCTTGGCGGCCATGCCGGATCTGGAACGGCGCGACTGGATCGTCATCGCGGGGCCAACCGACAAAGGCTCGGAATGGGTTGGGTGCGCCGGGCATTACGTGGGCACCTTTACCAAGCCGTTCCTCGACATTCCGGCAACGGGTCATATCGCGCATATGCGCTTTCACGAATTCTACCGCATCGAAGACGGCCGGGTGGCCGAGTTTCAGGCGATCTGGGATATCCCAGAGTTGATGATGCAAGCAGGCGCGTGGCCCATGGTGCCCAGCCTTGGACGCGAACTGATGATCCCCGGACCGGCTGGCAATGATGGCCTTGTCCCCGGCCCGTATGACGCCGACGCCAGCGCGGCCAGCTACGCCGTTGTCATCAACATGCTGGAGCACCTCGTCAGGCACCCCCGTGACGGCGGCCCCGAGGTGATGGAAATGCCCCGTTTCTGGCATCCCAAGATGATGTGGTATGGTCCGGCGGGCATCGGCAGCGCGCGTGGTCATAGGGGGTTTCGCGCATGGCACCAGATCCCTTTTCTGAACGGGATGCCGGATCGCGGTTTCGATGTGGATCGTATCGTCTATCATTTCTTCGCAGATGGTCCGTTTGTGGGCGTCACGGGCTGGCCCAACATGGTCCAAACGCTTAGCCATCCGGGATGGCTGGGCATTGCGCCGCCGGGAAAGGTGATCCGGATGAAAAGCCTCGATTTTTGGCGTGTAGAGGGGGGACTGATCCGGGAGAACTGGGTCTTGGTGGACCTGTTGGACATGTATGACCAGATCGGCGTCAGCCCGTTGGATCGGATGCGCGAATTCAACAAGGCGCGGTCCGGTTTTGATCCAGACACCGGGCATTGGGTCGGATGACGGTGCTGCGCAGCCCCACCCGTGCGACCGCGCAAGACGTGGCCAAGCTGGCCGGGGTCAGCCCGTCCGCGGTCAGCCGTGTGTTCACGCCGGGCGCGTCGGCCAGTGCGCGCACCGCCGAAAAGGTGCGCGCGGCGGCCGCGAAGCTGGGCTATCGGCCCAATATCCTGGCAAGATCCCTGATCACCGGGCGTACCCGGATCATTGGTTTGGCCGTGGCCACGCTGGACAACCACATCTATCCGATCATGCTGGAACAAATGAGCCGAGCCTTGCAGGCCGTCGGCTATCAACTGCTGGTCATCATGGCCCCCAATGATGATGCGGCCATCGAAGGCCAAGTGCAGGAACTGATCGACTATCAGGTGGATGGGCTGATCACGGCCAGCGTTGCAATGTCGAATGCGCTGACACGCGCCTGCGAAGCGCGCGGCCTGCCGGTGGTGATGTTCAACCGGGGTCAGGATGACACACGGCTAAGCCAGGTGACCTCGGACAATTATGCGGGCGGGCAATTGGCGGCACAGGCCCTTCTGGCGAGCGGGGCAAGGCGGATCGGACATATTTCCGGCTGGGCTGGATCGTCGACCGGGCGCGACCGCGCCAATGGATTTCTGGCGGCGCTGGCCGCAGCTGGTGTGCAGCCTGCCTTCGTGGCCGATGGGCATTACAGCCGCGAGATCGCCCAAGAGATCGTGCGCCGCGAATTCACCGGCCCGACCCCGCCCGATGGTCTGTTCGTCGGGTCCGATGCCATGGCGTTCGGCGCGCTGGCGGTGCTGCGATCCGAACTTGGGTTGCGCGTGCCCCAAGATGTGGCGGTCGTGGGCTTTGACGATGTGCCGATGGCGGCCTGGCCCGAGTTTGACCTGACCTCGGTCGCGCAACCCTTGCGCGCCATGGTGACCGCTTGCATCGACACGTTGCTAAGCAAGATCGAAGATGGCCCTGCCGCCGCGCAGGCCCGCAAGACAAACCTGCCGTGTCGTCTGGTGGCGCGCGGCTCGACCCGCCTGCCGGAAGGATGGACCCCGTGAAAGGCTTTGATCCGAAATTCAAGGATTTCCCCGATTATATCATCGGGATCACCAAAGAGATTTGGGAAGACCGTGGCATCGCCACGCTGCATGACTACTACGCGCCCGATATCGTCGTGCGGTCGCCTGCCAGCGTTGTGGTGGGCAACCAGAACGTGATCGGGGCCACGATGGCCACGCTGCATGAATTCCCGGACCGGACGCTACTGGGCGAAGATGTGATCTGGTCGGGCACCCCCGAAGACGGGATGCTGTCGTCACACCGTTTGCTGTCGACTGCAACGCATCTGGGGGACGGGGCCTATGGCAAAGCCACGGGGCGCAAGCTGGTCTATCGGATCATTGCCGACTGCCATGCGATCAACAACCAGATCAACGATGAATGGCTGATCCGGGATCAGGGCGCGATCGTGCGGCAAATGGGGTGGGATCCGCAGGACTTCGCCCGCGACCAGATCGCCCGTGAAGGGGGACCGGAGGTCTGCACTAGACCGCTGAGCCCGGCAACCGACAAGCCCGGCCCCTATCAAGGGCGGGGAAACGACAATGAATGGGGCCAGCGCTATGCCGATCTGCTGACGCGCATCATGCAGGCCGATCTGCGGGCAATCCCCCAAGAATACGACCGGGCCTGCCAGTTGGAATATGCCGGCGGCCGCACCGGGCACAGCCATGGCGATGCCGACGCCTTCTGGATGGGACTGCGGGCCGCGTTCCCCAGTGCCACCTTCCAGATCGACCACGTGATCGGACGCGACGACCCGATGATGCCGCCGCGCGCCGCCCTGCGCTGGAGCTTGCAGGGCAAGCACGACGGCTGGGGCGCCTTCGGGGCGCCCACCGGGGCCGAGGTTTACGTGCTGGGCCTGAGCCACGCGGAATTCGGCCCCTGGGGGCTGCGCCGGGAATACGTGGTCTATGATGAAACCGCGATCTGGAAGCAGATCGTTCTGGCCACTGGCCAGTGACGTGATTTGAGTATTTTAGCCTAGAAGAAGAGGGCGGCTGCGCCCCGGAACCAAGGGATGGACCAACCATGACACCCGCAGAGATGGAACACCGGATCGTACGTTACGGCGATCTGCGACCCTGCAAGACCGCCTTTATCGACGCCCACACACCGGGCAGCGATCAGAAAGAGAACTTCACCATCATCGGGGGCGGTGTCTCGGAAAGCCCGGATCAGCATGTGCATATCGCGATCCCGCACGGCTTCAACATCGGGGCGGCGGGGCAACCGCCGAAATGCCGCAACAGCCTGCATTCGCACCGCACCGCCGAGGTGTTCTTCGTCCTGTCCGGGCGCTGGCGCTTCTTCTGGGGGCGCTGGGGCACGGCGGGCGAGGTGGTGCTGGAGAAGGGCGACATCTTCAACATCCCGACCGGGATCTTCCGGGGGTTCGAGAATATCGGCGACGATTACGGGATGATCATGGCGATCCTCGGCGGCGACGATGCCGGGGGCGGCGTGATCTGGGCCCCGCAGGTGATCGAGGATGCGCAGGCGCACGGGCTGGTGCTGTCCGAGAAGGGCAAGCTTTATGACACGAAGAAAGGTGAGGCGCTGCCCGATGGCATCAAACCGATGCCCTTGCTCAGCGATGAAGAGTTGAAAGCCTTTCCCGAACCCGGCACTGCCGATGTGATCCCGGGCTATGTCGCGCGCTACTGGGACCTTGTGGCGCTGGCCGACAAGACCCCGGCCAAGGTCATCGGCGCGCACGCGAAGCTGCGCGACAAGCCGGGTTTCGAGGTGGCGCTGATCACGCGCGGTTCGGCCAGCATGGACATGCACCGCCACGACCGGCCTTCGGTCTTGATGCCTGTGACCGGGCATTGGCGCGTCGATTGGGACGGCGGCACCACGGTTCTGGCCCCCGGCGACACCATGAGCGTGCCCGAAGGCCTGAACCACCGCGCCTATCCTTCCATGACCGGCGATGCCGCGCTCTATCATGTCGTGGCCACGGATGATCCGGCAGGGGCAACCTGGACCGCCGCATGATCCCTGTCTTCGACGGCCATAACGATGCCTTGCTGCGACTGTGGAAAGGCGGGATCGACGGGGCCGAGGCCGCGTTCCGATCCAGCCCCTCGGGCCATATCGACCTTGAAAAGGCGCGGGCCGGCGGTTTTGTCGGCGGCTTCTTTGCCACCTTCCCGCCGCCGGGTGGCACCTTCGTCATGCCGAAGTTCCAGCCCCCCTATGACGAACCCCTGCCCCCGATGCTGCCGCAACGCGACGCCTTGGCGATGGTTGTCGAACAAGCGGCGGTTCTGGTGCGGCTGGAGGCGGCGGGACTGGTCCGGATCTGCCACAACGCCCGCGACATCGCCCGCGCGATGCAAGAGAACCGCATCGCGGCGATCCTGCACATGGAAGGGGCCGAAGCGATCGATCCGGACTTGCAGGCGCTGGACGTGCTGCACGCCGCCGGATTGCGCTCGCTTGGGATCGTCTGGTCGCGGCCCACGATTTTCGGCGAAGGCGTGCCGTTCCGCTATCCCAGCGATGGCGATATCGGCGGCGGGCTGACCGAAGCGGGCAAGCGGCTGGTCGCGCGGTGCAAGGCGCTGGGGGTGATGGTCGATACCAGTCACCTGAACGTCGCCGGGTTCTGGGATGTGGCCGAAGCGGGGGTGCCGCTGGTCGCAACCCATTCGAACGCCCATGCGATCAGCCCCGGCGCGCGCAACCTGACCGATGCGCAACTGCGCGCCATCGGCGAAACCGGCGGCATGGTGGGGCTGAACTTCGGCACCGTGTTCTTGCGCGAAGACGGACGGGCCGCGCCGCACGGGGCGATTGACGCCGCGATGAAACACCTTGACCACATGATCGCCATGGCGGGCGAGGATCATGTCGGCCTTGGGTCGGATTTCGACGGCGCGCCCATGCCCGAGGGGCTGGAGGATTGCGGCAAGCTTGACACGCTGCGGGACGCCATGCGGGCGCATGGCTATGACGACGCGCTGATCGCCAAGATCTGCAACGAAAACTGGTTGAGTTTCCTCGACCGGACCATGGTTTGAGGGAGAGAGACGATGACCATCAAGACAACCCATGTGGGCAGCCTGCCGCGCCGTCAGGCGACGGTGGATTTCATCTTCGCGCGCGAACACGGCAAGGACTACGACGCAGCCGCCTTCGACGCCGAAATGGCCAGCGCCTGCGACTATGTCGTGCAAAAGCAGGTCGAGGCCGGGATCGACATCGTGTCGGACGGGGAAACCTCGAAAATCAGCTATGCCACTTACGTCAAGGACCGCTACACCGGGTTTGACGGCGACAGCCCGCGCAATGCGCCCGCCGACCTGAAACTGTTCCCCAGCTTCCTGAAGCGGCTGGCCGATGATGGGGGCACGCCGAAATACGCGCGGCCCATGTGTGTGGGCGAGGTGAAATCGAAAGGTCAGGGCGAGCTGGAAAAGGACATCGCGCATCTGAAGGCAGCGATGGCCAAGCATGGCGCACAGTCCGGTTTCATGAATGCCGCGTCGCCCGGCGTGATCTCGCTGTTCCTGCAAAACGACCACTACCCGACCCGCGACGCCTATCTGGCGGCCCTGTCGGACGCGATGCGCGACGAATACCGAACCATCGTCGAGGCGGGTCTGGACCTGCAACTGGATTGCCCCGATCTGGCCCTATCGCGGCACATGCTGTTCAACGATCTCAGCGACGACGACTTCCTGAAGATCGCCGCCAGCCATGTCGAGGCGCTGAACGCCGCGCTGGACGGCGTGCCCGAAGACAAGGTGCGCATCCATATCTGCTGGGGCAATTACGAAGGCCCGCATGTCTGCGATATCGACATGGACAAGGTCTTTTCGGTGCTGATGGGCGCGAAGGCCCGCTATGTGCTGTTCGAAACCTCGAACCCGCGCCACGCGCATGAATGGACCGTGTTCCGCGACCGCAAGGCCGAGATTCCCGACACCAAGGTGCTGGTGCCCGGCGTGGTGGACACCACGACGAACTTTGTCGAACACCCCGAGGTCGTGCGCCAGCGCGTGGAACGCTTCGTCGATATCGTGGGCGCGGACCGGGTCATCGCGGGCAGCGATTGCGGCTTTGGCACGTTCGCGGGTTTTGGCGCGGTCGACCCGGATATCGCTTGGGCGAAACTGGCCACGCTGTCCGACGGCGCGGGACGCGTTGCGGCCTAGGTGCCGGACGCGACCTCGCCGCCCGTTGTCTGATCCTTGAA
>CAZIKH010000015.1:0-20202 GCA_964539755.1 uncultured Dinoroseobacter sp. | reverse complement strand
TGTTTGCCTATATGCAGACCCTGCCCGCCGATCCGACGCCTTCGCAAACCCATGAGGTCGGGTTTCCCTTCACGCTGCGCCAAGGCATCGGCCTGTGGAAGGCGCGCTATATGTCCGGCGATTGGGTGCTGGCCGACGCCCCGACGCCCGAATTGGAACGCGGGCGCTATCTGGTCGAAGCCTTGGCCCATTGCGCCGAATGCCACACGCCGCGCGATGCCTTGGGGGGCTTGGACCGGGCGCAATGGATGAAGGGCGGGCCGAACCCGTCGGGACGCGGGCGCATCCCCGAGATTCATCCCGAAGGCCTCGACTGGTCCGTCGAAGAAATCGCGGATTATCTGGAACTTGGCCTGACGCCGTCCTTCGATGTGGCCGGGGGCACGATGAAGCCCGTGGTCGAAAACTTCGCCCAATTGCCCGCGTCGGACCGCGCGGCGGTGGCGGCCTATCTAAAGGCCCTGCCCTAGCCCGTCGATCACCGCCCGGGCGGCGCGCAGGCCCGGCGCTTGGCCGCCGCGCCCCAGCCGCGTCATGGTCAGGGCCATGGCGGCGCGCTGGTCGCCGGCATCGTCGGCCACGCGGTCCAGCGCCCCGGCGATGGCATCGGGCGTGCAACCCGCGCCCAGAAATTCCGGCACCGCGCGGGTTTCGCTGACCAGATTGACCAAGGTGACCGTGTCGATTTGCAGCTTGGCGGCGATGATGCGGCGGCTGAGCCAGTTCATGTCATAGGCGATGACCATGGGCGTGTCGGCGGCGGCCAGCTCCAACGACACCGTGCCCGACGCGGCCAGCGCATAGGACGCCGCCGCGAACAAGGCGGGCTTGGACAGGGCCGGATCCTCCCCGGGCGCAACAAGGATGGGCGGCTGGGTCCAAGACCGGGTCAGATCGGTCAGCCGGGATTTCAGATGCGGCAAGGTCGGCAGGACAAAGGCCAGATCGTCGCGTCCGGCGGCATGGCGCGCCAAGGCCGCGCCGAAAATCGGGGTCAGGCGGTCGATCTCGCCCCGCCGGGATCCGGGCAGAACCAGACAAATCTTCTTTGTTTCAGGGATTTGCAGGTGTGAACGAATACTGGACACCTCGTCCAGTTTTGGAATCGGCTGCCCGGCCAAGGGGTGTCCGACGAAATCGGCCCGCAATCCGGCCCGTTCCATGAACGGGGGTTCAAACGGCAACAGGCACAGCACCTGATCGACGCTGCGCGCCATTTTTTCCGCCCGTTCGGGCCGCCAGGCCCAGACCGAGGGGGCCACATAATGCACGATGCGCTGGTCCGGCGTGGATCGGCGCAGCCGCCGCGCCACGCGCAGACAGAAATCCGGGCTGTCGATGGTGATCACGGCGGCGGGACGCGCGGCTTCGGCGGCCTCGGCGGTTTGGCGGATGCGGGCCAGCAGATTGGGCAGGCGCGGCAGCACCTCGGCAATGCCCATGACGGACAATTCCTCCATCGGGAACAGGCTGTGCAGACCTTCGGCTGCCATCAGCGGCCCGCCCACCCCGGCAAAGCGCGCCTGCGGGACCAGTTGGCGCAGCCCCGCCATCAGCGCCGCCCCCAAGGCATCGCCCGAGGGTTCGCCCGCGATCAGGAAAAAGGTCAGGCTTCGGCCCATATCGCCAGCCCCGCCGCGTTGGCCTGCGCAAGCACCTGCGCCTTGTCGAGGATTTGAACATGATCGGCCTGCAAGGCAATCGCGGACAGGTCCGCCGCCAAAACCGCCTCGATCGTATCGGGCCCGATGGTCGGCAGATCGACCCGCAGGTCCTGCCCCGGCTTGGCGCGCTTGACGAAGACCCCGTTGACGATGGGCTGCCGCGTGGCGCGCGCCGCGGCCACGGCGGCCAGCATCGCGTCGGTGCCATAGAGCGTTTCGATCCCCAAGACCTGCCCCGCGCAGGTCACGCAGCCTTGCCCCACATCGAGCGGACCCAAGGCGTCCAGCACCGACCGCGCCCGGGCGGCATCGGCGCGGTCTTGCGCGCTGGGCTGGGCGTCGGTCAGGCAGCCTTGGGGGACCAGCAGGTCCGGTACCAGCTGATGCGGGCCGCGCACCAGAAACCCGTTGGCTTCGAATTCGGCAATCACCCCGCGCAGCAGCGCGTCATCGCCTTGGCCCAGCAAGGGCAGCAGGCGCGGCAGCATCTGGGTGGTCACAGCGTCCAGTTTCGCCATGTCCAGCGCCGGGCGTCCCATCGCACCGGCCAAGCAAACCTCGGTCACGCCCGCGGCATGCAGGTCTGAAAAAAGCCCGCCAAGCCGTTCGAATTGCGCGGTAATCTGGGCGGGCGAATCTATGTCGTGCTTCACGTTTTCGATCTGGACCAGAATCGCGTCGGTCTGGTCCAGCAATAGGCGCGGCAAGGCCCCCGATCCCGCGATCACCGCCAATCCCATGGCGTCAGCTCGGCGTCAGAAAGTTGCGGTCGCTTTGCGCCAGAATGAAATCGGTGATCTCGCGCACATAGACGCTGTCGGTATCCCCATGCAGGCGGGTGGCGCGTTCCTGAAACGTGCCTTCGCCCTGCGCCAGCGTCTGATAGGCCGCGCGCAGCGCCGTGATATCGGCCCGGCTGACCCCGCGCCGCTTCAGCCCGACCAGGTTCAGGCCTTCCAGCTTGCCCCGGTCTGCCTGCACCAGCCCATAGGGGATCACGTCATTCGTCACCATGGTGACCGCACCGATGATGGCCCCGCGCCCGATGCGCACAAATTGGTGGATGCCCGACAGACCCCCGATCAGGACATTGTCTTCGACCACGCAATGGCCCGCCACCGCCGCATTGTTCACCACGATCACATTGTTGCCGATCTGCGCGTCATGGGCGATGTGACAGCCCGCCATGAACAGCCCGTCATCGCCCACGCGGGTGATCCCGCCGCCGCCTTCGGTCCCGGTGTTCATGGTCACATGTTCGCGGATGCGGTTGCGTTCCCCGATCACCAAGCGCGTGCGTTCGCCCTTGAATTTCAGGTCCTGCGGAATTTCCCCGATGCTGGCAAAGGCGAAAATCTGCGTGTCCGCGCCGATTTCGGTCCAGCCGGTGACCACGACATGCGATTTCAACACCACGCGCGGGCCCAGAACCACCTGCGGCCCGATCACGCAAAACGGGCCGATCTGGCAGTCCGGACCGATCACCGCGCCGTCTTCGACAACCGCGCTTGGGTGCACCTGCGCGCTGGCCGCAATGCTCATGCGGGCAGGTCCTTCGGCAGGTCCATCATCGCTGTGAAATCGCATTCGCAGGCCACTTCGCCCTCCACCGTGCCAACGCCATGGAATTTCCAGACCTTGCCACCGGGCTTGCCGCGCGTCACATCAACCTTCATTTCAAGAACGTCACCGGGCACGACCTTGCGGCGGAATTTCGCCCCGTCGATCGCCATGAAATAGACCAACAGGTCCCGGTCGGCCATGTTCATCGACACGCCCACCATCACCGCTGCGGTCTGCGCCATCGCTTCGATGATCGTCACCCCGGGCATGATCGGCGTCGCCGGGAAATGCCCCTGAAAATGCGGTTCGTTGAAGGTGACGTTCTTGATCCCCACCGCCGAGCTGTGGGGCACGATGTCCCGCACCTTGTCCACCAACAGGAACGGATAGCGATGCGGGATGATCCGCTGGATCAGGTCGATATCGGCGGTGGTGGGGATGTCCATTGCGGGCTCCGGCTGGTTGTTCTTGTGCGCCTTGGCTAGCAAGGCAGGCCCAAGGGCACAAGCGCGGCTATTCGCTGTCGGGCGTTTCGGGCGCGGGCGCGGTTTCCAAGGTCAGGGTGGACCCGTCGCCAATTGCGGCGTCAATCGCGGCGATGGCCTCGTCGGTGATGTCGATCCGGTCATCCGACAGAAAGACCGACCGCCGATCCAGCACCGCAACCGCCCCGTATTGCTGCATCAACTGCGCCAGAATGGGGATGCTGGCGTTGAAAAAGCGCCGCTGTTCCTGATCGTCCCGGCTGGTCAGGCTGCGCGCCTTGCGTTCCTGCGCGGTGCGAATGCCCGACACGCGCGCGTCGAATTCATCCGCCAAGGCGCGAAACTCTTCCGGGGACAGGGTGGCGCGGCGTTCGGTGATGCTTTGTTCTTCGGCGATCAGGGCGTCTTCGATCCGGCGGTTTTCGGCCACCAAAGCCTCGGATTCGGCCTGCAATTCGCTGACAACCCGCTGGCCGAAGGCCGATTCCGCGTAAAGCCGGTCTTGATCGATCAGGACGAAATCGGTTTGGACCGTGCCAAGCGGCGCTTGCGCCGGGGCCAGCGAGGCCGCCCCCAGCGTCACGAACAGGATCAGGCACAGGCGCAGCGCGGCCTGCATGGGCCTAGAACTCGGTCGAGATGGTCAGATCGAAGCCCGAGGTCTTGTCATACGCCTCGGCCTGCAGCGGGCGGGTGAAATTGAACCGCAGCGGGCCCAGACCCGTGGTCCAATAGACCGCAAACCCGATCGTGGCGCGCAACCGCATGCTGTCATCGACAGCGCCTGTGTTGCCGGCGGTGTCTTGCAGACCCCAGACCGACCCCACATCCATGAACAGACCGCCGGTGATGTTGTATTCATCCGGCAGGCCAATCGGGAACTGGCTTTCCAGACGCGCGACGGCGAAATAATTGCCGCCCAAGGCGTCCTGGTTCGGCGCCGTCAGGTCGCGCGGGCCCAAACCATTGGTCTGGAAGCCACGGAAGATGCTGGAATTGGGCGAAAAACGATCCGTCACCCGGGTGGTGGCCCCGGACAAGGGGCTAAGGGCGCCGCCTTCGATGTCCAGACGCAGCGACACGTCTTCGCGCAAGATCTTGGTTTCCGCCGATGCCAGTGCGGTGGTCCGCAGGATCTGGTTTTGCGTGCCCAGACCGGTGACTTCCTGCCCGAAGCGGAACAGATAGCCGGTGTTGGGGTCCAGACCACGGCGGCGGCTGTCATAGCTGTAGGTATAGCCGATGGCGTGGGTGTCGCGCCGCCCGGCTTCGCGCTGCAGGATCACCGACGCATTCGCGGTGTCGAACAGCCGCGTGCTGCCGATCCGCCCGTTCAGGGCCAGACGGCCATTTTCGCTGACCGGGAATTCCAGCCCCATGCCAAACTGGCTGATATCGGTGTCATAGGACGCGGACGCGTTGTTCGTCGTCGCCGCCGAGGCGTTGAAGCTAAGCCGCACATCGCGGTCCAGGAAATTCGGTTCGGCGAAGGACAGGCTGGCGTTGCGGTTGTCCACCCCGCCGGAATAGCTGAAGCTCAGGAATTGACCCCGGCCCAGGAAGTTGCGTTCCGACAGGCTGATGGTCAGGGCCAGACCGTCATTCACCGAATAGGCCCCGCCCAAGGTCAGCGACCCGGTGGGCGCTTCTTCCACATCCACGTCAACGATGACGGCGCTTTCGTTCGACCCTTGGCGCGGCTGAACCTGCGCATCGGCGAAGAACCCAAGCGCGCGAATGCGTTCGGCGGCCTGACGGATTTCGCGCGGGTTGAAGGGGTCCCCTTCGACCGACCGGAACTGGCGCCGGATCACGCGGTCCAGCGTGGTGGCGTTGCCTTCGATGTCGATCCGTTCGATGAAGATGCGCGGGCCGCGTTCGATCAGGAAGTTCACATCCAGCGTGCCTGCCGCGTCGTTGCGGGTCACCTGCGGCACCACGCGGACGAAATTCAACTGCTTGTCGATCGCCAGCCGTTCCAGACGCGCGATGTTGTTTTCGATCAGCGCGGGCGACCAGGTTTCACCGGGACGAATGCGCAAGGCGGCTTCGAATTCGGCGGCGTCCACTTCGGGCAAGCTGGTCGAGGCGCTGACCGCGCCCACATCGAAGGATTGGCCTTCGCGGATGTTGAAGGTCACGAAGACGCCATCGCGCTGACGCGACAGCTGCGAATTGACCGACAACACCTGAAAATCGACGAACCCGCGCGAGTTGTAGAAATCGGTCAGAACCTGACGGTCGAACGCGATCCGTTCTTCGATAAAGGTGTCGGACTGGATGAACTGGCGCAGGATCCCGGCTTGGCTGGTCTGGATCGCGTTGCGCAGGCGGCGTTCGGAAAAGCTTTGGTTGCCGACGAAGCTGATCCGCTGGATTTCGACGACGCGGCCTTCGGTCACTTCGAACACCAGATCGACGCGGTTGTCGCTGCGGCGGATGATGCGCGGTTCAACCGTGGCGGCAAGGCGACCGCGCTGCCCATAGGCTTCGGCGATGGCTTCGGCATCGGCTTCGGCTTGGGTCGGGCTGTAGACGCGGCGCGATTGGGACTGCACGACCGCCAGCAATTCATCGTCGTCGATCCGGCGGTTGCCTTCGATGTTGATGCGGTTCACCGTCGGCCATTCCTGCACGACGATTTGCAGCGTGCTGCCGCGCGGGGTGATTTCAACGCTTTCGAACAGACCGGAATTGACGATGCGCTGATAGGCTTCGTTCAATTCCCCGGCGGACACGGTTTGCCCTGCCCCGATCCCGGCAAAGGCCACAACGCTGGCCGTATCGACCCGCTGGTTGCCGCTGACCGAGACCTGATTGAACCGGAAATCCTGTGCGAAGGCGGCGCCCGCCCCCAATCCGACCTGCGCCGAAGCCATCAACCCGACCACAAGGGCCGCGCGAGACGACTGGCGCACAAGTTTCGAGATGGTTTTTACACGACCGCCCATTTTTTGATTATCCCGTGACTTGCCTCTTGGGCGGTTCCTACCGTGACCGTCTCGGGTTGTCAAAATCGAACACAGAATTTGCCTGTGGAAAACCACTTAGCAAAGCGGATGTGTTGTCAGAGGGCCGCACTCAGGAATGTCATCAGCGAAATCGCACCGGAGATGGCCGCGATGATCACCGCCACAACCAGAACGCTATCGCCGTAGAAGCGCGCAAGGGCGCGCAAGCCCAAAACACTGTGCTGAACAAGTTGCATGTCACGCACTCCTTCCAGAATTGGCGTGGATTTCGATGCCCCTACATCGCGCCGGAATGTGGCGCGATTGGGGCGAAATCCCGTGCCAAACAGGGCTTTTTGGCCGAACCGGAAGGAAATTCGCGCGCCCTAGGGGCAGAACAGATCATTGGTCAGCGCAAAGACCATCAAGGACAGGATCAAGACCAGCCCCGTGGTCATCAGGATGCGCAGCGCCCGGTCGCTGGGCGGCTTGCCGGTCACGGCCTCATAGGCGTGGAAGACCAGATGCCCGCCATCCAGCACCGGAACCGGGAACAGGTTCAGCAGGCCCACGGCTGTGGATAAGACCGCGATGAACCAGATGAAATTCTCGATCCCCTGGCTGGCGGCGGCGCCCGAAACCTCGGCAATGCCGATGGGGCCGGACATGTTGCAGGTGCTGATCGCGCCCGTGATCATGTGATAGAGGCCCGACAGGGACGAGGTGACGATGAACCACGTCTGGCTGACCCCTGCCCCCAGCGCCTCGACCGGGCTGGGCGTCACGGTGGCGGGTTCAAAGAACATGCCGCCCGAAATCCCCAGCAGCCAACGGGTTTCAAACCCGCCTTCGGGCAAGGGCAGATCCATGCGGCGCGGGGCAAGGGCGACCTCGAAGGTTTCGCCCGCATCGCCCGCCGGACGCCACACATCCAGCATCAAGACCCGCCCATCCGACGCGCCAACCGCGTCGCGCAATTGTTCGAACGACCAGATTTGCTGCCCGTCGATGGCGGTGACGACATCGCCCGCCTCCAGATCGGCGTCCATCGCGGCCGAGCGCGGCTGGATGCTGATCGCGACCGGCGGCATGACATAGGGCCCCGTCACCTCGCGCAGCTGCCCGTCGCGTTCGATGGTATAGCTCAGCGCCTCGGCGGGCGGGATCACGTCGCGCATGGCATTCAGCGTTTCGAAATCCGGCACGGGCTGGCCTTCGACGGCGGTGATCACATCGCCCGGTTGCAGGGCCACGTTTTCGGTGGGCAGGTCGATCAACTGGCCGATGGTGGGCCGCTCGGTCGCGGTGCCTTGGAAGAAGATCACCGCGCCAAAGACCGCAATCGACAGGATAAAGTTGAAGATCGGTCCGGCCGCAACCGTCGCCGCCCGCTTCCACAAGGCGGCCCCATGCATGGTGCGGGCGCGGTCCGCCTCGGTCATTTGGGCCATGCCGGCGCCATCCTTGCCGCTGGCGGCATCCGCATCGCCCATGAATTTCACATAGCCGCCAAAGGGCAAGGCCGCGATCTGCCATTTCGTGCCGCGCTTGTCGTGCCGGGAATACAGCACCGGCCCAAAGCCCAGGCTGAACACCTCGGCATGGATGCCGCACCAGCGCCCGACGATGTAATGGCCGTATTCATGCACCGCGACGATCACCGACAAGGCCACGATAAAGGCCAGAATGGTGAAAAAGAGACCGCCGAAGGACGGGATCAGCCCGATGATATCCATGAAATGCGTG
This sequence comes from uncultured Dinoroseobacter sp., assembly GCA_964539755.1. Taxonomy (GTDB): domain Bacteria; phylum Pseudomonadota; class Alphaproteobacteria; order Rhodobacterales; family Rhodobacteraceae; genus Dinoroseobacter. The sequence goes on along the minus strand of CAZIKH010000015.1, from coordinate 11,793 downwards.
TCCCTGCTCTGGTCGTCTTGATGTTGGTCGCGCGGCTATGCGGCCTCGGCGACAGCCTTGCGTGCCATGTGGTCCGCCTGCGTGACGCAATCAAGGCTTTCCAGTGGCTTTGACAGGGAATCGACCGCATCGCAGCGTTCCAGCGCGGTTTCGACCACCCGTGCCATGTCCAGAAAGCCGATGCGCCCGGCGATGAACAGATCCAGCGCGGCTTCCTTGGCCCCGTTGAAGACCGCGCCCGCCTTGCCGCCCATCTGCATCACCTCGCGCGCAAGGCGCAGCGCGGGAAAGCGTTGCGGATCGGGCGCGACAAAGTTCAACTGACCGATGGCGGCCAGATCCAGACGGGCCACGGGGATGTCCTGTCGGTCCGGCCAGGTCAGCGCATAGCCGATGGCGTGGCGCATGTCGGGCGGACCGATATGCGCCATCAGCGCCCCATCGCGGAACCCGACCAGCGCATGAACCAGCGATTCGGGATGCACGACGGCTTCGATCCGGTCCGGGTCGATCCCGAAGAATTCCTTGGTTTCAATCAGTTCCAAGGCCTTGTTGAACATGGATGCCGAATCGATGCTGATCCGTTGGCCCATCGACCAATTCGGATGCGCGACCGCTTCGGCCAGTGTGGCCTTGGCGATCGCCTCCAGCGGCCAATCGCGGAAGGGACCGCCACTGGCGGTGATGATGATGCGTTCGACCGCCGCGATATCTTCGCCCACCAAGGCCTGAAACACCGCCGAATGTTCGCTGTCCACGGGCAGGATGCGGGCCTTGTGGCGCGCCGCTTCGGCCAGCAGCAAAGGCCCGGCGCAGACCAGCGATTCCTTGTTGGCCAGCGCCAGCGTTGCGCCCTGTTTCAGCGCGGCAAAGCCGGGGTACAGGCCCGCGGCACCGACAATCGCGCTCATGGTCCAGTCGCAGGGGCGGTCGGCGGCGTCGCACAGCGCTTGCGCCCCGGCGGCGGCTTCGATCCCGCTGCCCGCAAGCGCGTCGCGCAAGTCGGGCAGCGCATCGTCAAAGGCGGTCACGGCGATTTCGGCGTTCAGTTGGCGGGCTTGCGCGGCCAAGCGGGCGATGTTGCGCCCCCCGGTCAAGGCGACGGTCTGATAGGTGCCGGGATCGGCGCGCAGCAGAAGATCGACGGTGTTTTCCCCGATGGACCCGGTCGCCCCGAAAATGCTGATGCGTTTCATGAAGAAATCCCCGGAAGTGGCGGGAAATCGGTGATTTGTTCGATCAACAGCAGGATGATCGCAGCCCCGATCACCCCGTCGAACCGATCCATCAGGCCGCCATGACCCGGGATCAGGGCCGAACTGTCCTTGACCCCCGCCTTGCGCTTGATCGCCGATTCCGAGATGTCGCCCATCTGCGCGGCCAAGGCCAAGGTGATCGAAATGCCGATCAGCTCCAGCGTGCTATCGGTGAACTTGACGAAGATCAGCGCGACAAGGGCCGCCCCGACCCAGCCTGCCACCGTGCCCGACCAGGTCTTTTTCGGGCTGACCTTGGGCCAGAATTTCGGCCCCCCGATCAGGCGTCCGGCAAAATAGCCCATCACGTCGCTGGCGATCACCACAAGGACCAGCCAGATCAGCCAGATCACCCCGTAATCCGCCCGCAGGGACGACAAGGTCAGGCCCGCCACGCAGATCATCACCGAATAGACCGCGAAGAGGCGGCGGTTGCCGTCGAATTGCGAAATCCCGACCAAGGCGGGGGCGAAGATCAGCGGCAAGCCCAGATTTGCGGGCAAGGCCGGGCCCAGCAGGATCGCCGCCGCGCCCAAAATTCCCAACAGGATCGACAGCTTGGCCGACCCCTGCCCCAGCATCACCGCCAATTCCCAGATCATCAGCCCGATGATTGCCGCCAACAGCGCCTCGAACCAGAACCCGCCCAGCCAGACCGCCGCCGCCCCGATGGTCAGCATCACCGCCGCCGAGGCGATGCGCACCGCCAGATCGTCGAATTTCGGTCCGGCCCCGCTCACGCAGATACAGCCCCAAACCGGCGGTCGCGCAGGCCATAGCGGCCCAGCACCTCGGCAAAATGATCGCGGGTGAAATCGGGCCACAGCGTGTCGACGAATTCGTACTCGGCATAGGCCGATTGCCACAGAAGGAAGTTGGAAATGCGCGCTTCGCCGCTGGTGCGAATGACCAGATCGGGATCGGGCAGCACATCGGTGTCCAGATAGCGGGCCAAGGTCGTTTCGTTCACCGTGTCGGGGTCCAGCTTGCCCGCCGCAACATCATGCGCCAAGCCCTTGATTGCGCGGCCAACCTCATCGCGTGACCCGTAATTGATGGCGATGGTCAGATGCACCAGATCATTGTCTTTGGTCAGGCGTTCGGCTTCGTTCATCAGGGTTTGCAGCTTTGGGTCCAGACGCCGCCGATCCCCGATGAAGCGCACGCAAACCCCTTCTTTGACAAAGGCTTGCATTTCTTTCGTGATGTAACGCTTGAACAGCGTCATCAGGCCCGCCACCTCGATCTGGGTGCGTTTCCAGTTCTCGGTCGAGAAGGCATAGATGGTCAGGTATTTGACCCCCAGATCGGGGCAGGCTTCGACGATTTCGCGCACCCGGCGCGCGCCCGCCTGATGGCCGAACAGGCGCGGGCGGTGGCGTTGCTGGGCCCAGCGGCCATTGCCATCCATGATGATCGCCACATGGCTTGGCCCTGTGCCCGGACCGGACCCCGCTTGCGCCTTGTTGGAAACCCGGCCCACCATACTGCTTCACCTTCGACTGGTAAGGCCCTGTCAGACCTGCATAATTTCGCCCTGCTTGGTTTCCAGCGCGTCATCGACCTTCTTGATATGGGAATCGGTCAGGTCTTGCACTTCGGATTCCCACAGCTTCTGGTCGTCCTCGGACATGCCATCCGCCTTGGCCTTCTTGATCTGGTCCATCCCGTCGCGGCGCACATTGCGGATCGCGACCCGCGCATGTTCGGCATATTGCGCGGCGACCTTGGTCAATTCGCGGCGGCGTTCTTCGTTCAGTTCCGGAATCGGCAGCATGATGATCGTGCCATTTAGCTGAGGATTGATCCCCAACCCACTTTCGCGAATGGCTTTTTCCACTTTGCCGACCAAGCCCTTGTCCCACACGTTGATGGTGACCATGCGCGGTTCGGGCACGTTCACGGTGCCGACCTGGTTGATCGGGGTTTTCTGGCCATAGGCTTCGACCATCACCGGTTCCAGCATCGAGGCCGAGGCACGCCCGGTCCGCAGCGACGCAAATTCCGTGCGCAAGGCGGCAATCGCCCCGTCCATCCGGCGCGCAAGGTCGTCAAGGTCGATTTCGAGGTCGTCAGACATTGGGTTTTTCCCGTGTTCTTGGGTCTTTGCGCAGGTCTATACCGTCAATCGCGCACGATTGTATAGGTCCCTTCCCCCGCCAGAATGCCCCGGAACCCGCCCGGTTCATCCAACGAGAAGACGATGATCGGCAAATCATTGTCGCGCGCCAAGGCAATGGCCGAGGCATCCATCACGCCCAGATGCTGCGCCAGACAGTCATCATAGCTGACCGTGTCATACCGTTTGGCATCCGCGTGCTTGACCGGGTCCTTGTCGTAAACGCCATCGACCTTGGTGCCCTTGAAGATCGCTTCGCAGCTCATTTCATTGGCGCGCAGCGTGGCGGCGGTGTCGGTCGTGAAATAGGGGTTCCCGGTTCCGGCCGCGAAGATGCACACGCGGCCCTTTTCCAGATGGCGCACGGCGCGGCGGCGAATATAGGGTTCGGCAACCTCGTCCATGCGGATCGCGCTGATCACGCGGGTAAAGACGCCGATATCTTCCAAGGCCGACTGCATCGCCAGCGCGTTCATCACCGTGGCCAGCATCCCCATGTAATCGGCGGTGGTGCGTTCCATGCCTTGGGCGCTGCCTTGCAAGCCCCTGAAAATATTGCCGCCGCCGATCACCATGCAGATTTCGACGCCCAGTTTCTGGACCGACTGCACCTCGCGCGCGATGCGTTCGACGGTGGGCGGGTGCAGGCCAAAGCCCTGCGGCCCCATCAGCGCCTCGCCCGAGATCTTCAGCAGCACGCGTTTGTATTTGACAGCTTGCGGCGGGGTCTCGGTCATGGGGCGCTCCGTGGTTGGTCTGATCGCGCGCACACTGCCCCGAGCGCGGGATTGACACAAGCGCACAGACGCGCTGCAAGCGCCGAATGCGACATGATGTGACGACAGACACCATCGCCCGGCTGGACCCAAGCCGCCCGGTGCTGCTGGCCGGGGCCACGGCCAGCGGGAAATCGGCGCTGGCCTTGCGGATCGCGCAGGCCCAGTCCCGCGCCATCGTCAATGCCGATGCGTTGCAGGTCTATGCCTGCTGGCGCATCCTCAGCGCGCGGCCAACGCCCGAAGATGAACGCGCCGTTCCGCATTTTCTTTATGGAATAAAGGGGTTTACCCAGACTTATTCAGTTGGCGCCTGGCTGCGCGATGTGGCGCCCCATGTGCAGGCCGACCCCGCGCCGGTGATCGTGGGCGGCACGGGCCTGTATTTTTCGGCCCTTCTGGATGGGTTGACCGATATTCCGCCGATCCCGGACCACGTCCGCGCGCAGGGCGACGCGCTGCGCCAAACCGCGCCGCAGGACATGGTCGCCGACCTGCGGGATCGCGATCCTGACACCGCCGACGCCATCGACCTTGCCAATCCGATGCGGGTGCAGCGCGCTTGGGAAGTGTTGCAAGCCACCGGGCGCGGCTTGCGGGCGTGGCAGCGCGACACGCCCCCGCCCCTGCTGGCCCCGGATCAGGCGCAAGGCCTCGTGCTGCACGTCCCGCCCGCCGTGCTGGAAGACCGCCTGACCCGGCGCTTCGATGCCATGCTGGACCAAGGCGCGCTGGACGAGGTGCGCGCGGTTCTGCCCATCTGGGACCCGGCCCGCCCGGCAGCGCGGGCCATCGGCGCGCCCGAACTGGTTGCGTATTTGCAAGGGGATCTGACCCTGGCGCAGGCCCGCGACCGCGCGGTGATCGCCACCCGCCAATACGCCAAACGCCAGCGCACATGGTTCCGCAGCCGGTTCAAGACCTGGGATTGGCTGGAAATGCCTATGGGGTAGCGCAATATCTTGCGGAATCTGGCATCGTCCCTCGCTGGATATTGAGTTATTCACAGTTTTTCCACAGTGACACGCAAAAACGGCATGTGGTAGCGTCCCAGACTAGACCTACAACCAATGGGGATGGCTGTGGAATTCGAAGGTTTGGAAGTCCGAGTATCATCGCTGCAAAACCTGCTTCAGATGGGGGCGTGGCGCGTGCAAACCCCCCATTCCAGCGAACGGGCCCGGCTCTATTGGATCACCAAGGGGCAAGGGCGGATCACCGCCTGCGGCGTCACCCGCGGCTTTGGCCAGCATACGGCGATCTTCCTGCCGCCGCGCACGATGTATTCGTTTGAATTCCCCAGCCATGTCTACGGAACGCGCCTGTGTTTTCCCTATGATCTGGCGTCGCAACTGCCGGACGAGGCGCTGTATCTGCGCATCACCGACGCGCGCCATCAGGCCGAACTGACCCAAGTGCTGGATCAGGTCGCGGGCGAAGTGCGCAATCATTCCCAAGGCTGGCAGGCCGCCGCGCGCAGCTATGCCGCGCTGACGGCGGTGCAACTGGAACGGCTGGAACAGGCCTATGGGCGGCAAATCCGGCCCATCGGCACCTCGCAGCGGATCGTCGAAGGCTATACCAGCTTGATCGAAGAACATCTGGGCGACGGCCTGAACGTGGCCGATTACGCGCAGAAACTGGGGATCACCCCCACCCATCTGACCCGCGTCTGCCGCGAGGTTTGCGGCAAGACCGCGTCGCATTTGCTGAATGAACGGGTGGTGAACGAAGCCCGCCGCCTGCTGGAAGACACCGACCAGCCGATCCGGCAAATCGCCAAGGATCTGGGGTTTGGGTCGGCGGCCTATTTCACCCGCGCCTTCGGGCAGCGCATCGGGCTGACCCCGTCCGAAGCCCGCCGCCAAGGGCGGCAACGGCGTGGGGCCGTCAGCCGGGTCGCCTGAAAAGGCCCATTGCCGACGCGAAAACGGTCGCTTTTGAAGCTTGACCTTTGGGCAGCATTCCACGCCTCGCTGCGCCAAAATGTCGTTTTCTGACATTCACAATGTCGTTTTTTACCCCTCAAAGTCGGGATTCAGGCTCTTAAGGTCGGTGTTGCCCATTGACCGCTTGGTGAAAACCTGTTGCGCTGTGGGGTGTCAGACAAAGGCCACCGGGGGGTGAGGCGCATTCTTGCAGCAAGACATGTCTGTTCGCGCCCCGGACGGATGTTTGGCACAGCATAATTAAATAGTGTCACAGGGAGAAAACTATGACGCATCTCACGCCAATTGGCGCTCGGGTTCACCCCGGGGCCGCGATGTACGCGGATGAATATCGGGCGGGTCTGATGGACCGGCGCGAATTCCTGACCCGTGCGACGGCCCTCGGTGTCTCGGTCGCCGGGGCATATGCCTTGATCGGCGCAACGCCGGCCAAAGCGGCGGCCCATGCCCAGCAGGGCGGCACGCTGCGCATGCAGATGGAAGTGCGCGCCCTGAAGGACCCGCGCACCTTTGACTGGACCCAGATGTCCTATGTCGCGGGCGGCTGGCTGGAAAACCTGGTCGAATACAACAGCGACGGCTCGTTCGAAGGCTTCCTGCTGGAAAGCTGGGAGGTCAATGACGACGCCACCGTTTACACCCTGAACGTCCGCCGCGGCGTCAAGTGGAACAACGGCGACGACTTCACCGCCGAACATGTTGCCTTCAACTTCGCCCGTTGGGCCGAAGCCGATGCCGAAGGCAACTCGATGGCGGCGCGCGTCACCTCGATCGTGGACCCCGAAACCAACATGGCCGCCGAAGGCGCCATCGAGGTCGTGGACAGCCACACCGTGCGCCTGAACCTGCGCCAGCCCGACATCACGCTGATCGCGGGCATCGCGGACTACCCCGCCCATGTCATTCACCCCGATCAGGACGTGTCCGACATTCTGGCGACCCAGCTGGGCACCGGTCCGTATCTGAACACCGAACACACCGTGGGTGTGAAATCGGTGCTTCAGCGCAATACCGACCACGAATGGTGGGGCTATGCCGCCGGCAAAGGCGCCTATCTCGACACGATCGAGTATATCGACTACGGCACCGATCCCTCGGCCTGGCTGGCCGCCGCCGAAGCGGACGAGGTTGACGCGCTTTACGAAAACGTCGGCGACTTTGTGTCGATCTTCGATGCCATCGGCTGGGAAAAGTCGGAAATCGCAACGGGCTCGACCCTTGTGATCCGTCCGAACCAGTTGGCCGAAGACGAAAACGGCAACAAGATCTTCGGCGACAAGCGGGTGCGTCAGGCCATCGCCATGGCCGTGGACAACGCTGTTTGTCTGGAACTGGGCAACGCCGGTCAGGGCATCCCTGCCGACAACTGCCACGTCGCCCCGGTCCACCCCGAGCACGACCCGTCCGTCACCCGCATTCCCTATGATCCGGCGCGCGCAGCAGAATTGCTGGCCGAATCCGGGATGCAGGACTTCGAATTCGAACTGCATTCGATCGACGACGACTGGCGCCGCAACACCACCGACGCCGTCGCAGCCCAGCTGCGCGACGCGGGCTTCAACGTGAAGCGGACCATCCTGCCCGGCTCGACCTTCTGGAACGACTGGACCAAATATGCGTTCAGCTCGACCAACTGGAACCACCGCCCGCTGGGCACGCAGGTTCTGGGTCTGGCCTATCGGTCCGGCGTGGCGTGGAACGAGTTCGGCTGGTCGAACTCGGAATTCGACGCGCTGCTGGATCAGGCCAATGCCATTGCGGATGCCGATGCGCGCCGCGAGGTGATGGGCAAGCTGCAAGCCATCGTGATCGAAGAAGGCGTGACCATTCAGCCTTACTGGCGGTCGCTCTATCGTCACATGAAGCCCGGCTTTGTGGGTCTGGATATGCATATCGCCTACCTGCCCCAGATGTATAAGTGGGGCGTGGCGGCCTAAGCCACACACATCAGGCCGCGCCCTAACCGGGGCGCGGCCTTTTCAATGCTGCGGCCACAGAGACACCGACCAAGGTGCTGTCGCGGTTCTCCATACGACCAACAGGGACGCACATGGGACTGTTTATCCTCCGCCGTGTGAGCGTGATGATCCTGACGGCACTCTGCCTGACCTTCATCGTGTTCGCGCTGACGAACCTTTATCCGAACCTTGAAAAGCTGGCCAAATCCGAAGGCAACTTCCGGATGTCGGACGAGCAAGTGGAAAGCTGGCTGGGCAAGAACGGCTATCTGGATCCGATGCCGGTCAAGTTTGGCCAATGGCTGGGCGTGGTGCCCGGTTGGACCTATACCGAAGACGACGGCACCGTGCGCGGGCGCTGCATCGACAGCGGCATGGCCCCCGAGGACGCCCCGACCTTCTGCGGGATCCTGCAAGGCGATTGGGGGGAATCGACGGTTTTCAAGGATGACGTGTCCTCGATTATTTCCGAACGCCTTGGCCAGACCGGCAAGCTGATGTTCTGGGTCATGGTGGTGATGGTGCCCGGCGCGCTGATCGTGGGCGTTCTGGCGGGGATGCGCGAAGGGTCAAAGACCGACCGGACCCTTTCCACCGCCTCGATCCTGACAACGGCGACCCCGGAATACGTCTCGGGCGTGATTTTCATCGCGGTTTTCGCCTCTTCGGCGGTGGGGCTGCAATGGTTCAAGGGCACGGCCACAAGCGCGATGGAGGACGCCAATTTCGAAAACTTCTTCCTGCCCGTGATCACCATCGCGCTGTATGGGATGGGCTATATCGCGCGGATGACGCGTGCCTCGATGACCGAGGTGATGACCGCCCAATACATCCGCACCGCGCGCCTGAAAGGCGTCAGCTTTCCCAACATCGTCATGAAACACGCCCTGCGCAACGCGCTGATCGCCCCCTTCACGGTGATCATGCTGCAGTTCCCGTGGCTGTTGAACGGCGTCGTGATCGTCGAGACCTTGTTCAACTTCAAGGGCTTCGGCTGGACGCTGGTGCAGGCGGCAGGCAACAACGACATCGAATTGCTGCTGGCGGTTTCGGTGGTTTCGGTCGTGGTGGTTCTGGTCACGCAGCTGATTTCCGATATCGGCTATGTGTATTTGAACCCGCGTATCCGCATTTCGTAAGGGGACAGGATCATGGAACCGCTTAGCTGGGGTGAGATCATCATCCGCGTCCTCGTGCAATTCACGCCTGTGTGGATCGCGCTTGTGGTCACTTTCGCCGTCTCGATTGCGTTCAAGCGCAAGCTGGGGCTTTACGGGAAACTCTTTGACAGCCTTGTGGGCATGGTCGGCTTCGCGCTGGTGATGTTCTGGGTCTATACGGCCATTTTCAACGGTCTGTTCGGCCTGATCGCCACCTATGACCCGCTGAGCCAGGTGTCGGGGATGAAGAACGTCGCGCCGGGCACGGCCTTCACCGGGTCGGCCGAGGGGGCCTATCCCTATTACCTGTTCGGGGGGGACAACCTTGCCCGCGACGTCTTCAGCCGCATGGTGGCCGGGTCCGTCGTGGTGGTGCAGATCGCGCCCTTGGCGACGCTGTTCGCCTTCATGGTGGGGATCACCTTGGGCCTGCCCGCGGGGTATTACGGCGGCACGCTGGACACGGTGCTGTCCTTCCTGTCGAACCTGATCCTGGCCTTCCCGGTGATCTTGCTGTTCTACCTGCTGGTGACGCCGGAAATCGTCGAAACGGGCATTCCCAATTACATGGCGACCTTCCTGTTCGTCTTCCCGCTGATCTTCATGGGGATCTTGCTGAATTCGCGCTACTACACGCAGCCGCATATCCGCACGCCCCTGCTGATCATCGTGCTGGGGCTGATGCTGTGGGTGTATCTGTCGCTGATCTCGACCAACGGGTATCTGGTGCGCAACGATGACGTGGCCATCCCGGCCCTGCCCGGCATGCTGGACCTGTTCGACATACCGGGCGGTGTTCTGGTGGTGTTCGTGTCGGTGGTCTTCGTGAACTCGCCCACGGTCTTCCGGATCGTGCGCGGGCTGGCGCTGGACATCAAGACCCGCGACTACGTCGCCGCCGCGCAGACGCGCGGGGAAGGCCCGTGGTACATCATGCTGTGGGAAATCCTGCCCAATGTGCGCGGGCCGCTGATCGTCGATTTCTGCCTGCGGATCGGCTATACCACGATCCTTCTGGGGACCTTGGGCTTCTTCGGTCTGGGTCTGCCGCCGGAAAGCCCGGATTGGGGGTCCACGATCAACGAAGGGCGCCGCCTGTTGTCGATCTTCCCGCACCCGGCCATCGCCCCCGCTTTGGCGCTGATGAGCATGGTGCTGGGCTTGAACCTGCTGGCCGATGGCCTGCGCGAGGAAAGCCTGAAGGACTAAGGACCAGCTTCGGCCCTGCGGGCATCCCCCGTGGGGCCGAAAGCGTTAACAGAACCGCCGCCAGACGGCGCACCGACAAGATACCGACGCAAGACCGACGCCAAACCGACCTTGCGATCCGGCCCCGACAGGAGAGTTGTTAATGGCTAAATGGGATTACGATGGTCCGATCCTCGAGATCGACAACCTGTCCATCAGCTTTTTCACACGGCTGCGCGAAATCCCCGCCGTGATGGATTTTTCCTGCACCGTGCAACCCGGCGAGGCGATGGGCCTTGTCGGCGAATCCGGTTGCGGCAAGTCCACCGTGGCGCTGGGCGTCATGCAAGACCTTGGTGTGAATGGGAAAATCGTCGGCGGCTCGATCAAGTTCAAGGGCCGCGACCTGAACCAGATGTCCGCCGAGGAACTGCGCGATATTCGCGGCTCCGAGATTGCGATGATCTATCAGGAACCGATGGCGTCCCTGAACCCGGCCATGCGCATCGGCAAACAGCTGATGGAAGTGCCGATGATCCACGAAGGCGTGTCGGAAAAAGAGGCCTATGACCGCGCCCTCGAGGTTGTCACCGACGTCAAACTGCCCGACCCCGCCCGCATCCTGAACAGCTATCCGCACCAGCTGTCCGGCGGCCAACAGCAGCGGATCGTGATCGCGATGGCGCTGATGTCGAAACCGTCGCTGTTGATCCTGGACGAACCGACCACGGCGCTGGACGTGACCGTCGAAGCGGCGGTCGTGGAACTGGTGAAGGACCTTGGCAAGAAATACGGCACCTCGATGCTGTTTATCTCGCATAATCTGGGGCTTGTGCTGGAAACTTGCGACAGACTCTGTGTCATGTATTCGGGCGAAGCGGTCGAAACCGGGTCGATCGAGGACGTCTTCGACAAGATGCAGCACCCCTATACGCAGGCGCTGTTCCGGTCGATTCCGCTGCCCGGGGCAGACAAGAACGCGCGCCCCTTGGTGGCGATTCCGGGCAACTTCCCCCTGCCCCATGAACGCCCCCCCGGCTGTAATTTTGGCCCGCGTTGCGATTATTTCGAGGCCGGGCGCTGCGATGCCAAGGACATTCCGATGGCGACCGTGCCGGGCTATGAACGCCACCAGACGCGCTGTCTGAAGTTTCAGGAAATCGACTGGAACGCGCCCGTGCAGGCGGGCGATCAAAAGGACAAGGGCGAGATCGGCGATGTCGTTATCCGTATGGATAACTTGAAGAAATACTACGAAGTGGCCGCCAGCGCGCTGTTTGGCGGGGCCAACAAGAAGGTGGTGAAAGCCAACGAAACCCTGTCTTTCGAGGCCCGCGAAAGCGAAACGCTGGCCATCGTGGGCGAATCGGGCTGCGGCAAGTCCACC
>CAZIKH010000014.1:0-20593 GCA_964539755.1 uncultured Dinoroseobacter sp. | reverse complement strand
CGGGCAGATCGCTGATGCGCGGCACCACATAGAAGCTTTGCCCGCCGCGATAATGTTCGCGCAACAAGGCCTCGCGGATGGTGACGGCATCGAATTCGCTGACATAGGTGCGGATTGCCAAGCGATCGACCGGCGGTGTGCCGATGATCGACAGGTCGCGCACCCCCGACAAGGACAGCTGCAAGGTGCGCGGAATCGGCGTCGCGGTCAGGGTCAAGACATGGATATCGCTGCGCAATTCCTTCAGACGTTCTTTGTGCGCCACGCCGAAATGCTGTTCTTCATCGATAATCAGCAGGCCCAGATTGGCGAATTTCACGCCCTTGGCCAGCAAGGCATGGGTGCCGATGGCGATATCGACCGATCCCGCCGCCAGCCCGGTGCGGGTCTCGGCCGCCGCCTTGGCGGGCACAAAACGCGACAAGGGCCGCACGGTCAGGGGAAAGCCCCGGAACCGTTCGGCAAAGCTTTGATAATGCTGACGCGCCAGCAAGGTCGTCGGCGCGATCACCGCCACCTGCACCCCCGACAGGGCCGCGATGAAGGCCGCGCGCATCGCCACTTCGGTCTTTCCGAACCCGACATCGCCACAGATCAACCGGTCCATCGGCTGGCCCGAGCCCAGATCCGTGATCACATCATGGATCGCCGCCAATTGGTCGTCCGTTTCCTGATAGGGGAACCGGGCGGCGAAATCTTCCCACATCTCGGGCGGCGGATCGAGGATCGGCGCTTTGCGCAGCGCCCGTTCCGCCGCAATCCGGATCAGACGGTCCGCCATCTGCCGGATGCGTTCCTTCAGGCGGGCTTTCTTGGCCTGCCACGCCCCGCCCCCCAGCTTGTCCAGCAAGCCTTCTTCCTGCCCGAACTTCGACAGCAGCTCGATATTCTCGACGGGCAGATACAGACGGTCGCCGCCCGCATATTCCAGATGCAGGCATTCATGCGGTGCCCCGGCGGCGGTGACGGTTTCCAAGCCCTGATAGCGCCCCACCCCATGATCGACATGCACCACCAGATCGCCCAAGGTCAGGCTGTTGGCTTCTTGCAGGAAGTTTTCCGCGCGGCGGGTCTTTTTCGGGCTGCGGATCAGGCGGTCGCCCAGAACGTCCTGTTCCGAGATCACCGACAACACGCGCCCATCGCCCAGCGGATAGTCGAACCCCTGTTCCAAGGTCCAGACCATGGCAAAGACGCCGCGCTTGGGCAGATCGCGCAAGGATTTCAGATGCAGCACCTCGGCCAGACCGTGGTCTTCCAGAAGCCCGGTCAGACGGTCGCGCGCGCCTTCGGACCAAGACGCCACAACCACGGGCCCTTGTTCAGACCGCGCTTTAAGATGGGATACCAAGGCATCGAAAAGATTGACGTTCTCAAGCTTGCGTTCCGGGGCAAAGCTGCGCCCCAACCGCCCGCCGAAATCGGTGACCCCCAAGCCGGTCGCTTGCGGCAGAACCGACAAGCGCACCACCCGGTGCCCCTCGAAGGCCGCGGCAAGGTCCGCTTCGTCCAGATAGAGCAGGCCCGGCGGACAGGGTTTGTAAACGCTGTCCAGCCGCCCCTTTTGCTGCATCGCCAGTTTGCGCGTTTCATACTGATCCGCGATGCCCTCCCAGCGCGCGACATGGGCCGCGTCGAACTGGTCATCCAGCAGGATCGTCGCGCCCGGCAGATACCGGGTCAGCGGGGCCAGCCCGTCATGGAAGAAGGGCAGCCAATGTTCCATGCCCGCCTGTTTGCGGCCCGCGCTGACCGCCTCATAAAGCGGATCATCGCTGCCAGCGGCGCCAAATTCGATCCGGTAGTTCTGGCGAAACCGGGTGATCGCGGCCTCGTCCAGCACCACCTCGGACACCGGGGACAGCTCCATCCGGTCCAGCGTGCCAACGCTGCGCTGGGTTTCCACGTCGAAGCGGCGCATCCCGTCCAGCACATCGCCGAAGAAATCCAAGCGCACCGGCGTGTCCTGTCCGGGCGGAAAGATGTCCAACAGCCCGCCGCGCAGCGCATAATCGCCCGGTTCGACCACGTTTGGGGCCTGTGTATAGCCCATGCGCGCCAAATACCCGCGCAGCGCGTCCAGATTGACCTGTTGCCCCACCTGCAAGGCATAGCTGGCTTCGCGCAGCACGGCGGGGTCCGGGACCCGCTGCGTGGCGGCGTTCAACGTGGTCAGCACGACCAAGCCCGACGGATCGCCGCTGGCCAATTGCGCCAGCACCGCCATGCGCGCGGCGGCCAGATCGGCATTGGGCGACACCCGGTCATAGGGCAGACAATCCCAGGCCGGAAAGGACAGAACCGGTTGCGCGGGGTCCCAGACCGCCAGCGCGCGCGCCATCGCGTCCAGCCGTTTGTCATCGCGCAACACCACCAAGACAGGCGCCTTGCTGCGGGCGATTTCGCGCAGCACCCATTGGGCGTCGACGCCTTCGGGCACGCCAGACACCGTCAGGCGCGCAGCTTGGGGGGATAGGGTCTTGGTCATGCAGGCGCAGTTACGCGCCCGGTGCGCGAAGTCAACCGTCCAAGGGTCGGGTTTGGCCTATTCCATCGCGCGTCTTGGCCATGCGCCCTAGCCGTTCAGCACCGACGCGCCCATGATCTGGAAGATCCCCCAGAAGGCCGTCATGAAAATCGACACGATCCCAATGCCTTGGGTATAGACGCGGTGGCGTCGCAAGCGCCGGATCAACGCATGGGACCGCCCGTCCGTGGTTTGCACCAGCCGCGCGGTGCGCTGCGCCAGCAGATTGACCAAGGTAAAGGGCAGCGCCAGAAAGAACAGCGCCTGACACACCTCGGCCCCATAGACAAAGCCCAGCAGGAACAGAAAGCTCAGCAGGGTGGTTGCCACCCCGGTCAGGATCACCCCCGCCGCGCCGCCAAACTGCAACAGGCGGGCGGAATTGATCCGCGCCAGCGCCTCAAGGTCGTCCATTGCCTGTCCGCCATTGCGCGCAGCCCGCTGCACCAGATCGAAGGGGACACCCATCACGAAATGCGACAAGGCCGACCAGAACACGGCCAGCACGATCCAGAACCACATCGAACTGAAGCTGTCGGTATCGATCAGCAGAAGAAGTGTGTCGAACAAATCCAACCGGCCTGCCCCTGGTCCTGTTGTGCGCGCGCCTTGGCTGGGTGGCACGTCTTCGCGGTGACATTAGGGCGGTTGTTTGGCAGTGGCCAGAGCCAACCGCTTGAGCGTCCGCGCCTTTCGTGTCAGCCATAAGGAAATCTGCGATGACGAGGCAAGCGATGATCCCGACCCAAGGCCCCTTCCCCACCACGCGCTTTCGCCGGATGCGGGCCTCGGCCGCGCTGCGCGCCCTCAGCCGCCAGCACAGTCTTGGGGTGGATGACCTGATCTGGCCGGTTTTCGTGCGCGATGGCGACGGTGTGGTCGAACCCGTCCCGTCGATGCCCGGTGTGAACCGCCTGTCCATCGACAAACTGGTCGAGGCCGCGCAACAGGCCGCCGATCTGGGCATTCCGGCGATCTGCCTCTTTCCCTATACCGATCCCGCGCTGAAAACCGAATTGTGCGAAGAAGCGTGGAACCCCGATAACCTGTCGAACCGCGCCATTCGCGCGATCAAGGCGGCGGTGCCGGGGATCGCGGTGATGACCGATGTCGCCCTCGACCCCTATAATGCCAATGGCCATGACGGGATCGTGCGGGACGGGATCATCGTGAACGACGAAACGGTCGAAGCCTTGGTGAAAATGGCGCTGGCGCAGGCCGATGCCGGGGCCGATATCCTGGGTCCGTCGGACATGATGGATGGGCGGATTGGCGCGATGCGTGCCGCCCTCGAATCCGCCGGTCACCAGAACGTCACCATCCTGTCCTATGCCGCCAAATATGCCAGCGCCTTCTATGGCCCGTTCCGCGATGCGGTGGGCGCGTCCGGCGCGCTGAAGGGCGACAAGAAAACCTATCAGATGGATCCGGGCAATTCCGACGAGGCCTTGCGCCTGATCGCGCGGGACCTGTCCGAAGGGGCCGATATGGTGATGGTCAAGCCCGGACTGGCCTATCTGGATATCTGCCGCCGGGTAAAGGACACGTTCGGCGTGCCGACCTACGCCTATCAGGTGTCGGGGGAATACGCGATGATCGAAGCCGCCGCCGCGCAGGGCTGGATCGACGGCGACAAGGTCATGCTGGAAAGCCTGCTGGCTTTCAAACGGGCCGGATGTGACGGAATTCTAACGTATTTTGCGCCCCGGGTCGCACGAATCCTGAACAGCTAGTGCAGGATTGGCAGCGCCCCGCCGACCGGGTTCGCCCGGCGTGACAGGGGCCAAAACATCCTGTAGAGTTTTGCGCAAGGCATCCGTCAGAGATGCCGATCCCCTTTTCATCCCAAACCAAGGGCGGGCAGTATGACAGCACAGATTTCGGGACGGATGACCCGGCGCGGCCTATTGGCAGGCGCGGGGGCAACCCTTTTGGCGGCCAGCGGCTGCACCACCGTGGCCGGCAGCCAAGCGCGCGGCGCACGGATCGACCAGCGCGTCGATGCCGCGTTGAACTATCTTTACACCAATGTCGATGGCGCGCAGGAACTGGCCAGCCGCGCCTCGGGCATTCTTGTCATGCCCTTGGTCACCGAAGCCGGGCTGGGCTTTGGCGGCGCTTATGGGCGGGGGGCTTTGCGCGTCGGCGGGGCCACGGTCGATTATTACAGCGCCGCTTCGGGCAGTTTCGGGTTCCAGATCGGCGCACAGCAATACGCCCATGCGCTGTTCTTCATGACCAATGCCGCCTTGCAGGAATTCCGCACCTCGTCGGGGTTTTCGGTCGGGGGCGATGTCGAATACGCCTTTACCAGCCGCGCAGGCGCTTTGACCGCCGACACCACCACCATCACCCGTCCGGTGATCGCGGTTGTCTTCGGCCAAGCCGGGCTGATCGCGGGCGCATCGCTGGAAGGCACGAAATACACGCGGATTTTCCCCTGACCACCTTTGACAGGGCCTGCCGCAGGCCCTAGCACCAAGGCACGCTGATCCACCCCTTCGCTGACCCGAGGTGCCATGCCCGCGCTGTTTCGATGGCTCGTCCGTCTGTTTTTCGCCGCTGCCGCGCTTGGCGTCTTGGGGCTGGCGGGTATCTGGTATTTTGCCAGCCGGTCCCTGCCCGACTACGACGCCGATCTGCGTCTGGCCGGGGTCAGCGCCGAGCTGGAGATTGTGCGCAACACCGCCAATGTCCCGCATATTCTGGGCCAAACCGATGCGGACAGCTTCTTTGGCTTGGGCTTTGTCCATGCCCAGGATCGCCTGTGGCAAATGACCGTTCTGCGCCGCACCGGCCAAGGCAAGCTGTCCGAACTGTTCGGGCCGATCACCGTTGAAACCGATGCGCTGATGCGGCGCTTGGACCTTGCCGGGGCGGCGCGCGCCTCGCTCGACGATCAATCGCCCGAAGCGCGGGCCGCCTTGCAGGCCTATGCCAGCGGCGTCAACGCGCGGATCGCGCAGGTCAATGCGCAGGCGCTGGGGCGCGGGGCCCCGGAATTTTTCCTGTTTCCCCCGCAGGTTGCGCCATGGCAGCCCGAAGACAGCCTGCTGTTGATGAAGCTGATGGCGCTGCAACTGACCGACCATCTGACGACCGAGGTTCTGCGCGCCCGCACGGCCTTGCTGATCGAACCCGAGCGCTTGCGCGACCTGATGCCCGAAGTGCCCGGAAACGGCGTGATGGCCTTGCCGGATTTCGCCCAGCTGGTGCCCGGGATCGACCGACAGCAGGCCGCCGCCGCCCCCTATCGCGACCCGGCCACCCTGCCCTTTCTGCCCGTCGCGGCCCCCGGTCAGGCGGGCGCGTCCAACGCATGGGCCGCCGCCCCGGATCGGTCGGCGGCGGGCGGCACATTGCTGGCCAATGATCCGCATTTGGAATTGTCGGCCCCGGCCATCTGGTATCTGGCGCGGCTGCGCCTGACCTCGGGCGATGTGATCGGCGCGACGATTCCGGGCATTCCCCTTGTCATTCTTGGCCGGACCGAGGCGCTGGGATGGGGCGCCACCGCGTCCTACCTCGATGATCAGGACATCCTGCTGGAACGGCTGGACCCGGACGCGCCGGGCCAATACCTGACCCCGACCGGGCGCAGTGTGGCGTTCGAGACCCGGCGGTCGGTTCTGCAAGTCGCCGATGCCGATCCCATCACCCTGACCCTGCGTTGGAGCCGCAATGGCCCGGTCCTGACCGGGCGCGATTTCGATCTGGGCGTGATCACCCCGCAAGGCCATGTGCCCGTTCTGCAATGGCCGGGGCTGGACCCGGATGACACATCCTATACCGCGATCTTCAACCTGATGCGCGCCGACAGCGTGCCCCAAGCGATGGCCGCGCTGCGCGACCATGTCTCCCCCGGTCTGAACCTGATCTTGGCGGATCGCGACCGGATCGGGGTGCAATTGATCGGGCGGCAACCGGATCGCGCGCCCGAACACCGGTCTGAAGGTCGTCTGCCAACCTTCGGAACAGAAATCGAAAACCTTTGGCGCGGCTATCGCAGCTACAGCGACAATCCCCGCGTTCTGGCCCCCGAAAGCGGGCTGGTCGGCAACACCAACAACCGCACCGTGCAGCGGCCTTTCCCCGGTCATATCTCGTATCATTGGGGCGACACGCAGCGCATTCAACGCTGGACGCGGCTGATGCAGGAACGCGGCGTCCACACCCGCGACAGTTTCGTCGAGGCGCAATTGGACATCGTCAGCCCGGCGGCGCGCAACCTGCTGCCCCTGATCGCGCGCGATCTGTGGTTTGCCGACGAAGCCGCGCCCATGGGCACGCCCGAACGCACGCGGCAGGACGCCTTGCGCCTGCTGGCCGATTGGAACGGCGCGATGAACGAACATCTGCCCGAACCGCTGATCTATGCGGCGTGGCTGCGCGCCTTGAACGACCTGCTGATCCGCGACGATCTGGGCCCGCTGGCCGATGCCTTTCCCAAGCCCGACCCGCTGTTTCTGGAACGCGTGTTCCGCGACACCGACGGGGCGGCGGCGTGGTGCGATGTGACCCAGTCCAGCCGGGTCGAAACCTGCACCGAGATCGCCCGCCGCGCCTTGGATGCCGCCCTGATCGACCTGACCGAACGCTTTGGGTCCACGATGGAAAGCTGGCGCTGGGGCGATGCGCATATGGCCACCCATGATCACCCCGCGCTGGGGCGTCTGCCCTATCTGGGGGCCTTGGTGAACATCCGCCAATCCACCAGCGGCGGCGATCACACGCTGATGCGCGGCCAGACCCGCGGCACGGGCCCGAACCCGTTTCAGAACTTCCATGCCGCCGGGTATCGCGGGGTCTATGATTTTGCCGACCCGGACAGTTCGCTGTTCGTGATTGCCACGGGCCAATCCGGCCACCCCTTGTCGCGCCATTATGACGATCTGGCGCAACTGTGGCGGCGCGGCGAATATGTGCGCATGTCGCTGGACGAAGATCTGGCGCGCGCGGCGGCCACGGGCATCACCCGGATCACGCCTTTGGACGCCCCACCAACGCGTTAGGGCGCGTTCTTAAACCAAGGCTTCAAAGGCGGCCTTCTGCGCGCTGGTCCATTCGACGACCAGTTCGGCCCCGTCTTCGCCCGGGTCCTCGGCCCGCACCAAGGCCTTTTCGAACAGCCAGGCCCGGCGTTTGGCATCGGACCACGCCAGAAACACGCTTTCCTGTTGCACCGGGGGTTGCAGCCGATCGGTGATCGCCGCCACCAAGGCGTCCAGCCCTTCGCCGGTCACCGCCGACAGCACCTGCACATCGTCCTGCCGCGCCGCGATCTGCAGAATCGGGTCGCGCGCGTCCTCGGGCAGCAGGTCGATCTTGTTCCAGACCTCGATCATCGGGACCGCGTCGCTGACGCCCAAGGTTTCCAAGATGTCCCGCACATCCTCGGCCTGCGCATCGGTTTGGGGATGCGCGATATCGCGGACATGGCAGATCAGGTCGGCGGCCAGAACCTCTTCCAAGGTGGCGCGGAAGGCGGCGACCAATTGCGTCGGCAGATCGGAAATGAACCCCACCGTGTCCGACAGGATCACATCGGTGCCATTTGACAGGCGCACCGACCGCATCGTGGGGTCCAGCGTGGCAAACAGCATGTCTTTGGCCATCACCGATGCGCCGGTCAAGGTATTGAACAACGTGGATTTTCCCGCGTTGGTATAGCCCACCAGCGCAACAATTGGATAGGGCACCTTGGCCCGCGCCGCCCGGTGCAGTTCGCGCGTCTTGACCACGCGCGCCAGTTGCCGCCGAATGCGCGTGGCGGCTTCGTCAATGGCCCGCCGGTCCGCTTCGATCTGGGTTTCCCCCGGCCCGCCGACAAAGCCCAACCCGCCCCGCTGGCGTTCAAGGTGCGTCCAGGACCGCACCAGGCGCGTGCGCTGATAACTCAGCGCGGCCAGTTCGACCTGCAACACGCCTTCGCGGGTCGCAGCGCGGTCGGCGAAGATTTCCAGGATCAAGCCCGTGCGATCCAAGATTTTGACTTTCCACGCTTTTTCAAGGTTGCGCTGCTGCACGGGCGTCAAGGGACCATCGACCAAGACCAGCTCGATCTCGTGTTCCTTCAGCTGCGCGCCCAGTTCTTCCAGCTTGCCGGACCCGAACAGATAGCCGGGCTGCGGCTTGGAAATGCGCACAACGTCGGACCCGATCACATCGAATCCCGGCAAAGCCGCTGCCAGCGCCACGGCTTCGTCCAAGGCAAACCCCGCATCGCGGCGGTCCCGGTCGGTCAGCAATTCGGGATGGATCACCCAGCCACGGGTGACCTGCGGCCCATGTTCATGAAACTGGGTCAGATCAGTCCTCGCCCTCGTACAGGCTGATCGGCTGGGTCGGCATCACGGTCGAAATCGCGTGCTTGTACACAAGCTGGCTTTGACCATCGCGGCGCAGAAGCACGCAGAAATTGTCAAACCATGTGATCACGCCCTGAAGCTTGACGCCATTGATCAGGAAGACCGTTACCGGAACCTTTGTCTTGCGGACGTGATTCAAGAACGCGTCTTGCAGGTTTTGTCGGTCGTTCGCCATCACTCGTGCGCCTTTATTCCTGTCCCACGGCCAACACCTCTGTCGGGTGCGTGCCTGCGCCAGATAATATCCTTTCGCGCCAATGATTCCAGAGCCAATATCAGGCTTTTAGACGATGTTTTCCTAACTGCGCCAAAAGTCGGGGTTCAGAAGGGCGATAATCACCAGTGTTTCAAGGCGTCCCAGCACCATGGCCGCACAGAGGATCAATTTCGCCGCATCCGGCAGAAGCGCATAAGAAATGGGCGCATCGGTCGCGATATTGGCAACCGGGCCCGTGGTGGACAGCGTGGCGACCGACAAGATCACCGCATCTTCGAAGGTTTGGCCCGTCGCCGCCAAGGCCAGCATGATCAAGGCCAGCGACAGCGCGAAGATCATGAAGAACACCCACGCGATGGCGGCACCCTGATTGCGCAAGCGGTCCCCCAGCGACCCGGTGGCCCCGATCGAGGACGGATGCACCAGACGGTCCATTTCCCGCAGCCCGTGTTTGTACAGCGCATAGCAGCGCAACAGCTTCACACCGCCCGCCGTGGTCGCCACCCCGCCCCCCATCACCGCCATGCCCGCCAGCAACAGGCCCGGCGTTTCCAGCCCCGACCAGCCGCGCGCCGCTTCCCAGCTGGCCGATTCGAACCCGGTGGTGGTCAGGAAGGACGCGACCATGAAGATCGCCCCCCAAATGGCCGGAATCGCCCGATAATCTAGTGTTTCGGCCACCTCCCACGCGCCCAGAAAATGGCGCAGGAACAGGATCAGCGGCAGGCCCAGAATCAGCAACAACGCCAAGCGCAATTCCTTGTCGCGGCGCAATTGCCGCCACATCGGGTTGGTAAAGCCGCCCAGAAAACTGCGCCGGGTCAGGGCGAAGACGAAAAAGAACAGGATCAGGGCTTCGCCCACCACGCCACTGGGTTTCGCCGCGAACCCATCGAGGGGCGAAATACCACTGGTCGCCAGCGTCGACATCGCGTGGATTGCGCCCACCGCCGGGGGATCGCCCGCCAGCACCAACAAAAGCCACAAGATCGCGGTCAACCCCACATAGATCGGCAGCAAGCGCAGCGTATAGCGCAGCAGGCGCGCCGTCGGGTCGATATCGTCGCGCACATCGCGCCGCATCGCCCCAGCCCCCGCTTCCTGGGCCGAGGTGACCTCGAACCCGCCCAAGGTCATCGGGGCCAGAATGGCAAAGGCCGTCACCCACATCAGGAACCCGCCCAACCAGCCCACCAAGCCGCGCCAGACATGCACCGCCATGGGCAGGCGATCCGGGTCGAACAGGGTCGCCCCGGTGGTGGTCAGGGCAGACACCATCTCCATGTAAACATTGATGAACCTTGTGTTGGGCACGGCTTCGGCGAAGGGCACCGCCAGCATCACGGGCAGCACGACGAAGGTGGCCAGCAAGGCCAGCAGATGCGACCGTGCGCCATTGCGCGGCACATATTGCGCGGTCGCCAGACCCAGCAGCGCGCACAGGGTCAGAAACAGGATCGCCCCATAGAAAAACGGGCGCGCGGTTTCGAAATCCTCGGCCGCTGCGGCCACCGTGGCGGGCACCAGCATGGCCAGCGCCCCGACCCCGGCGATCAGCACGATCAGCGGAAGGCGGATCAAGGCCTGCATCAGAAAAAGTCGATAGAGACCTGAAACAGGCGCTCGACCTCGGGCACATCGGCGGTCAGGCTGAAAATGACCAGAACATCCCCCTCCTGCACGCGCAAACTGCCCGTGGGTTTCAGGATCTTGTCGCCGCGTGCCACCGCCCCCACCAAAACGCCTTCGGGGAAGTCAATCTCGCGGATTTCCTTGCCCGCCATCGGCATGGTGGACAGGACCTGCGCCTCGATCACCTCGGCTTCGGCATCGCCCAGCGAATAGACCCCGCGCACCCGGCCATGGCGCACATGGCGCAGGATCGAACTGACCGTGGTGGCGCGGGGGTTGATATAGGCGTCGATCTCCAGCGGTCCCAGCAGGGGCACAAGGCTGGGATCGTTCAACAGCGCAATCGTCATCGCCGAGCCGGCCGATTTCGCCCGCACCGCCGCCAGCAGGTTGACCTTGTCGTCATCGGTGACCGCCAGCACCGCGTCGGCGCGTTCGATATTGGCTTCGGTCAGCAATTCCATGTCCAGACCGTCGCCGTTCAGGACAATGGTGCGTTCCAGCGCGTCGGCGGCCCTCTCGGCGGTCTTGCGGTCGCGTTCGATCATCTTCACGCGCACCCGGTCGGGGCGCGCTTCCAGCCGCCGCGCCACGGCAAGGCCCACATTCCCGCCCCCGATGATGATGATCCTCGATTGCTTTCTGGTCGTCTTTCCAAAGATTTCCAGCGTGCGGTTAATGTCCTCGGTCGGGGTGATCAGATAAACCTGATCGTCCGCGAACAACTGGTCGCCGGGTTCGGGTGCGAACAACACCCCCTCGCGGCGGACGCCCACGACAATGGTGCGCAAGGTCGAAAACAGATCGCTCAGCTGGCGCAAGGGCGTGGACAGGACCGGACACTCCTCGTCCAGAACGATCCCCATCAGCCGCACGCGGTCATCGAGAAAGCTTTCGGTGTCAAACGCCGCGGGGGCCGACAGGCGTTGCAGCGCGGCTTCGGCGACTTCCTTTTCCGGGCTGATCACCACGTCGATGGGCAGGTGATCGCGGCGATAAAGGTCGCTGTAAATCGCGTTCAGATAGGATTGCGCGCGCAAACGCGCGATCTTGCGCGGCACGGCAAAGACCGAATGGGCGATCTGGCAGATCACCATGTTCACTTCGTCGGAATAGGTCGCGGCGATGATCATTTCCGCATCCCGCGCGCCCGCCGCATCCAGAATATCGGGATAGGACGCAAAGCCCGTCAAACCCTGCACATCCAGCGATTCCGTCGCCCGGCGCACAAGGTCGGGATTGTTGTCCACGACGGTCACGTCGTTGCGTTCGTTGCTCAGGTGACGGGCGATTTGCCAGCCGACCTGCCCTGCACCGCAGATGATGACCTTCATGCAAGGGCCTCCGCGCCCGGTTTCACCCTGTCTTGGTCACATACGCCACAGGCGGCGTCAATCGGCGGCCTCGGTCCCATCGGCATCGAGGATCTGCGCCACCCGCGCCCCGGACTTGGCACTGGTCACCACGCCCAGCGATTTCAGCTTGCGGTGCAAGGCGCTGCGTTCCATGCCGACGAAATTGGCGGTGCGCGAGATATTGCCGCCAAAGCGGTTGATCTGCGTCATCAGGTATTCGCGTTCGAACAATTCGCGCGCCTCGCGCAGGGGCAGCGCCGCCAAGGCCCCGGTGACCAAGGCCTGACCGGGATCGGTGCCGACATCGCTGGTGCCGGGCAATTCCTCGGCGCGAATATCGTCGCTGTCCCCGCCCAGGATCAGGACCCGTTCGATCACGTTCTTCAACTGCCGCACATTGCCGGGCCAATCCATGGTTTGCAGCAAGGCGGTCGCATCCTCGCTGAGGCGCCGCAGCGGCAAGCCCTGGCTTTGGTTCAGCTCGGCAATAAAGTGTTCGGCCAACAGCGGAATGTCCTCGCGCCGTTCCGACAGGCCCGGCACCGGAATCGGAACCACGTTCAACCGATGGTACAATTCCTGCCGGAACCGACCGGCGGCGATTTCCGCTTCCAGATCGCGCGTGGTCGAAGAAATGACCCGCAAATCCACCTGCACCATCCCGGTGCCGCCCACGCGCTGGAACTTCTGGTCCACCAGCACGCGCAGGATCTTCGATTGGGTGCCGATGGGCATATCGGCGACCTCGTCAAAATAGATCACCCCGCCATTGGCCTGTTCCAGAAGCCCCGGTTCCACGCTGCGGTCGCTGCGTTCGCGGCCAAACAGCACCTCCTCCATCCGGTCGGGGGCGATGGCGGCGGAATTGACCGTCACAAAGGGCGCATCCGCGCGGTCGGAATGGGCATGAATATAGCGCGCCGCCAATTCCTTGCCGCAGCCGCCCGGCCCGGTCAGCATCACCCGCCCATTCGACCGGGTCACCTTGTCGAGGTTGTTTTTCAAGCTTTTGAAGGCATTGGCCGCACCGATCATCTCGGACACGCCGCTGCCTTGCTGGCGCAGGCTGACATTTTCGCGCCGCAGCTTCGAGGTTTCCATCGCCCGCCGGATCACCACCAGCAATTGGTCGATGTTGAAGGGCTTGGCGATAAAGTCATAGGCCCCCTGCTTGATCGCCGCGACCGCGATTTCGATATTGCCATGGCCCGAAATGATGACGATGGGAATTTCAGGGCGTTCGCGTTTGACGGTCTTCAGGATGTCGATCCCGTCCATCGCGCTGTCTTTCAGCCAGATATCCAGAATCAGCAGGCCCGGCGGATTGGCCCCGATTTCGTCCATGCATTCCTGCGAATTGGCGGCGGTGCGGGTCACATAGCCTTCGTCGCGCAGGATATCCGCGATCAGAACGCGGATGTCCTTTTCGTCGTCCACAATCAGAATGTCACTCATCAGGGGTCCGTTCTTCCAAATATCTGCATGTTAGGCCGCCGCGCTGCGTTCAGGCGCGCGCGGCAAGGTGATCACCGCCTTGGCCCCCGCATGCGCGCCCTTGGCAAAGGGTTCTGCTGGCAGCAAGGCCAAGGTTCCGTCATGTTCTTCGATGATCTTGCGCACGATGGGCAGGCCCAGCCCGGTGCCCTTGTCGCGCGTGGTCACGTAAGGTTCGAACAGCGACGAGACGTCTTCGGGCAGTCCGATCCCATTGTCGGCGATTGTCAGACGCAAGGCGTCTTCGGTCACCTCTAGCTGCACGCGAACTTCGGGCGTGAAATCCGTGTCGCCTTTTTCCATACGGCTTTCAATGGCTTCGCCCGCGTTCTTGATCAAGTTTGTCAAGGCCTGTCCCATCAGGGTCGAATCCAGATCGGCCATCAACGCGCCCTCGGGCAGCTGGGCAGCGATGGTCACATCCTCTTGCCCCGCTTGCTGCAAGACGACCGCGTCGCGCACAAGGCTGACGAAATCGACCAGACGGCGTTCCGGTTCCGGCATCCGGGCGAATTTGGAAAACTCGTCCACGATCCGGCGCAAATCCCCGGTTTGGCGCACGATGACATCGGTCAATTCGGCCAAGGCCCCGGCTTCATCGCCCACCATGGGGCTGAACTTGCGTTTCAGCCGTTCCGCGGACAGCTGGATCGGGGTCAGCGGGTTCTTGATTTCATGCGCGATGCGGCGCGCCACGTCGCCCCAAGCCGCCATGCGCTGCGCGCTGACCAGATCGGTCACATCGTCAAAGGCGATCACGGTGCCTTCGACCTGCCCATGGGTGTTCTGCCGCCGCGCCATGCGCACCAACAGGGATTCGGTGCGCCCGCGCCGGGTCAGACGCAGTTCCTCTTGCGCGGTCGAACGGCGCCCCGCGTTCAACTTGTCAAACAGGCCCATGAATTCGGGCACATGGTCTGACATACGTTTGCCATGCAGGGCCTCGGATTTCAGGTCCAGAAGCTGGCGCGCGGATTTGTTGACGAAATCAATGCGCCCTTCCGCATCAAGGCCCATCACCCCCGCTGTCACCGACCCCAGAACGCTGTCAAACAGGCGTTGGCGTTCTTCGATCTCGCGCGTGTTGGCCAGCAGCGCATCGCGCTGCGCCTGCAATTGCGTGGTCATCTGGTTGAAGGTGCGTCCCAGCATGGCGATTTCATCCTCGCCCCCGCTGACCGCCACCTTGGCGGTGAAATCCCCTGCCCCGACGCGTTGCGCGGCCCCTGCCAAGCGCCCCACAGGCCGGGCCAGACGTTCGGCAAACCACAGGCCCAGCCAGATCGCGGCCAGGATCAGGATGACCGCAAAGCCCAGATACAGCAGCCCGAATTCGAACAACAACCGCCCGCGATCCGCCTCAAGCTGTTGATAAAGCGCGATGGTTTCCTGCGTCTCATCCAGCAGCGTCAGGATTTCCCCATCCACGTTGCGGCTGACATACAGCAACCGGTCAACATAGCTGTCCAAGGCCACAATCGCCCGGAATTCATCATTCACCCAGTCTTGGATGATCACCGTTTCGCCTTCCAGCGCGCGGTTCACCTGATCCTGCGTGGGGGCTTCGAAATCGAACAGATAGCTGCGTTCCCCGCGCAAACGCAGCGCGCCGGTGCTGTCGATGATGAAGGCTTCGCGCAGCCCGCGCTGGATGCGGCTTTGGCCTTGGGTCAGCATCTGACGCAATTCGCCATCGTCGATAAAGATCGTCGCGGTCCCGGCGAGGTTCAACGCGGCGGCCAAGCCTTCGGCGTCTTCGGCCAGCGATTGGCGCTGTTCTTCTTCATAGGCCTCGGCGGCGGCCAGCGACGACCCGACCACGCGCTGCACGCGGTCGGAAAACCACCCTTCCAAGCCGAAATTCACCGTCAGTGTCGCAAACACGGCCACCAGAATCGTCGGCACCAGCGCAATCGCCGTGAAAACGCCCATCAGGCGCAGGTGCAGCCGCGATCCGGCGGACCGGGCCCGCCGCGCGGCGATCATCCGCGCCACCCGCTGCATCACCAAGGCCGCGATCACAAGGATATAGACCAGATCGGCCAAGATCACCGCGCGCAACCCGGTCGAGTTCACGCCCTGATCCAACGGCCCCAAGACCGCAAAGGTCGCAATCGCCAGCACCGGCCCCAAGGCGACCAAGGCAAAGGTCGCAAGGGATTCGATGCCACGTTCCCCCCGCAAACGGGCCAGATTGGTGGTAAAGGCGCGTATGGTCAGGCTGCGCACCGTGGACCTTTCTTGCTCGTCCTCCGCCCGAGCCCGATTCCGTGGCGCTGGGGCAACATTTCTGTTGCTGGTTTACATCAATCTTCGGCGGCGTGTCACCTGAATATCGAGGTCGGTAATCTTCTTTCGCAGCGTATTCCGGTTGATCCCCAGAAGGTCGGCGCATTTGGCCTGATTGCCGCCCGTCGCGTCCAGGGCGATCTCGATCAAGGGGGTTTCGACCTCGCGCAGGATCCGTTGATACAGGCCCGGCGGCGGCAGCACCCCGCCATGCAGATCGAAATACCGCCGCAGATGCTTTTCGACCGACCCGGACAACCGGTCGGTATCGGTGCCCCCGATCAGGGGTTCGACCGCGGGCTGGCTGCCCAGCACCGCTTCGACCTCGGCGCGGGTGATCTCTTCTTCCGGGGCGGTCACCACCAGACGCCGGATCGCGTTTTCCAATTGCCGCACATTGCCCGGCCAGGAATAGGCGCGGATCAGGTCCACCGCCGGATCGCCCAAGCGTCGAACGGGCGCCCCCTCTCTCTCAGCTTTGGCGAGGAAGTGATTGGCCAACAACGGAATATCGTCCACGCGTTCGCGCAAGGACGGCACGTTGATCGTGACCCCGCCCAGCCGATAATACAGATCCTGACGGAAGACGCCCGCTTCCATCTTCTGCATCAGGTCTTTCTGACTGGTGGCCATGATACGCGGCGCGCTGTCGCCCATCGCATCCAGCATCCGCACGATCCGCGTCTGCGCCACCTCGTCCAGATCGCCCACTTCGTCAAACAGGATCGACCCGGATTTCGCGCGCGCCAGAATCGCCCCCGGGCCATCCACGCTTTCCAGATCGGCGGCGCTGGCCACCACGAAAGGCAGGCTGCGGCGATCCGAAAAATCGTGAATCGCCCGCGCGATCAAGGACTTGCCCGTCCCGCTTTCGCCCGTGATCATCACCGGCAAATCGGTGTTCATCACCCGCGCCACCAACCGATAAAGGGCCTGCATCTGCGCGGTGCGCCCCACCAGCGGCAGGTCATCCTGCCCGCCTTCGGGCACGTCGCGCTGCACCGGGGCGCGGCGTTTGACCTCCAACGCGCGGGCGGCGCGCTTCATCAGGTCGGGCAGATCGAAGGGTTTGGGCAGGTAATCATAGGCTTCCGCCTCGGCCGCTTGAATCGCCGTCATGATCGTGTTCTGCGCCGAGATCACGATCACCGGCATACCGGGCCGGGCTTCGGTGATTTTTGGCAAGGTTTCCAAACCGTTGCCATCCGGCATGACCACGTCCGAGATCACCAGATCGCCTTTGCCTTCTTCCACCCAGCGCATCAGCGTCATCAGGCTGGAGGTGGCATGCACCTTGCATCCGGCCCGGGTCAGGGCCTGCGTCAGCACCGTGCGAATGGTGCGGTCGTCATCAGCGACCAGAACGGTCCCGTCCATGGATCAAGTCTCCTCTGCTCGGGGGGCGACAGGCAGTGAAATGCGAAACACCGTGCGCCCCGGCACGCTTTCGACGGCAATCCAGCCGCCATGTTCTGAAATGATTTTGGACACCAGGGCCAAGCCCAGCCCGGTGCCGTTTTCGCGCCCGGACACGAAGGGTTCGAAAATATCGCCCGCGATGTCCTGCGGCAGGCCCGGTCCATCGTCGATGATCTCGACCTGCAAGGGCACCACGCCGCCGGTTCCGTCCTGACGGCGCAGGCGCAAGGACAATTCGTAGAATGTGCGAATAGTGATCGTGCCGCCGGCCTTGTTCGCCTCGCAGGCGTTTTTCAGAAGGTTCAGAAAGACCTGCAACAATTGATCGGCATCGGCATAGGTCGCGGGCAAAGACGGGTCATAGCGTTCGCGAATGTCCATATGCGCGCCAAAGCCGACGGTCGCGGATTTGCGCGCTCTCTCCAAGATGTCGTGCAGATTGACGGGCTTCAGACTGGGCGGGCGCAGGTTGCCGAACTGTTCGACCTGATCCAGCAGCTTCACGATGCGGCGGCTTTCGGCAACGATAAGGTCCGTCAATTCAACGTCTTCGCCGGACAAGTTCATCCCCAGCAATTGCGCCGCCCCGGTGATGCCCGCCAAGGGGTTCTTGATTTCATGGGCCAGCATCTCGGCCATGCCAATGGCAGATTTTGCAGCGGTCTGGGTTTGCATCGACCGCCCCAGCCGCCCGGCGATTTCGCGCGGTTCCATCAGCACCAGAATATCGCCTTCGGTGTCCTGCATCGGGCCCAGTTGCAGGTTGCACTGCACCGGGGCGCGATCCCCGGTGCCGACATCGACATCGGAAATGAACAAGGGCGACTGGTTCTGGCGGGCGCGGCTGACGGCCTCGTCCAGCGGTGCGTCCACGGTCAAGCGGTCCCAGAACGGCGACCCGATCAGCGCCTTGGCCGAGCTGTTCATGAAATACTCGCCCGCCGGATTGATATCGGCGATCCGGTCGTCTGCGTCGATGATCAGGGCCGGGATCGGCAAGGATACCCACAGGGCCGCGCTGCGATGGGTCATGCAGCCTGCCCCAGATCCAGCGCGGGCGCGTCCGAAAAGGCCCGCCGCACGTCCTGCAACACCTGCACCGGGTCGGTCCCGGTCATGATGTTGTGGCGCAAACCGGGCGAAACCGCGGGCAGTTGGTCCAGATACCAGCCCAACTGCTTGCGCGCGACCCGCACCCCCAGATCCTTGCCATAAAGGCTGAGCATTTGCGCGTAATGCTCTGCGATCAAATCATAAACATCCATCGGCTTGGGCGCGTCCGGCACAGGCAGACCGCGCAGATGCGCCTTGATCTGGCCCAGGACCCAAGGCCGCCCGCGCGCCCCGCGCCCCACCATCACGCCCGCCGCGCCCGAAGCCGCCAAAGCCGTCTGCGCGCTGTCGGGCCCTTGGATATCGCCATTGGCCAAGACCGGGATGCGCACCGCTGCGCGCACCGCAGCAATCGCGGCCCAATCGGCCTGCCCTTTGTAGAACTGGCAGCGGGTGCGCCCGTGTATCACCAGCCGTTGCACCCCGGCCCCCTCGGCCCGGCGGGCCAGATCGGGCGCGTTGCGGTGATCGCTGGACCATCCCAGCCGCGTCTTCAGCGTCACGGGCAGCGTGGTGGCCCCCACGACCGCCTCGATCAGCGACAGCGCATGGTCCAAATCCTGCATCAATGCGGACCCGGAATAGCCCTTGGTCACTTTCTTGGCAGGGCATCCCATATTGATGTCGATCAGCCGTGCGCCCTGATCTTCGGCGATGCGGGCCGCTTCGGCCATCCAATGCGCCTCGCGCCCGGCCAGCTGCACGGCGGTGGGAACACCCTTGGCCGCGCCGACCAGCGCCTTGTCGCGGGTGCCGGGGCGGGCCTGCACCATGTCATGGCTGGCGATCATTTCCGACACGACGAAATCCGCGCCAAAGCGCGCCGCGATCTGCCGAAACGGCAAATCGGTGATCCCCGCCAAGGGGGCCAGCGCCACAAGCGGCGCTGTTTCGCAGGCTTCGGCGGGCAGCCGGGCCGTGTCCGCCCCAGAAACGGTCAAACGCTTAATCCTTGTGCAACCATGGTCTTGTGCTATCGCGCGGGGCTGCTTGCAACAAGCAAACGCCCATCCCATCGGTGGATCA
Source organism: uncultured Dinoroseobacter sp. (assembly GCA_964539755.1). Taxonomy (GTDB): domain Bacteria; phylum Pseudomonadota; class Alphaproteobacteria; order Rhodobacterales; family Rhodobacteraceae; genus Dinoroseobacter. The sequence goes on along the minus strand of CAZIKH010000014.1, from coordinate 1,153 downwards.
GGCATGGTTTGCCTGTTTTTTGGGCAGTAATCCGCCGGGTCAGCATGTCTGATTGCACCGTTTGAGCATGTTGCTTAAGCACGCCTCTGTTCCTGTTCCCTGTCGATCGGTTTGCCATGCCCCGCACCACCGCCTTGATCGTCGCTGCTGGCCGCGGCACCCGCGCCGGGGGCGGTCTGCCAAAGCAGTTTCGCCCCCTTGCAGGCCAGCGCGTGCTGGATTGGACGCTGGCGGCCTTCGCCCGGCACCCGAATGTGGATAACATCGTAATTGTGCATCATTCCGACGATTTGGCCCGGTATAGCGGGCTGGATGTTGCGCTTGTGCAAGGCGGGGACAGCCGCGAAGCCTCGGTCCGGAACGGATTGCTGGCCTTGGCGGCGCAGACCCCGCCCCCCGACCGCGTGCTGATTCACGATGCCGCGCGCCCGCTGGTGTCGGGTGCGGTGATTCAGGCCGTGCTCGACGCGCTCGACCACGCGCCCGCCGCCGCCCCGGCTTTGGCGGTCACCGACGCGCTCTGGCGCGGCGAAAACGGCCAGGTGACCGGCACCGAGGACCGCACCGGGCTCTACCGCGCCCAGACCCCGCAAGGCTTTCATTTCCAGCCGATCCTGCAGGCGCATCAGGCCCATCAAGGCCCCGCCGCCGATGACGTGGCGGTTGCCCGCGCCGCAGGCCTTGCCGTGACCATCGTTCCGGGCGAAGACACCAATCTGAAGATCACCACGCCGGACGATTTCGCCCGCGCCGAGACCCTGCTGAAAGGACCCGCCACGATGGATGTGCGCACGGGAAATGGCTTTGATGTCCACCGCTTCGGGGACGGAACGCATGTAACGCTTTGCGGGGTCGACATCCCCCATGACCGGGGCTTGCAGGGCCATTCCGATGCCGATGTGGGCATGCACGCGGTCACTGACGCGATTTATGGCGCGCTGGGTCAGGGCGATATCGGCCAGCATTTCCCGCCCTCGGACCCGCAATGGAAGGGCGCTGCCAGCGACATCTTCCTGCGCCATGCCTGCGCGCTGGCCCGCGAGATGGGCTTTGCCCTGACCCATGCCGATTGCACGCTGATCTGCGAATACCCGAAGATCGGCCCGCATGCCGCTGCGATGAAAGCAAAAATGGCCGAGATCATGGGCATCGA
>CAZIKH010000013.1:10452-21295 GCA_964539755.1 uncultured Dinoroseobacter sp. | reverse complement strand
GATCGTGTGGTTCTCGGGGTCGTCGGCCATGATGTCATCCATTTCTGTAAGGTAGTGTACGCCCCCAGTTTCCGCAATTCATGCTTTCAGATTGGTTAACGCTAGACTCCCCCTGCCAGCCATCGCACCCTTTGCCCCATGACCCTTGCCCTGCCCACCCGCGATGATATCCGCGCCGCCCATGCGCGCATCGTCCCCCATATCCGCCGCACCCCGGTCCTGAGCGTCGAAGCCGATGCCTTGGGCCTGCCGTTCCAGACCCATTTCAAGCTGGAACACACCCAGATCACCGGCAGTTTCAAGCTGCGGGGGGCGTTGAACAACATGCTGTCGCGGGATGTGCCGGACGCTGGTGTGGTCGCCGCCTCGGGCGGAAACCACGGGGCGGGCGTGGCCTATGCCGCGACCAAGCTGGGGCACAAGTCCGTGATTTTCGTCCCCAAGGTCATCGCCAAACCGGAAAAGGTGCAGCGCATGCAAGCGTTCGGGGCCGAAGTGATCCTGACCGATGGATCGGTGGCCGATTGCATGGACGCTTATGCCGCCTATGCGGCCGAAACCGGGGCGCTGGCGGTGCATCCCTATGACACCGCGCCCACCTTGTGCGGGCAAGGCACGGTGGCTTTGGAAATCGACGAAGACCTGCCGCTTGATACGTTGTTTGTGTCCGTTGGTGGCGGTGGGCTGATCGGCGGGATCGCGGCATGGTGTGCCGGGCGCACCAAGGTTGTCGCGGTCGAAACCCATGACACCAACACGCTTAGCCTGTCGTTGCAGGTCGGTCCCGAGATCGACGTGAAGGCCAGCGGCATTGCCGCCAGTTCGCTGGGCGGGCCACGGTTGGGTGTGCTGCCCTATGCCGTGGCGCAGGCCCATATCGACACAGCCCTGTTGGTCGAGGATGCGGCGGTGTTTGACGCCCAGCGCCGTTTGTGGGAGGCAACGCGCCTTGTTACCGAACCGGGGGCCGCAACAGCCCTAGCCGCGCTGACCAGCGGGGCCTATGTTCCGCAGCAAGGCGAACGGGTGGGGGTGCTGCTGTGTGGAGGCAATGCCGAACCCGATTGGTTCAAGGACGGATCGCGCGATGAGCACTAAGGGCCCCGAAAACCCATCCGAGCCATTCAAGAAGGCGTTGGCGGATGCCACGCGTGTCTTGGCGGATGACCCGGAAATCGGCGTGACCTATTCGGTCGATCCGCCGGGCATGACCACAGATTCGATCCGCCTGCCCCAGATCAGTCGCCGGATGACCCGGGACGAGGTGCTGTTGGCCCGTGGCACGGCGGACGCCTATGCGCTGCGCCGCAAGTATCACGACGAAGGCACCCATGCGCGCTATGAACCGCAAGGGCAGATGGCGCGCGATCTTTATGAAGCGATGGAAACCGCCCGGTGCGAAGCGGTGGGCGCACGCACCATGCCGGGCACCGCGGGCAATATCGACGCCAAGATCGGGGCCGAAGCGGCCCGCAAGGGCTATGCCCAGATCGAAAAGGCGGCGGATGCGCCCTTGGCGGTGGCAGCGGGATATCTGGTGCGCGCGATGGCCACTGGACGGACCTTGCCCGAAGGCGCGCAGAACGTGCTGGACCTGTGGCGCGAACATATCGAGGGCCAAGGCTTCGACACGTTGCGCAACCTCGACGATTGTCTGAACGACCAGACCGCCTTCGCCAAGCTGGCGCGGCAATTGATCGACGATCTGGGCTATGGCGACCAGTTGGGGGACGACCCCGACGACATGGACGACGAGACCGAGGACCAATCGCAAGAAGACGAAGAACAGCCCCAGCAGGACGAAGACCAGAACGAAGACAGTCAGGACGCGGGCGACGAACAGGAAGACAGCCAGCAGGACAGCGACGCCGAACAATCCGACACTGCCGAAGCGCAACTGAGCGCCGAGGATGTCGAGGATATGGAAGATGCCGACCAGCAGGAATTGCCGGAAGGCGAAGCGCCGCTGGAACCGCCGCCCCCCGCCCCGCATTCGGCGGCCGATCCCGACTATATCGTCTGGAACACCGAACATGACGAAGAAATCAAGGCCGAGGATCTGGCCGATCCGGCCGAACTGGAACGCTTGCGCGCCTATCTGGACAAACAGCTTGACCCCTTGAAAGGGGCGGTCAGCCGTTTGGCCAACAAGTTGCAGCGCCGCCTTCAGGCCCAGCAAAACCGCTCGTGGCAGTTCGACATGGAAGAAGGCATTCTGGATGTGGGGCGTCTGGCACGGGTTGTGGCCAATCCCACCACGCCGCTGTCCTTCAAGGTCGAACAGGACACCGAATTCCGCGATACGGTTGTGACCCTGTTGCTGGACAATTCCGGGTCGATGCGCGGGCGCCCGATTTCGATCGCCGCGATTTGCGCGGATGTCTTGGCGCGCACCTTGGAACGCTGCCAGGTGAAGGTGGAAATTCTGGGCTTTACCACGCGCGCGTGGAAAGGTGGGCAAAGCCGTGAAGAATGGCTGAAGGCGGGCCGCCCGCAGCAACCCGGACGCCTGAACGACCTGCGCCACATCATCTACAAAGGGGCGGATGCGCCGTGGCGCCGCGTGCGCAACAACCTTGGTCTGATGATGAAGGAAGGGCTGCTGAAGGAAAACATCGACGGTGAGGCGTTGGAATGGGCGCACCGCCGGATGCTGGGACGCCCCGAGGCGCGCAAGGTGCTGATGGTGATCAGCGACGGCGCGCCGGTGGATGACAGCACGCTGTCGGTGAACCCCGCGAATTACCTTGAAAAGCACCTGCGCGACGTGATCGCCATGGTCGAAAAACGCCGTGCGGTCGAACTGGTCGCCATCGGCATCGGCCATGACGTGACACGGTATTACAACCGGGCGGTCACGATCACCGATGTCGAACAATTGGCCGGTGCCATGACCGAACAACTGGCCAGTCTGTTCGACACCGACCCGCGCGGACGGGCGCGGGTGATGGGAATGAAGCGGGCGTCCTAGAACGTCATCGTCAGATAGGCCGAAATGGCGTGCGAGGCGGCGTTGTTGCGAAACCGCCCGTCATAGCGCAGCACCGCGTCGAAGCGGCCTGCCACCTCTTGCCAGGCAAGTTCGGCCCCAAGCGAGACGACCTCGCGCCCCAGATTGACACCCGGTGCGGTGATCGTGCGGCCCAGCAAGGTCGCTTGGCTGGACGGGGTATGGTCGCCCATCACGAAGCTGATCGAGGTGTCGATCGCCGCAGTCATTATCCCGCCCGTTTCGGTTTCGAACGCGCGTTCCGTGCGCAGACCCGGCCCGATTTCAGTCTGGATGATCGTGTCCGCGGGCACGGTCAGGTTGAACGCCCCGGCCCCGGTTTCGGTATAGCCATCGCGGTGCAGTCGGCGGTGTTCCAGGGATAGATAGGGTTTCAGGGTCAGGTCGCCCCGGTTGAACGCATAGCCGAGGCGGGCATTGGCCTCGAGAGCGCGGCTGGAGAAGATGCCATGCGCGGTTTGGGCGATGGCCCCGCCGCCGCCAACCCCATGGCGGAATTGGTCCTGTTGCAGCAAAGCCAGTTGCAAGCTGCCGTCGAATTCCCAACCGCCTTGCACCATCCCGGCGTAAACCCCGGCATGAAAGCCATTGGCATGGCCCGAACTGCTGCCATTGTCGCCTTGGGTGGAACTGCGCGACACCCCGACGGCCGCGCCCACGCGCCAATCGCGCAGCGCATCGGACCACGCGAATTCATAGCCCAGCGCCGCACCGCCCGCGCGGGATTGATAGCCTTGCCATGTGGCGCCGCCATTGACGTTCAACACCTCGCCCATCGGCGAGAACCATGCCCGCCGCGTGAGGCTGTCGCTTGGGGGAAAGCCATCGGTGCCGGGCAGGTTGCGGGTCGATACCTGCACAACGCGCGCGCCCGTCGAGGCACCGCGAAAGGCGGCTTGCCCGTTCATGACATCCATGAAGGACCCCATGGTCGAGATTTGCGACGCCTCGGTCAGTGGCGTGGTTTGCGCGGTGCTGGGGGCGGCGACTTCGGTCAGGTTTCGCAGGTTCAAGAGGCCCCAGCCAAACTGACGGTCAATCCCCGGTTCCCCGATATCGGTTGCCGTGCGCAAGACCAGTTGGGTCAATTCGGCCGGTGTGGCGTTCGGGAACATCTGGCGGGCAATTGCGACCGCCCCCGCGACATGGGGCGTCGCCATCGAGGTCCCAATCAGCGTCGCATAGGAATCCGGCGGCGTCGCATAGGCGGAATAAACCTGCGTGCCGACAGCCGAAATACAGAATTCGGCGGCCAAACCACAGGGCGCGCTGATCAATTCCCCCGGCTGGTGGGTGATTGGCCGGGGCCAGCCTTCCGGGGTGTAAGTGACCTCGGGCCCGGCATGCACGTTGGCCACGGCGATCCATGCTTCGCGCAAGTCCGGCACAACCAAGGGAAGGCCCGCTGAGATGTCGATGTCGGGCATGCTGGCGTCATTGGAAATCGCAAACAGCAGCACGGACCGATCTTGGGCGGCATTCATCGCACTGGTGAAGTCGAACGCCTGCTGGCGATCGTCGGCGGTCGGGGCCCGAACACCCGCCCCGTTGTTGACCAGCCACCCAAAGGCGAGGGCCGGGTCGTCGGCATATCGTCCCCCCGGAAGGAAGTCGGTGATCAGGTCATTCTGGCCCCAACTGTTGCTGATCACGGCGGCACCCAGATTGGCCGCCCGACGAAATGCATCGCCCGCGCCGGGCATCCAGATCGCTTCGCCTGCGACCGACGCATTTGGCGCATCCCCGACAAAGCCATAGCCATAGGTATAGAGCGCCAGATCCGCATCAAAGGCGACGCCATGCATCCCGCTGCCGTCCCGGAACCCGGCGGCAGAGGCCGCGACATGGGTTCCGTGGTTGCCGACCGGCACATCGCCGCTGCCCCATCCGGTATGGAATTGATCCACGATCTTGCCGTTGATTTCAGGGTGGGTCAGTTGGAACCCATCGTCGATGATCGCAATCAGCGTGCCGGCCCCGGTGAACCCGGCGGCATAGGCGGCGGACGCCCCGATATAATCCAGCGTGTTGGTCGCCAGAAACTCGGGCGTTTCGAACGCCTCGGCGGTTTGTGCGGCAGCCTGCGTGGCAAGGCCCGAAACGGACCCCAGCAGGACAAGCATCGTCAGACCGATGCCGGTTTTGTTCAGATCAGGCATGTTGGATCGCGCCCCCAGGTGCAATGCGTCGCCGAGTTGAGCGGTGGGCAAGTGGTCCGTCAAGCGCGGCATGGCTTTCTGCCCGCCTGACAGGAAAAGTTGAGACAGACAGACAAATTAGCCGCCCCGCCGAGGCCCTGACCACTGGTGTGGGCGGATGTTTTCCGCTTTGATGTGTCTGGCAGTTTTCGGCAAAGGGCGGGCCTATGTTTCAGACCTTCGACGTGACATCGCGCCCGGAACAGGGGCCGGATCGGCTGGCCGCGTTGCGCGCTGTGATCGCCGCCGAAGGCTTGGACGGTTTTCTGGTGCCGCGCGCCGACATGTACCAAGGCGAATACGTCGCGCCGCATGACGAACGCCTGTCTTGGCTGACCGGCTTCACCGGGTCGGCGGGGTTTTGTGCCGTATTGCCGGACATCGCGGGGGTCTTTGTCGATGGACGCTACCGGGTTCAGGTGAAAGATCAGGTGGACTTGTCGGCCTTTACGCCCGTGCATTGGCCCGAAACCGGTTTGGGCGATTGGCTGAAGGACCATGCCCCGCAGGGGGCGCGGATCGGCTTTGATCCTTGGCTGCACAGTCGCGCGGAAATGCGAAAGCTGGAAACCGCCTTGGGACCCGAGGGCCCCGAACTGGTGCGATGCGAAAACCTTGTGGACCGGGTTTGGGCGGACCAGCCTGCGCCGCCCAAAGGCGAGGTCCGCATGCATCCCGAAAGCCTGAGCGGCCATAGTTCGGCGCAAAAGCGCGCGAAGCTGGCCCGCGATTTGCAGGCGGCAGGCCAGAAAGCGGCGGTGCTGACCCTGCCCGATTCCATTTCGTGGTTGTTGAACATCCGTGGCGCGGACGTGCCCCGAAACCCGGTGGTGCAGGCGCTGGCCTTGTTGCATGCCGACGAAACGCTCGATCTGTTCATCGATGCCGACAAGCTGACCGACGGGGTGCGCGACCATCTGGGCGACGCGGTGCGGCTGCACCCGATCGAGGCGTTCCCCGACGCTTTGGCCGAGGCCCCCGGTCCGGTGCGCGTTGATCCCGACAGCGCCCCTGTGGCGGTGTTCGATGCCCTTGGGGACAAGGCAACCGAGGGGCGGGACCCCTGCGTGTTGCCCAAGGCGACCAAGACCGCCGCCGAAATCAACGGCACGCGCGAAGCGCATCTGCGCGACGGCGCGGCCATGGTGCGGTTTCTGGCGTGGCTGGACGGCGAACGCGATGCGCTGCTGTCCGGCAGCGGTCCGGCCTTGACGGAAATCGACGTCGTGACCGCCCTGGAAGGATTTCGCAGGGCGACCAACCACTTGGAAGACATCAGTTTCGAAACCATCGCAGGCACCGGGCCGAACGGGGCCATCGTGCATTATCGCGTGACCACCCAAACCAATCGTGCCGTCGAAGCGGGCGATTTGCTTTTGGTCGATTCCGGCGGGCAATATGTGGACGGCACCACCGATATCACCCGCACCGTCGCCATGGGCCGCCCGTCCGAAGAGGCCAAGCAGGCCTTCACCCGCGTTCTACAGGGGATGATCGCGATCAGTCGGGCGCGCTGGCCACGCGGGTTGGCCGGGCGCGATCTGGACCCGCTGGCGCGCGCGCCCTTGTGGATGGCCGGGCAGGATTACGACCATGGCACAGGGCATGGGGTCGGGGCGTTCTTGTCGGTGCATGAAGGCCCGCAGCGCATCAGCCGCGCCAGTGACGAACCTTTGCAACCGGGCATGATCCTGTCGAACGAACCGGGCTATTACCGCGAAGGGGCCTTTGGCATCCGGCTGGAAAACCTTGTCGTTGTGCGCGAAGCGCCGCCGCTGAAAGGGGCCGACGATCGCCCGATGCTGGCTTTTGAAACGCTGACATGGGCACCCATCGACCGCCGTTTGATCCTTGTGGACCGACTGTCGGCGGATGAACGGCACTGGCTGAACACCTATCACCACGATGTTGCGGTGCGGCTGTCCCCTTGGCTGGACCCCGAAACGCGCGGCTGGCTGGCGGCGGCCACGGCGGCGGTGTGACCGGCGGCTCTGGCCTTTCCGTCATGCGGCTGTCATGATTGGCCGCCATGCCCCCTGAGGCATGACAAGACGCACGCCGACGGAGGGATAACCATGGCCAATCATATTCGGATCACACGCGCAGAAGGCACTTGGGTGGTGCGCGCTGGCGGCGCCGTTCTGGCGGAATCGGCCAACGCCCTCGAACTGGCCGAAGGCAGCTATCCCCCGGTGATCTACTTCCCAAGGGAAGATATCGGTATGAGCTTTCTGGACCCGACCGACACCCAGACCACCTGCCCCCACAAAGGGACGGCCAGCTATTTCAGCATCGTCGGCAAAAGCGGCACGGTGACCGATGCGGGCTGGTCCTACGAGAACCCCAAGGACGAGGTCGCGGCAATCAAGGATCATATTGCCTTTTACACCGACAAGGTCACGGTCGAGCAGCTATAGGGTTCAATACCGACACCGCGCGGTGTCGAAAACAAGCGCGACCCGGCAAAGACGCCTTTGACAGGCTGGCGGCACCAGACAAGCAGAAGGTGCCGTCGATGAGCCCGAAAGACCTGACCCAGATCGAGATTACGGAAACCGGTCTGAACCTGCCCTTGCCATCCGGCGAGATCGCGTATTTCAACGCCTATTGGCTGCGGGACAACTGTGGCAGCTCGATCGATCCGCAAACGCGGGAACGCATTTTCGACATCACCGAATTGGGGCACGTGCCGCGCATCGCGGCGGCGGCTGTCGACGGCGACCAACTGGTTCTGGACTGGGCCGGGGAAGACCACCGCACGACGTATTCCATGGCGATGCTGGACGCCTTCAGCGCCAAGGGGGCGATGCCGGACCCGGCCGACCTGCCCCGCAATCTGTGGGAAGCGGGCTATTACGACCATTTCACCCGCCTAAGCCAGGAAGCCCTGGACAATGACCCGGACGCACGCCGGGCCTTGGCACGCGCGTTGATTGTCGATGGGATCGCCTTGGTCACCGGTATGGAAGACAGCAACGAGGGCCTGACCCGGCTGGTCAACACCTTGGGCCCGGTGACGCCCTCGGCCGATAGCGACTATTTCGACGTGCAGTTGAAGATCAATCCGATCAATCTGGCCTATACGGCGGGCGCGCTGGAACTGCACACGGACCTGCCCAGCGAAGAAGCCGCCCCCGGCGTGCAATTCCTGCATTGCCGCCGCAATTCGGTGGAAGGGGGACGGTCCGTCTTTGTCGATGGGGCGGCGGTGGCGGAAGCTTTTCGCCTGACAAACCCTGACGATTTCGAGTTGCTGGCCACCCACCCGATCCCGTTCTTTCGGCGGCATGATCATATCGACTATCGGTCGCACCAATACGTGATCGAACTGGACAAGACCGGCGCGGTCGAGGGCCTGACGATCAGCCAGCATCTGGCCGATGCGTTCGACCTGCCGCAACGGGTGCTGGACAGCTATTACCCGGCCTTCTGCCGGTTCATTCATGCGCTGAAAGACCCGCGTTTCGTGAACCACTTCCGGCTAAACGCGGGCGAATGCATCGTGTTCGACAATCACCGGATCGTGCATGGCCGCGAAGCCTTCACCGCCGAAAGCGGCGAGCGCCATTTGCGCGGCTGCTACACGGATCGCGGGGCGGTCCGGTCCACCTATCGGGTGCTGTCGCGCGGCTAGGGCGCTTGGACCAACCTGCGCAGGGCTTGTGGGGGTGTTTGATGGCCCCCTCACCATCTTGTGAGGGGCCATAGACCCCATGCGCAGGCGCAATCTGATTCCGAAATGTCACGTTCTGGCGTTCAAGGGCGAATCAGGGGCTTGCCCAAGGCGACACAAATTGATTCTCTAGGCGGAAAGATCGAGCAGAGAAACAAGAGGACCGCCGCCATGATCGACCGACGCGCGTTTCTGGCCCAAGCCAGCGCCGGGGCCTTGATCCTTGCCGCAACAAGTCCCGTCGCAGCGCAAAACGTGCGCCGCCGGGTGCTGACGCCCGAGGACATGGTCCCACGCGAAGTTCGCGTGCGGTCGCAATTCGCGGCAGGCGAGATCCATGTCGATCCGGGGCAGTTCGCGCTGTACTGGACCTTGGGCAACCGCCGCGCGATCCGGTATCGCGTCGGGATCGGGCGGCCCGGACTGTATGAGGCAGGCGAATTCACCGTGGGGCGCAAGGCCAAGTGGCCGCGCTGGACCCCGACCGCCGCGATGATCAAGCGCACGCCCAGCTATGCGCGCTGGTCCGAAGGCATGCCCGGCGGGCCGAACAACCCCTTGGGCGCGCGGGCGCTGTATCTTTATGACGCGCGTGGACGCGATACGATGCTGCGGATCCACGGCACCAACCAGCCCAGCACCATTGGCCACGCGGTGTCGAATGGCTGCGCGCGGATGCTGAACGAATACATCGAGGACCTGTATGAGCGGGTTCCGATTGGCACGCGGGTGGTTCTGTACCCCGTGGCCACCACCGCCACCAGTTAGGCAGGGGTGGCGCGCGATCCGGAATAGGACGCGCGCTGCTTGCCTGAGATCCAGACGCGGCTTGCCGTTCGAGACCTGCCCGCAAACCGGGCAGGTGACGCAAAATCACGCGGTTTCCCCCGAGAATCCAGTTGACCCCCCGCCCGCAAGCGGTCCTAATCTGGCCCACAAGCGCGAAGACTGCCTTCGTGTGTGAGGCGGGGGGAACGGCCCCCGACAAACCAAAAACATCAGGGAGATACCCAACAGATGACCATGATGACCAAATTGCTTGGTGCCGCTGCCGCTGTCGCACTGAGTGCCGGCACCGCAAGCGCCGATCCGGCCCTGATCTTCGATCTGGGCGGCAAGTTCGACAAATCCTTCAACGAAGCGGCCTATAACGGCGCGCAGCGTTGGGTTCAGGAAACCGGCGGGTCGTATCGCGAAATCGAGATGCAGTCGGAAGCCCAGCGCGAACAGGCGCTGCGTCGTCTGGCCGAATCCGGGTCGAACCCGGTCGTGATGACCGGTTTCGCGTTTGGAAACGTTTTGAATGAAGTCGCCCCTGATTATCCCGAAACCTCGTTCGTGATCATCGACATGGTGGTGGATCAGCCCAACGTGCGCTCGGTTGTGTTCAACGAGCATGAAGGGTCCTATCTTGTCGGCATGATGGCCGCGATGGCGTCGGAATCGAACACCGTCGGCTTCATCGGCGGTATGGACATTCCGCTGATCCGCAAATTCGCTTGTGGCTATGCCCAAGGCGTCAAGGCCGTGAACGGCGATGCCGAAGTGATCGCCAACATGACCGGGACCACCCCGGCGGCGTGGAACGACCCGGTGAAGGGTGCGGAACTGACCCAAGCCCAGATCAGCCAAGGCGCGGACGTGGTCTATGCGGCCGCAGGCGGCACCGGCGTGGGCGTTCTGCAAGCGGCTGCCGATGCCGACATCCTGTCGATCGGTGTGGACAGCAACCAGAACTATCTGCACCCGGGTCAGGTTCTGACCTCGATGTTGAAGCGCGTGGATAACGCCGTGTACGAAGCCTTCACCGATGGTCCGGGTCTGGAAACCGGCTTCCGCGTCATGGGTCTGGCCAATGGCGGCGTCGGCTACGCGCTGGACGAGTTCAACGCAGAACTGGTCAGCGACGAGATGAAGTCCATGGTGGACGAAGCTGCGGCGGCCATCGCGTCGGGCGAACTG
>CAZIKH010000013.1:0-10352 GCA_964539755.1 uncultured Dinoroseobacter sp. | reverse complement strand
GATGACAGACCAAGTCCCCGCCATCGAGCTGAAAGGCATTTCCAAGGCCTTTGGTCCGGTGCAGGCCAACAAGGATATCTCGATCCGGGTGATGCCGGGCACGATCCACGGGATCATCGGCGAGAACGGCGCGGGAAAGTCGACCCTGATGAGCATCCTTTATGGCTTCTACAAAGCCGATAAGGGCGAGATCTTCATTCAGGGAAAGAAGACAGAGATTCCCGATAGTCAGGCAGCGATCCGCGCCGGAATCGGGATGGTGTTCCAGCATTTCAAGCTGGTCGAGAATTTCACGGTTTTGGAAAACGTGGTGCTGGGGGCCGAGGAAGGCCAACGCCTGCGCCCGTCCCTTGCCAAGGCGCGCGCCGAATTGCTGCGCTTGTCCAAGGATTACGAACTGAACGTCGATCCCGATGCCCTGATCGAAGAAATCGGCGTCGGCATGCAGCAGCGCGTCGAAATCCTGAAGTCCTTGTATCGCAAGGCCGATATTCTGATCCTGGACGAGCCGACCGGGGTTCTGACCCCCTCGGAAGCCGACCACCTGTTCCGCATTCTGAACGGGCTGAAGGAGGAAGGCAAAACCATCATCCTGATCACCCACAAGCTGCGCGAAATCATGCATGTGACCGACACGGTCAGCGTGATGCGGCGGGGCGAGATGACCGCGACGGTGAAAACCTCGGAAACCTCGCCGCCGCAGCTGGCGGAGTTGATGGTGGGGCGCAAGGTTCTGCTGCGGGTGGACAAGGCCCCCGCCAATCCCGGCAAAACGGTGCTGGAGGTCAAGAACCTGTCGGTGACCGATGCGGACGGGGTCGAACGGCTGAAGAACGTCTCGTTCAGCGTGCGGGCGGGCGAAATCCTTGGGATCGCCGGTGTGGCTGGAAACGGCCAATCCGAATTGCTGGAGGTTCTGGGCGGCATCGCCAAGGGACGGGGCGAAGTGCTGTTGAACGGCGAACCGATTGACCTGACGGGCAAGAAATCCGACGGCCAGACGCGCCGCGCGCGCGGGATTTCCCATGTGCCCGAAGACCGCCAGCGCCTGGGCCTGATCATGGATTTCATGGCTTGGGAGAACAACGGCTTTGGCTATCACAACGACCCGAAATACCAAAAGAACGCGCTGTTGATGGACAACGCCGCCCTGCGCGAAGACACCGTGGACAAGATGGGGCGCTACGATGTGCGTCCGCCGAACCCGAAACTGACCGCGAAAAGCTTCTCGGGCGGGAACCAACAAAAGATCGTCGTCGCGCGCGAGATTGACCGCAATCCCGACCTTCTGCTGGTGGGGCAGCCCACGCGGGGCGTGGATATCGGCGCCATCGAATTCATTCACAAACAACTGGTCGCGCTGCGCGACGCGGGCAAGGCGGTTCTGCTGGTCTCGGTCGAGTTGGACGAGATCATGAGCCTGTCGGACCGGATCGCCGTCATGTTTGACGGGCAGATCATGGGCGAACGGGACCCCGCCAAGACAAACGAGACCGAACTGGGCCTGCTGATGGCCGGGGTCACCGATACGGAAAACGCGGCCTAACCGGCCAGAGACGGAGCAACAAAGATGGACGTAATGCCCCGCTGGGTGGATGTGGTTCTGGTCCCCCTTCTGTCGTTGATCATTGCGTTCGCCATTTCGGCCTTGGTGATCCTTGCCATTGGGGAAGACCCGGTGGCCGCCGTTCGCCTGATGGTGACGGGTGCGCTGGGGTCCACCTATGGCTGGGGATATACCCTGTATTACGCGACGAACTTCATCTTCACCGGATTGGCCGTGTCGGTCGCCTTTCATGCGCGGATGTTCAACATCGGCGGCGAAGGTCAGGCGGCGATCGGCGGCTTGGGGGTCGCGGTGGTTTGTCTGGCCTTCCCGTGGCCGCATTGGACGCTGGCCCTGCCCGCCGCGATCCTTGGCGGGGCGATCTTTGGCGCGGCATGGGCGGCGATCCCGGCCTATCTGCAAGCCAAGCGCGGCAGCCATGTCGTGATCACCACGATCATGTTCAATTTCATCGCGGCGGCGGTCCTGAACTATGTTCTGGTCAATGTCCTGCGCCCGGCGGGACAGATGGACCCGGCCTCGGAACGTTTCCCGGAAGGCACGAACCTGCCCACGATGTACGAAATCCTTGCCCCCTTGGGCATCGAGTTTTCGCGCTCGGCCCCGTTGAACATCACCTTCTTCATTGCGCTTCTGGCCTGCCTGCTGGTCTGGCTGCTGATCTGGCGGACGCGGCTGGGGTATGAATTGCGCGCCTATGGGCATTCCGAACCGGCCGCGGTCTATGCCGGGATTTCGCCGACCAAGATCATTATGGTCGCAATGCTGATTTCCGGTGCGCTGGCGGGGTTGATGGCGATCAACAACGTGATGGGCGAAGCGGAACGGCTGGTTCTGAATTCGGTCGAAGGCGCGGGCTTTATCGGGATCGCCGTGGCCCTGATGGGCCGGTCGCACCCGTTCGGCGTGCTGCTGGCGGCGATCCTGTTCGGGTTCCTGTATCAGGGCGGGGCGGAACTGGCCCTGTGGACGTCGATCCCACGCGAATTGATCGTGGTCATTCAGGCGCTGGTGATCCTGTTCACGGGGGCGCTGGACAACATGGTGCGCATGCCCATCGAAAAGCTGTTCCTGTCGATCTATCGGTCGCGCCAATCCCAATCCAAGACCCCGGCGGAGTAACGGCCATGGATTTTCTGACCCTCATCCAAGTGCTGGATTCCAGCGTGCGTTTGGCAACCCCGCTGTTGCTGGCCTGCCTTGCGGGGCTGTTTTCCGAACGCGCTGGCATTTTCGACATCGGTCTGGAAGGCAAGATGCTGGCGGCGGCCTTCTTTTCGGCGGCGATTGCCTTCATGACCGGGTCGGTCTGGATTGGCCTTTTGGCGGGGATCGCGTCCTCCATCGTCCTGAGCTTGCTGCACGGGGCGGCCTCGATCACGTTCCGAGGCAACCAGTTGATATCCGGGGTCGCGATCAACTTTCTGGCGGCGGGTCTGACGGTCTTGATCGCGCAAAGCTGGTTCAGCCAAGGGGGGCGGACCCCGTCGCTGATCGGGGGCGCGCGGTTTGAAGGGATTGAACTGCCCTTCGCCATTGGCCCGACCGATGCTGCCGCTGCGGGGCGCCCGTTGTCCGAACTGATCGCGGAAGCCGGGCCAATCGCCCAGCTGTATTCTGAACTGATCTCGGGCCATTCGATCCTTGTCTATCTGGCACTGCTGTGCGTGCCGGCGACTTGGTATGTTCTGTTCCGCACGCGGTTCGGCCTGCGCCTGCGCGCGGTTGGCGAAAACCCGGCGGCGGTCGATACGGCAGGGATTTCGGTCGTGGGATTGCGCTTTGCGGCGGTGATTATCTGTGGCGTGCTGTGCGGGGTGGCAGGGGCCTATCTGTCGACAGCCCTGCAAGCGGGGTTCGTCAAGGATATGGCCGCCGGACGGGGGTATATCGCACTGGCCGCGCTGATCTTTGCCAAGTGGCGGCCTTGGTATGCGCTGTTTGCCTGCCTGCTGTTTGGCTTGTTGCAAGCGCTGGCGCTGCGGTCCGATGTCGTCGAAGGCGTCCTGCGCGTGGACATCCCCGTGCAGTTGCTGGACAGCCTGCCCTATATCCTGACCGTGGTCATTCTGGCCGGGTTCGTCGGCAAGGCGATCCCGCCCCGGGCCGGCGGCGAGCCCTATGTGAAGGAACGCTAGGATAGACCCCGACTTTTCCAGCGTCTGTTCCGATTTGTCGCAGGCGACCCCCTACCCCAGCGCGCCACGGCGGGCGTAAACGAAACGCAGCGAGCGGAGACTCCCTGCATGAACATATACCTTCCTATCGCCGAGGTTTCGGTGAACGCCTTCCTGCTTCTGGGCTTGGGCGGCATGGTGGGTGTCTTGTCGGGCATGTTCGGTGTGGGCGGCGGGTTCTTGATGACGCCGCTGCTGTTTTTCATCGGCATTCCGCCCGCTGTGGCGGTGGCGACCGAAGCCAACCAGATTGTGGCGTCCTCGTTTTCGGGGGTCTTGGCGCATTTGCGGCGCAAGACGGTCGATCTGAAAATGGGCGTTGTGCTGCTGATCGGCGGGCTGATCGGCGCGGCCTTGGGGGTGCAGGTCTTCAACATCCTGAAGGCGGCCGGACAGGTCGATCTGCTGGTCAAGCTTTGCTACGTTGTCTTTCTGGGCGTTGTCGGCATGCTGATGTTCGTCGAAAGCCTGAACGCCATTCGCAAGACCAAGAAGGGCACCCCCCCGCCCACGCGGCGGCAGCGCAACTGGGTGCACGCCTTGCCCTTCAAGATGCGTTTTCGGACCTCGGGTCTGTATATTTCGGTGATCCCGCCCCTGATCGTGGGGGTCTTGGTCGGCATTCTGGCCGCGATCATGGGGGTCGGCGGCGGGTTCATCATGGTCCCCGCGATGATTTACATTCTTGGGATGCCGACAAAGGTGGTTGTGGGAACATCGCTGTTCCAGATCATTTTCGTCACCGCCTTCACCACGTTGCTGCACGCGGTCACCAACCAGACGGTGGACATGCTGCTGGCGGTGTTGCTGTTGGTCGGGGGCGTGATCGGTGCGCAGATCGGCACCCAGATCGGCACCCGATTGAAGGCCGAACAGTTGCGCATTCTGCTGGCGATCATCGTTCTGGCGGTCTGCGGGAAACTGGCCTTCGACCTTCTTGTGATGCCGTCCGAACTGTATTCGCTTGGGGAGGCAGGGCATTGAGGATCCTGCGCGCCTGCTTCCTGTGGTTGCTCTTGCTGGCCGCCCCGGCCAGTGCGGAACAGATCGTCGCCGATCTGTCGCAAACGCGGGTGTCGATCACGGCGAACTTCGATGGGTCCGAGATCCTGATCTTCGGGGCCATTCGGCGCGAAGCGCCCCTGCCCGAAGGCGACCTGGCGGTCGTTATCACGGTGGAAGGCCCGTCCGAGCCTGTCACCGTGCGCAAGAAGGATCGCGTGGCCGGCATCTGGGTCAATACCGAGGCCGTGGACGTGGACCTTGCGCCAAGCTTCTATGCCATCGCCACCAGCGCGCCCTTGCCGCAGGCGATCAACCAGACCGAGGATCTGCGCTACAAGGTGACGATACCTCAGGCCATTCGCGCGGTGGGCACCACGGAAACCGTCGCCGATGCCGAACCTTTCCTGGAAGCGCTGATGCGGATCAAATCGGACAAGGCGTCCTATCAGGTGCTGGACGGGCAAGTGCGGCTGACATCCGATACCTTGTTCGATACGTCGATTTCCCTGCCATCGAACCTGACGCAGGGGGCCTATCGGACCCGCATTTTCCTGACCCGCGGCGGGGCGGTGATCGACAGGTTCGAGACCTCGATCGACGTTCAAAAGGTGGGGCTGGAGAAATTCATCTATACGCTCGCCCATCAGCGTCCGTTGATCTACGGGCTGTTGTCGCTGGCCATTGCCATCGCTGCGGGCTGGATGGCGTCGGCCTTCTTCCGCTATGTGCGGGGGACCTAGGGTCGGGCGTTCACCCGCGTCCGATATGGGGCATCTTGGTCGCCATCACCATCATGGTCTGCACATTCGCCTCGGGCGGCAAATTGGCCATATGGAAAACAGACCGCGCCACATCCTGAACCGCCATGGAGGGCAGCGGCGGCAGGCCTTGCGCCGCGCGGGTCTTTTCGAGGTTGATCACCATATCGGTGCGGGCATTGCCGATGTCGATCTGGCCGCAGGCGATGTCAAACGCACGGCCATCCAAGGTCAGCGTCTTGGTCAGGCCGGAAATGGCGTGTTTGGTCGTGGTATAACAGGTCGATCCTTCGCGGGGCGTATGGGCCGAAATCGATCCGTTGTTGATGATCCGCCCGCCTTGGGGCGTCTGGGCGCGCATGATCCGAAACGCCGCGCGGGCGCACAGGAACATGCCGGTCAGGTTCACGTCCAACACCGCCTGCCAATCCGCCAGCGAAATCTGGTCGATGGTTGTTTGCGGGCCGAACATGCCCGCATTGTTGAACAGGACGTCCAATCGGCGGTCCGACGCGAAGCGGTCAAAGGCCGCATCGATGGCCGCTTCGTCCGTGACGTCGGCGGGCAAGGGCACGGCCCTGTCATAGCGGTCCGCCAGCGCCTGCAATGGTTCGGCGCGCCGCGCCACAAGCCCGACGGTCCAGCCTTGATCCAGAAAGTATTCCGCCGTGGTGCGGCCAATTCCGGAACTGGCCCCTGTGATCAAGATGCTGGGCATAGGTCTTAGTCCTTCTGGTCGGTTTGGGCTTCCAGCGCCAAGGGGGCCGGCGTTGCATCCAGATCATCGGTCGTCAGCGCCGTCTTGGGAAGCGCCAGTCGGTTGCGGGTGACCCAGATCAATCGGTTTTGCGCCCGGGTAATCGCCACATAGGCCAATCGCGTCCACAAGGGCTGTCCCGCCTCGGTCCGTCCGGCCCAGGCGGCGGCGGACAGGTCGGGGGCATAGACCTGGACGGTGTCCCACTGGCTGCCTTGGGCCTTGTGGATGGTCACGGCGGCCCCATGCAGGAAGGCCGCGCCCATGCGCGCCGCCGAGGCGATGTAAGGCTCGTCCGTGTCCGGCAGTTCGATCTTGATGATCGACGCCGCGGACACCCTTGGATCGGGGGCACCCATGACATGCAGGCGCGAAAAGCCGGGCTTCTTGCCTGGGCCCAGATAGATGACTTGTGCGCCCTTGATCAAACCGCGCGCTTCAAGGTCGAGGCGTTTGCGGCGGTGCTTCAGCGGCAATTCGATCCCGTCACAGATCAGCGGTTCGCCCGGCAGCAGCGCATCTTCGGGGGCTTTATGCGCGGTGCGAAAGGCTTGGATCAGCCGGATGCGGGTGGCATTGCGCCAGACCAAGGCGGGGGACCGGGCCATCAAGCCGGCGTCGATGCGCGGGCTGACCTGCACGCGGTCGTCGCGTGCGGCGGCCTGATGGACCAAGGCATCGAATTGATCATAGCTCAGCGCGGGATCCCCCAAGGCATGGGCCAGATCAAGGATCGGGTTGTCTTCGGCTTGTCGGTGAATACGGGCCAAGGACAGAACACGCGGCGCGGGCAGTCGGTCGAACACCATCTGGCCGGACTGCCCGACCGGGGCCAACTGTGCCGGGTCGCCGAACAGGCAGAGGGTTGGAAAAATCTCGGTCAGGTCTTCGAACTGGCGTTCATCCAGCATCGAGGCTTCGTCGACAAAGCCGATATCCAGCGGGTCCTCGCGGCGTTTCCACCCGGTGATGAAATCCGACCCGCGCAGACCCGCCGCCGCCAAGGCCACAGGCACCGACCCGTGCTGGGCATAGCTGGCCTCGGCCCGGTCCAGAACGCTGTCCGGGATGTCGTCTAGCTTGGGACGGTCCGCCCCATCCGCCAACCATTCGGCAATGCGTTCGTAATCCGGGTCATAAACCGGGGTATAGAGGATGCGGTGGATGGTCGTGGCGGGCACACCGCGCAGACGCAACACGCTGGCGGCCTTGTTGGTAGGGGCAAGGATCGCAAGGGTCCGCCGTTCGGCGCTGCGCCGCCCTTCCCAATCGCCCGAGATGGTTTGCACGCCAGCGGCGGTCAGGTCTTGCGTAAGGCGCGCCAGAAGCGCCGTCTTGCCAGACCCGGCCTTGCCCGTGACGGCCAGCACCCGGCTTGCGCCGTCCTCGGACGGCGGTTGGGTGGACCCTTCGATCAAGTCTATCCCAGCCAAGCCCAAGGTGTCCGCCACCTGATCATAAGCTTCGGCCTGATCGTCGGAAAACTGGGCATCGGTGAGCGCGGGTGTCGACATGAGCGTACCCTAGTGCGGGTCTTGGGCGGCTGCCAGCGGCGTCGGCAGGATTGTGTATCCCGCCTAAGATTCTTAGGCAGTTGGGGCATTTCCGCAGCATCTGGCGTTTGATATCCGGTGTTCCTACTAGATGTTGCAGTCCCCTAAGATTCTTAGGCGCGTTAACCCTTTCGCAATCCCGTTGCGAACAAGTCGCATCTGCTAGACCCTGCTTCAGGCCACCAAACGCGGACCGAACGCTTGCGTCCTCCAGCCTTGTGAAACCGTTGCGGTTACCCCCGCCTTGGCCCGCAGACCCGGCAAGATGTCTGCCGTAAACGCCCATAACCCAACGCTGATCGCCTGCCGCCCAGCCCCTGCCCGCCCCAGGATTGCGGGTGGCCATCCAAGCCGACGATAGATCGGCGTCATGCGGGCGTCGAACACGCCGATCGCGTGGCTCAGGCCCGAGGCCAGCCCCATTTCAGCCGCCCCCAGCATCAGCTTGGCCGCGGTCGTGCGCGGCGCATTCGGGGCAATGCAAAACCGGGTGCATTCCCAGATGAACGGGCTGGCGATGCGGACGCCGTCGGTCAAATGCAGAAAATGGTCGTGGACCATGGTGGCCCCGGTTGTCGGCAGAAACCGCATCGACCCCGCATGGGTCCCGTCCGCTTGGCTGGCAATCAGGTACAGCGGCGCTTCGCCATCATAGCGGTCCCGCTCGTGCCCCTTCGCATCGACGGTGACATCCCATTTCAGGCGGTCGCGGAATTGCTGGGCGCGATGCCGGAACATGCTGTCGCGCAAGCACGGATAGTCGTCCAAAGCATCGGCATAGATATAGTGGATCATCAGGTCCCCCTTCGCGGCGTGATCGTGAACGACCAACAAGGGGGGTGTTCAGGGTTAAGAACCTCTGACCGGGCGATGAAAGATTAATTCGGCAACGGGGTGCTAGACGACAATCAACCCACCCGCCAGCGCCCGCGCGACGGCATGGGTGGTGTTGGCCGCGCCAAGCTTGTGTCGGGCGCTTTCGATATAGACCCGCAAGGTGTGTTCCGAAATCATCAGCCGATCCGCGATCTCGGCCCGGCTGCAGCCAACTGCCAGCAGGCTCAGGGCATCGACTTCCCGGGGGGATAGGGCCCGCTGCGGCACGGTATCGGTGCCCAGTTCCAATTCCAGCGCCTTCAGGTTCAGGAAATGCGAGGTCAGGATCAGGCTGTCGAGGTATTCGCGCCGATACCGCTGCCACTCGACGTCATCGGTGGATTGGTTGATCGTGAAGACCGCGAAATGCCCTGTGGGGCCACGCACGGGCATGGACAGGCCTTGATTGCCGACGCCGTGGTCGCGCGCTTCTTGAAAAAACGCGCGGGCCGGTTTCGACGACCAATCTAGGGCCTTCCAGTCGATGGGATGAAACCGTCGAAAACATCCCTGAACCACCGGGTCGATCCGGTCATAGGCTTTGGACACATACCGGTCGACCCAAGCCGGGTCATAGGACAGGGCGGCGTACTGCCCCCCCGCCGCGTTCACGGAATGATAGACGAGGTGTTCCACCTCGAACAGATCGCGCAGGCCAAGGATATGGCCCTGAAGGTCGTCAAGCGTTGTGACGCAGGCCAATTGGTCCAGCACCGTTTCCAATCGCATGTCCAGCCGCGTCGATCCGACCGCCATGTGCCACCTGCGCAATCTCGGCTGCCGCAACGAGGATGGTGTCATCCAATTGTTCCGACAGCGTTGCCATGCCGTTCTGCTGCGCAAAGCTGCGCAAATCCGTCAGAACGTCGATCATCCAGTCTTGTCCCATATCGAACTTCCGTATGAAGGGTTAACAAATGGTTAACACAACTTTAGCACGAGTTCATTTCAGCGCGATATTCACGAATTTACACCCCCCCAAAATGGTGAGGGGACAATTCGCATCCATCTGAAAACAAACAAACCCGTTGAAACGACCAGACCCCGCGAACCGCCCAAAGGTGATTCGCGGGGTCTGTCTTCTGCTGAACCCAACGGTCGCTTGCGGCGCAGGCTACCCGCGCGGACTTGCCTCTAGCGTGTCCTCGAAGGTGCGCAGCCCGGTCCGAGGGGCCTGCACCAACACCGACATGTTGCCGGGTTTGTGTTCATTGCGCAGCATCTTCATATGTGCCTCGGGCAGTTCATCCCATGCGAAGACTTCGGACATGCAGGGATCGAGACGGCGTTCCAACATCAGCTTGTTGGCACTGGCGGCTTGTTTCAGATGCGCGAAGTGCGACCCCTGAAGCCGTTTCTGGTGCATCCACATATAGCGCACGTCGAAGGTGCAGTTGAAGCCGGTTGTCCCGGCGCAGATCACGACCATCCCGCCCTTCTTGCAGACGAAGGTCGAGACCGGGAAGGTGCTTTCGCCGGGGTGTTCGAAGACCATGTCCACGTTGACGCCCTTGCCGGTGATCTCCCAGATCGCCTTGCCGAATTTGCGAGTTTCGTTGAACCAGTCTTTGTATTCGGGCGTGTTGACCGTGGGCAATTGACCCCAACACTTGAAATCCTTGCGGTTGATCACGCCTTTGGCCCCAAGACCCATCACGA
>CAZIKH010000012.1:0-22812 GCA_964539755.1 uncultured Dinoroseobacter sp. | reverse complement strand
TAGTATTCCGGATCGCAGGTGGCGAATTCCCGGGTCCAATCGATGGACAGACCCAGCGGTTTCATCTGTTCGCGCATTTGCGCGATGTTGTTATACGTCCAATCCTTGGGATGGCCGCCTTCCTGCATCGCCGCGTTTTCGGCCGGCATCCCGAAGGCGTCCCACCCCATCGGATGCAGCACGTTATGGCCGGTCGACCGCTTGTAGCGCGCGATCACATCCCCCATCGTGTAATTGCGCACATGCCCGATATGGATGCGCCCCGACGGGTAGGGAAACATCTCCAGCACGTAATATTTGGGTTTCTGGGCATCTTCGGTCGCCAGAAACACTTGCGCGTCATCCCATGCCGCTTGCCATTTGCCTTCGATGGATTGGGGGTCGTAGCGGGACATGCGCGGCCTCGGGGTCTGGTGGGTCAAAATGAAAACGCCGGACCTGTTGGGTCCGGCGGTCGGTTTAGTGCCCGTCTTGGCGAAGGTCCAGTTACAGGTTGCTGTCCTGAATGCGCAACTGGCGGGCACGCGTCAGGATCGCGTCTTCCACGGCGCGGGCGGTGGCGCGCGGCGCCGGTCCGCCACGGGTTGCCAGCGCGACCTTGATCGAACGCGCTTCCAACGCGGGGTCCTGCACATAGACCGTGGCCCGATACGCCCGCCCACCGCCGGGTGGGGTCCCATAGCCGTAAACGATAACGCCCGTGAACGGGTCGACCGCTTCGACCGGCAGGAAATCCAGAATGTCTTGTGCCGCCACCCAGAGGTACTTGTTCACCTCGACCGTGGTGTTGGGGTCGTCGCTGTTCTGGAACAGCGCCCAAATGGTATCGTCTTCTTCTTCCCCAGACAGCCGGGCACTGCGTTCGGCCGCAGACAGGTTTCGGACGCTGCCATTGTCGGAACCACCGATCCCAAGGAACCCACCGCCGCCGCCACAAGCGGACAGGGTCGCGATCAAGAAGACCAGGGCGCTGGTGCGGAGAATGGAATGACGCATGGGTCTGCCCCTTGGCAAGTGCCTGTTTTTCCGTGTCCTACCCGAGCCCGACCTGTGCGACAAGGGTTTTCCCGACCGCTGTCGGTTTCGAACATTCCCCAGCGGGACACCGCCCGTTGGCAAACTGTGGCTTTGTTGCACCATGGAAAACACCGTCGCGCAGTCCGGACGGGGGTTCGCTTGCAATCCAGAAGGGAAAGAACGAGGAAGTGTCATACCCAGCCGGATGCACTGCGCTGGGGTGCACCTTTTAACACACGTGACACACACGAGGGAAACACGATGAAAAAGCTTCTCATCGCTTCGACCGCTCTGGTGGCAACGGCTGGCTTCGCAGCAGCTGATGTGACCCTGAGCGGTGACGGTAACGTCGGCGTTCGCTACGACAGCACCGGCATTGGCGCTCTGGCTCAGACCACCGGCATTCACAACGAAATCAACTTCAAGATCACCGGCACCGCAGCAAGCGACGGCGGCCTGTCCTTGTCGGCTTCGACCAGCCTCGAGCATGACAACTCGACCGCAGGTGCTCTGACCGGCGACCGTGTGTTCTCGATCTCGCACAGCGGCCTGACCCTGTCGTTCGGCGACGTGTCGGAAGCAGGCGGCGTTGGCATCGCAGACATCGGCTTTGACGGCATCGGCGTTGATGACGTTGTCGAAGGTCTGGACGAAGGCGGCGCACACAACGTGAACCTGACCTACAAAATGGACAAGTTCACCGTGTCCGTGTCGGGCACCGTCAACGACACCACCGCAGCTGCTCTGACCGCAGCAACCGCTGGTGCAGGTATCGGCATCGCATTTGACGACTCGACCGGCTCGGGCTTCAAGTTCTCCGCTGGTTACCAGGACTTCATCGGTGCTGGCCGTCAGGCAAACATCGGTGTGGGTTACACCGCAGGCGCATTCAGCGGTAACGTTGTCTACGTTGACCAGTCCGGCGGCGTGAACGTCGACGGTTGGGGCATCGACCTGACCTACAAAGTGGACTCGGCTCTGAGCGTGACCTTCGCTGCTGCTGACACCACCGCTGCAGGCATCAACCCGTCCTACGGCATCGGCGCATCCTACAACCTGGGCGGCAACGTCATGCTGGTTGGCGGCGTCGGCGTCATCGACGAGGGTGCGGCCAACGCAACCCGCGCAGACCTGGGTCTGACCTTCAAGTTCTAATTCCTTCCGGAATTCGAAACACGGAAGAGCGGGCTTCGGCCCGCTCTTTTGCTTTTGAGGACACGCTTGGACGCTTTTCTTTGCGCAGCCCCCGTGGCACATCGCGGATATGAGCCTGTCTGACATCACAACCCGCATCGCCACCGCCGAGGATCGCGCGGAACGTCCCCGCGGCAGCACCTGCTTGATCGCCATTTCCAAGGTTCAGCCGCTGGATCGGGTCGAGGCGGTACTGGATCAGGGCCACCGCGTCTTTGGCGAGAACAAGGTGCAAGAAGCCCAAGGCAAATGGCCCGGCTTCAAAGACCGGTATGAGGGCATTGCCTTGCATCTGGTGGGCCCTTTGCAGACCAACAAGGCGAAACCCGCGGTCGAGCTGTTCGATGCCATCCACAGCCTGGACCGGGAAAAACTGGCCCGCAAACTTGCCGATCTGGCACAAGCGCGTGGCACATGCCCAGACCTGTTCATTCAGGTGAACACCGGGGCCGAACCCCAGAAAGCTGGCGTCCTGCCCGAGGACACGGATGCCTTCGTTGCGACCTGCCGCGCCATGGACCTGCCCGTCAAAGGACTGATGTGCATCCCGCCTGCGAACGAAGAACCCAGCTTGCACTTCGCCTTGCTGGCCAAGTTTGCTGCGCGCAATGGGCTTAGTGGGCTGTCCATGGGGATGAGCGGCGATTTCGAAACTGCGATCGCCCTTGGCGCGACCCATGTTCGGGTTGGCAGCGCGATTTTCGGGGAAAGAACCGCGGTCGCCTAAGCCACGAACAGGCGTGTCTGATACCGGATGCGCGGGGCCAGCCAGTGCAAGTCCCGCCGCGACAGCGCGATGCACCCTTCGGTCGGGGCACCGGGCCGCCGCCATTGATGCAGGAAAATCGCGGACCCCGCGCCTTTTTCGGCGAAAGGCCAGTTCCAGTCGGTCAAGAGAATCAGATCATACAGCGGATCGGGCCGCCGCAAGCGTTCATGCCCATAGGGATGTGGGGCACGGACCATCAGATTGTAATCGGGATCGCGCGGATCGTCGGACCACAGATCACAGGGTCCGATTGGCAGCGCCCAGTCGGTTGGCCGGGCCAGCCGATCCGGGCGGTACAGCATCCCGATGATGCGATGCGTCCCGGCAGGCGTCGCGCCGTCCCCTTCGCGCTTGTCTCCGCTGATCCCGCCGCGTCCCAGCGTACAAGGCAGAACCCGGCCCATGAACCGCACCCCCATCGGGGTCAGAACCAGATCCAGCGGTGTCACAATAGATGCCCGGACTTGGCGGCCTTTGTCGCAAGATAGGCGGTGTTCTGCGGGGTTTCGCCCAACCGCAATGGCACCCGTTCGACCACGTCGATGCCTTGGGCCCGCATCATCGCGATCTTCGCGGGATTGTTCGTCATCAGGCGCACCGCCGAAAACCCCAACCGCTTCAACAAGTCTGACCCAATGCGAAAATCGCGTTCGTCATCTTCGAACCCCAATCGGTGGTTCGCTTCGACCGTGTCGAACCCCTGATCTTGCAAGGCATAGGCGCGCATCTTGTTGGCCAGACCGATGCCGCGCCCTTCTTGGTTCAGATACAACAAGACGCCGGACCCTTCGGCCCCCATCTGGGCCAGTGCCCCGCGCAATTGCGGGCCGCAATCGCATTTCAGCGACCCAAGCAGATCGCCGGTGAAGCAGGCCGAATGCAGGCGGGCCAAGACCGGTGCCGCGCGATCCGGCGCACCGATTTCAACGGCATAGTGTTCTTCGCCGCCATCGGCTGGGCGAAACACATGCAGGCGCCCGGCTTCGGACACCGAGAGCGGCACGCGCGCGGACACCAACGGGGCAAGTGGCGCGCCATGGCCCAGCAAGGCGGCGACCGCCTCCAGATCCAGCAAGGTCAGGCCATCGGGGACCCCGTCGACCGGCGTCATGACCGCCGCTGGCAGCAAGCGCGCATCCTTGGTCAATTGCAGGGCCGCACGCGCCAGATCGGCGCCGCCGCCGCGCAACGACTGGAACGGACCCTTCATTGGGTTGGCCAAGTCGCTGGCCGGATCGGCCACCGACTGCACCCAATGCGGCGTCGCATGGTCCGGAAGCACCAGCCGCGCCACGTCGCCATCATAGGCCCGCGCCTTCAGCGTTTCGGCCCGTCTGGCGGTGATCGCGATGGAAATCGGCCCTTGCAGCGCGTCGAACCGCGCTTTCTTCAAGGTTTCAGCGGCCAGCACCAGCGCCATTTCGGCCCCTTGTTTCAGAACGATTGGCAAGCCCATGCGCAAATCCCCGCGCGCCCGCGCAAGGTATTCGATCGGCAAAGGGGATAGCGGCGTCATGCAAAGGGGCCTTGAAACATCATGCGCCCTACATAGGCGCGCGGCGGCGGAAACTGAAACAAATCTGTCCGTTCTGACACGACGGCGTGAGGTTTTTTTCCAATCTCTTGCCGGGACCGTGGGTTGAACGCATGTCAAGCGCATCAACCGGCCCAGAAAAGGACCAGACCCATGGCGACGCTTCGAAAAATCCTGCTTGTGGACGATGACGACGACCTGCGCGAAGCGCTGGGCGAGCAGCTGGTGATGACCGAAGACTTCGACGTCTTCGAAGCCGGGTCCGGGGCCGAGGCGATGACCAAAGCCAAGGAAGGCCTGTATGATCTGGTGATCCTCGATGTCGGCTTGCCGGACACGGACGGGCGCGAATTGTGCCGCCTGATGCGCAAACAGGGCGTCAAATGCCCCATCTTGATGCTGACCGGGCACGATACCGATGCGGACACGATCCTTGGCCTGGATGCCGGGGCAAACGATTATGTGACCAAGCCGTTCAAGTTTCCGGTCCTGTTGGCCCGCATCCGCGCACAGTTGCGCCAACACGAACAATCCGAGGACGCGGTGTTCCAGCTTGGCCCGTACACCTTCAAACCGGCGATGAAACTTCTGCTGACGGAAGACGACAAGAAAATTCGCCTGACCGAGAAAGAAACGAATATTTTGAAATACTTGTACCGGGCGACGGACGGAATCGTCGCCCGCGACGTCCTGCTGCACGAGGTTTGGGGCTATAACGCGGGTGTCACAACGCACACACTTGAGACTCATATTTACCGGTTGCGGCAAAAAATTGAACCGGACCCGTCAAATGCGCGTATCCTGGTCACTGAAACAGGCGGATACCGATTGGTGGCCTGACGAATCCCTCGCGTGTCGGGGTTATGACACGAAACCTCCCTGTTGGACTGGCCCGGCTTTACGCCGGGTCTTCTTTTTCAGACCAAGGGCAGGAAGGCCAAGACCGCGCCACCGTAGATCAGCACCAGCACGCCCAGCGCCATTGCCATAAAGACCCCGCCCAAGACCACGAACACCCCGTCGCGGGCCAGAAAGCTGACCGAAAAGCACAAGACCGCCGCCGCCAGAAACGACGACGAGAACGGGACCAGTTCCAGAAAAGGCATCGCCAGACCGCAGACGATGCAGGCAATGCGGGGAATCAGCACCAAGGGTTGGGCGGTCAACAGGGTCAGACGCCGTTTGGCCTTGCGATCCAGCCACGCGGCAGAAGGCTTCAGCCATTGCAGGGCTTTGGTCAGCCGATCGGACGAAACCTCGCGCCCCATCAACCAGCCCGGCAGCCACAGGCGGCGTCTGCCCACGGTCATCTGCAAGGCGATCAAGCCAATGATCAGACCAAAGAAGGTCGGCAGAAACGGGATCCCGCTGAGCGGCGAAAAAACGATCAAGGCGGGGACCATCAGAATCGGGACAAAGGCGGTCGACCCAAAGGCCTCGATCACATCGCGAAGGTTGACGTCCGCATCCGCGGCGGCAAGCTGTTCCAGCCGACCGACAATCTCCATGACCGGAAGCGAATCGGACTGCGATGTCATGGGCAAAGGATTCGGCTGTTCTGCGACCGGGCGCAAGCAGGAACCGCTGGCAGACATGGGTCCTGCCTGCTTTGCTAAAGGTGAAACGTGATCGCGACGGCAAGGGCTTGGTCCCGACGGTCTGTGCTGGGCGGGTTGGCCGCGATGGGCTTTTCGCGCCGGGCGCGTGCGGCGTCGGTCGATGTGGTTGTCATCGGGGCGGGCTTGTCCGGCTTGGCGGCGGCAAGGCAGCTGATCGACGCGGGATTGAGCGTCACAGTCTTGGAAGCCCGCGACCGGGCCGGGGGCCGCCTGTGGACGCGGCACGATCTGGGCAGCCCGTTTGAAGTTGGCGCCGCGTGGATTCATGGCCTGCAAGGCAATCCGATGACCGGGCTTGCGCGCCAAGCCGGGGTGGACCTGTGGCCCGTCGATCCGGCGTCGCTGGAACTCTATGACGCGGACGGCGAACTGGTCCCCATGCGGCGGCTGGAACAGGCGGACGACCGCATCGAAGCCCTGAACTTCGACGGTTTCGAAGAGGCCGCCCCCGAGGACAGTTTGCGCGACTGGCTGGATGCCGACCTTCTGGACGATCCCGTGACCCACTGGATGCTGACAACCGGGCTGGCCTTTGACCATGCTGCCCCGCTTGATCTGATCTCGGCCCGGTATTTCAACGCGGATGACGGCTTTCCCGGCGCCGAGGCGTTTCTGGCGCAGGGCTTTGGGGCGCTGGTCCCGCACCTGATCGACGGTTTGGACCTTCGGCTGGGGGCGGTTGTGCAGACCATCACACAAGACGCTGCGGGGGTCACCGTGGACAGCCGCGAAGGCCGGATAGAGGCCCGTCGCGTGATTTGCACCCTGCCCTTGGGGGTGCTGCAAAGGAAGACCGTGCGGTTTGCCCCGGACCTGCCCGCGCCCCACAAGGCAGCCCTTGGGCGCATGGGTATGGGCGCAATCCTGAAGGTCGGGGTGCGCTTTCCGGACCTGTATTGGGAAGATGACGAGACCCAGATGTATGGTCAGGTCACCGACCAACCGGGGCGTTGGTCGCTGATACTGAACCACGCCGCTTTCGATGGCAGCCCGGTTCTGACAACCTTTGCGGTGGGCCAAGCCGCGCGCGACCTGCAAGACTGGTCCAGCGACGCAAAAATCCGCGACGCGTTGGGGGCGCTGCGGGCGTTTTTCGGCGACGACCTGCCCGACCCGGTTGCCGCGCTGGCCACGGATTGGACCCGCGACCCGTTTGCCCATGGCACCTACAGCCATATCCGCATCGGCAGCAGCCCCAAGGACTGGGACATTTGGCACGCCCCGCATGGCCATGTGCATTTCGCCGGGGAACACACGATCTGGGATCATCACGGCACGACCCATGGCGCGTGGCTTAGCGGTCAGCGCGCCGCCCGTGCGGTGATCGCGACGCTGCGCTAAGGCTGGCCACCATCGGCGCAGACGCCTAGATTGACGCGACCTGATCCAGCGGAGCCGTGCCATGCCCATCACCATCGCCACTTGGAACATCAATTCGGTCCGCCTGCGCGAAAACCTTGTGGCGCGGTTGATGAAAGATGCGCGTCCCGACATCCTGTGCCTGCAGGAATGCAAAAGCCCGGTCGAAAAGATCCCCCTGCACCAGTTCAAGCAGATCGGCTATCGCCACATCGTGGCACGTGGGCAGAAGGGCTATAACGGCGTGGCCATTCTGTCGAAACTGCCGATCGAAGACGCCGGGCACCGCGATTTCTGCGCCAAGGGCGATGCAAGGCATGTGGCAGCACGGCTGGAAAACGGGCTGACGATCCACAATTACTATGTGCCTGCCGGTGGCGATGTGCCCGACCGCGAGGTCAACGAAAAATTCGGCCACAAACTGGATTTTCTGGCCGAGATGCGGGACTGGTTCCGCGCCGAACGCCCGACCAAATCGGTCCTTGTGGGGGATTTGAACATCGCCCCGCGCGAAGACGATGTCTGGTCGCACAAGCAACTTCTGAAGGTCGTCAGCCACACCCCGATCGAAGTCGAAGCCTTCGCCGAAACCCAAGAGGCCGGAAACTGGGTCGATGTCACCCGACAGGATATCCCCGAGGGGTTGCTCTATTCGTGGTGGTCCTACCGCGCCAAGGATTGGAGCGGGGCCGACAAGGGCCGCCGTCTGGATCACATCTGGGCCACACCCGATATTTCCAATGCGGCCCATTCCAGCCGCATTCGCCGCGATGTGCGCGGCTGGCCGCAACCCAGCGATCATGCGCCGGTCTTTGCGACCTTCGACCTTTAGCCTGACCCGAAGGGTGACAGGACAATCGCCGACCCTTCACAACGCAAGGTCCTGCCGCCATATAGCGAAGAACGCATATACGATGGCCACCGCCAAAAAAGGACTGCCCCCATGCTCGAATTCGGCAACGCCACTTCTGCTGAAACCGCTCCGAACGATCTGATCAAAGACAGCACCGAAGCCACCTTCATGGCGGACGTGATCGAAGCCAGCCAAACCGTCCCGGTGATCGTCGATTTCTGGGCCCCTTGGTGCGGTCCGTGCAAATCGCTTGGCCCGGCGCTGGAAGCAGCGGTGACCGCTGCGAAGGGCGCGGTGAAGATGGTCAAGGTGAACGTGGACGAAAACCAGATGATCGCCGGTCAGTTGCGCATCCAGTCGATCCCGACGGTCTATGCGTTCTGGCAAGGCCAACCGGTCGACGGGTTCCAAGGCGCGATTCCCCCGTCCGAAATCAAGGCGTTCATCGACAAGGTCGGTGCCTTGGGCGGCGGCGCGGAAGATGGCGGTCTGGAAGAAGCGGTTGAAGCGGCCGAAGCGATGCTGGCCGAAGGCGCGGCGGTGGATGCCGCCCAAACCTTCGCCGCGATTCTGGGTGAAGACCCGAACCATGCCGCCGCCTATGGCGGGCTTGCCCGCGCGCACCTGGCCTTGGGCGAGGTCGAACAGGCCGAGGGTCTGCTGTCCACGGCCCCCGACACGATCTTCAATGCGCCCGAACTGGACGCCGCCCGCGCGCAAGTGGCGCTGGCCAAACAGGCCGCCAGCGCCGGCCCGGTCGCAGAGCTGACCGCCAAGGTGGAAGCCAATCCCGACGACCATCAGGCCCGGATGGACCTTGCCACGGCGCTGCATGCCAAGGGCGATGTCGAAGGTGCGGTGGACGCGTTGCTGGAGTCGATCCGCCGCGACCGCGACTGGAATGACGGCGCGGCCAAGGCGCAGTTGTTCACGATTTTCGACGCGCTGAAGCCGCAAGACCCCGTGGCCCTGAAAGGGCGGCGCAAGCTCAGTTCGATCCTGTTTGCCTGACCGGCATTCGGGGCTACTTGCAGATGATGTTGTCCGCCGCAGACCTGCCACCGACCATCCCTGTGTTTCCGTTGCCCGGGGCCTTGTTGTTGCCCCGCGCGCGCTTGCCGCTGCACCTGTTTGAACCGCGGTATCTGGCGATGCTGGAAGACGCGCTGAAGACCTCGCATCGGTTGATCGGCATGGTGCAGCCCCGCGACGTGCCGGGCAGCAGCGACAAGCGCCTGCATTCCATCGGGTGCGCCGGGCGGGTGACCGCCTTCTCGGAAACCGAGGACGGGCGCTACATGATCACCTTGTCCGGGATTTCCCGGTACCGCGTCCAACGCGAAGTGTCGGGTTTCACCCCGTATCTGAAAGCGGATGTGACGTGGGATGGGTTTGAACGCGACCTTGGCAAACCCGAGGTCGACAGCGGCTTCAAACGCGAGAAGTTCCTGAATTTGCTCAGCCGCTTTTTCGCGGCACAAGACCTGAAGACCGACTGGGACAGCTTGCAACAGGCCGAGGATGAGTTGCTGATCAACTCGTTGTCGATGCTGTGCCCCTTCGAACCCGAGGACAAGCAAGCCCTGCTGGAAGCCCCGTCGCTGGCAACCCGGCGGGAAACCCTTGTTACCTTGATCGAATTCGCCTTGCGGGGCGGCGGACAAGCGGACGAGATGCTGCAATGACCGACGCCTCCAGCCCGGACCATGTGCATGCCCGCCAGATGCTGGAGGCCTTGGTCTGCCCCTTGACCCATGCGCCCTTGAAATACGACCCCGAAGCGCAGGAACTGATCAGCCGCGCGGCGCATCTGGCGTATCCGATCCGCAATGGCATACCGGTGATGATCGAAGACGAAGCGCGCAAACTGGACTAAGCGCCGCGCGCGGGTTGGCTTGACCCTTCAAGGCAGATGGCTAGGGTGCCGCCAAATCGACCGACCGGAGATCCGCGATGAAACCTCAGCTTTTGCATCTTGTGTACGGGGGCGAACTTGTCGATCCCAGCGGAAGCACCTTCAAGGATGTCGGCGCGATCCATCTTGTCGGCATGTATCCCGACTATGCCAGCGCTTATGACGCTTGGAAGAACGAAGCCCAGCGCACCGTGGACAATGCCCATATGCGCTATTTCATCGCCCATATTCATCGCCTGACGGACGAGACCGCCGAAGACTCGTCCACCGAAGCGGTCAGCTAGGCCGCGCGGCATGGGACATTCGCTGGGCCTTGCCCTGTATCTTGCGGTCTCGGCGCGCTGGACCGGCTATGTCGAAGGCCTGCTGTCCAAGCGGTTGGCCATCGGCAAGGAAGATCCCGACCGCATCGGCGAACGCCGCGGCATCGCCAGCCGCCCGCGCCCGGACGGGCAATTGCTGTGGATCCATGCCGCCAGCGTCGGGGAATCCCTGTCCACGCTGGAACTGATCCGCCATCTGGGCGATGAGCGCCCTGACCTGACCGTGATGGTGACCACGGGCACCCGCACCTCGGCCACGTTGATGAACATCCGGCTGACCAAGAACGCCTTTCACCAATTCGTGCCTGTGGATGTGAAATCCTATGTCCAACGCTTCTTGCAGCACTGGCAACCCGACATGGCGATCTGGACCGAAAGCGAACTTTGGCCGCGCCTGATCTACGAGATGGGCGAAACCGGCAAGCCGATGATGCTGCTGAACGCCCGGATGAGCATGGAAAGCCACAACCGTTGGCGCTGGTTGCCCGGCATGGCGAAATCCATCCTGAGCCGGTTCAAATATGCCTTGGCCCAAGACGAAGACAGCGCCCGCCACTTGCGGTTGCTGGGCTATCCGCGCAACCGGATCGAGGTCACGGGCTTCCTGAAAGAAGGCGCACGGGTTCTGCCCCATAAGGAAGAAGACCGCGTCGCGCTGGCCGCGCAAATCGGCACGCGCCCGGTTTGGTTTGCCGCCTCGACCCATACCGGCGAGGATGAGATCGTTTCGGAAGCGCACCGTCTGGCAAAGGTCGGCACGCATCGCTTGTTGCTGATCCTTGCGCCGCGCCATCCCGAACGGTTCGACGATGTGGCCGAATTGCTGCGCAAGGATGGCTGGGAAGTCGCGCGCCGGTCCAAGGGCGAATTGCCGGGTCCGGACACCGATGTCTATCTGGCCGACACGATGGGCGAAATGGGCTTGTGGTATCGTCTTGCGCCCGTGTCGCTGGTCTGCGGGTCGCTGAAGGACAAGATCGGCGGGCATAACCCGTTTGAACCGGCCGCCCTTGGATCGGCCATCTTGCACGGGCCGCATATGTTCAACTTTGCCGATATCTATGCCCGGTTGCGCGAAGCCAACGCCGCCATTCAGGTGTCCACCGCGCCGGAAATCGCGGCCGGGGTTCAGAAACTGCTGCATCCCGACGAAGCCGCCAAGCTGGCGCATGCGGCTTGGGATGCCTCCTCTGGCGGCAGCGAGGTGACCGAACGCGCGGTCAAGGTCGTGCTGGACCTGCTGGACGGAAAGACCCCGTCCTGATGCGGGCGCCCGGGTTCTGGGACAATCCCCCAACCCGGCCCGGTCTGCGGGCGCATTTGCTGTCGCCTTTGGGGGCGCTTTACGCCGCTGGCACCGCGCGGCGGCTGGCCAAGGGCGGTGCAGGCCATGACCCCGGCATCCCCGTGATTTGCGTTGGCAACCTGACCGCAGGCGGCACCGGCAAGACCCCCACGGTGATCGCCTTGGTGCAGAAACTGGGGCGCGGCGTCTACGTCCTGTCGCGCGGGTATGGCGGTACGCTTGATGGCCCGGTTTTGGTCGATCCCAAGACCCACACCGCCGATCAGGTCGGCGACGAACCCTTGCTGATGGCCGCGTTTGCCCCGGTGATCGTGGCCAAAGACCGGGTCGCCGGGGCGCAGATGGCCGCCGCAGACGGGGCGCGCGCCATCGTTCTGGATGACGGGTTCCAAGACCCGTCCCTGACCAAACATCTGTCGATTCTGGTGGCAGATGCGGCCCGCGGCTTTGGCAACGGGCGCTGCCTGCCGGCGGGTCCTTTGCGCGAACCTGTGGCGGTCGGCATGGCGCGGGCGGATGCGTTGGTCACCATCGGGCCCGACAAGATGCAGGACCGCTTTGCCCGGCGGTGGGGGGCCAGCGTGACCGTGCCGCATCTGCAAGGCCGCTTGCGGGCGCTGGAAACCGGGATGCCATGGAAAGGGCGCCGGGTGCTGGCCTTCGCCGGGATCGGCTATCCGGACAAGTTCTTTGCCACGCTGCGCGATCTTGGGGCGACCGTGGTCGACACCGTCGCGCTGGACGATCACGCCCCCCTGACCCCAGCCCTGATCACGCGCCTGACACGCGACGCCAAAGCCGCCCGCGCGCAATTGGTCTGCACCGAAAAGGACAGCGTCCGCCTGCCCGCCAGCCTGCGCCGCGAGGTGCTGCCGCTGCCCGTGCGGCTGCGTTTCAAGGACGATCTGGCCCTGAACCAGCTTCTGGGTCCGCTGGACCTGTTGTAAGCGGGTCCAGAACAGCGGCGGTATCCGCGCCCAGCTTGGGCGATGGGCTGCGCAACACCAGATCCGCATCGGAAAACTGAAAGGGCGACCGGACGGACGGTATCCCATCCAACGTGACCTGAAGCCCGCGTGCCTGAACCTGCGGGTCGGCAAAGACCTCGGCCATGTCATTGATGGGGCCCGCCGGCACGCCATGCGCTTCGCATGCGGCCAACAGGTCGGCCTTGGTGAAGCTTTGCGTTCGGGCCGTCAGCGCCGCGGTCAGGTTCGCGCGGTTTTCGACACGGGCCGCATTGGTGGCATAGTCCATCTCTTGCGCCATGTCCGGGACCCCCAGCAGGGCGCAGAACCGCTGGAACTGCCCGTCATTGCCAACTGCGATGATGACCCAACCATCGGCACAGTCCATCACCTGATAGGGGGCAAGATTCGGATGGGCGTTGCCAAGACGGCGCGGGGCCTGCCCGGTGGACAGATAATTCAACCCCTGATTGGCCATGCAGGCGGTCGCCACGTCCAACAGGCTTAGATCGATCTGCTGGCCTTGGCCGGTGTGGCTGCGTTGATGCAGGGCCGCCAGAATGGCCGTGCTGGCATAAACCCCTGTCAGCACATCGGTCAGCGCGACACCGACCTTCTGCGGCTGGCTGTCGGGGTCGCCCGTCACGCTCATCAGCCCCGACATGCCTTGGATGATATAGTCATAGCCTGCCCTGTGGGCATACGGGCCGGTCTGCCCGAACCCGGTGATCGAACAATAGATCAGCGTCGGGTTTTCGGGACGCAGGCTGGCATAGTCCAACCCGTACTTGGCCAACCCACCGACCTTGAAGTTTTCGATCACCACATCCGCCGTGGCGATCAGGGCCTTCAGCTTTGCCTGTCCTTCGGCTGTGCGAAAGTCGATGACGACCGACTTCTTGCCCCGGTTGCAGCTATGGAAATAGGCCGCCGACACGTCATCGCCCCGGTCGATAAAGGGCGGCCCCCAGCGGCGGGTATCGTCGCCTTCGGGCGCTTCGACCTTGATGACCTCGGCCCCCAGATCGGCCAAGGTCTGCCCGGCCCAAGGCCCTGCCAGAATGCGTGCCAATTCAATGACACGCACGCCGGTCAGGGGCGCAGGTGCCCCGGTCACTCGTCCAGCTTGGAATCGATGGCGCGGGCGAAATCGGCGTAGGACATGTTGGAATACGGCTCGCCGTTGATGATGAAGGACGGTGTTGCCCGCACATTGTCCGCCTCGGCATTGGCTTCGTAGACCGCGACCATCGCTTGGGCCATCTCGCCATCCTGCATGCAGGCGTCGATTTGTTCCCCGCTGAGGCCCGCGGACAGGCCCAGACGGCGCAAGGCGGCGGCGACATCGGCGGGCTGGCCCGCGCGCGACCAATCGGCCTGCTGATCATAAAGCAGTTCGGTCAGGCCAAAATACCGCTCGGGCCCGGCGCAGCGCGCCAGCATCCCGGCCCACAGGCCATAGCGGTCGAAATAGACCTCGCGGTAGATGAAATTCACCTTGCCGGTGTCGATGTAGTTTTCCTTCAGGTCCTTGAAGACGCCCCGATGGAAGGTGGCGCAATGCGGGCAGGTGAAGGACGCATATTCGATCACCGTCACGGGCGCATCCGGTTCGCCCAAGGTCATTTCCAGCACCCGGCTGGTGTCGACCTCTTGCGCTTCGGCGGCCGAGATCGGCGACAGGCTGGGGGGCACGCTGGTCTGTTGCGCGCCCGGATTGGCGCTGAACCAGAAGGCGGCGATGCCAAGCCCCAGAACCAGGGCGATACCAGCGATCATTTTGTTCATCGGAAACTCCGTTCAGGTCAGGCCGTGCCCTTGGGGGCGTCGGACCGGGTTATGATCTGGGCCGCAAGATCGTTCAAGGCCATGCGCAAGCGTTCGTCACTGACCCCATCCGTCAAACCGGATGCCTTGGCCCGCGCCGCGGCGCTGGGGGCACGCGGGGCCGGTTGCGCCTTGTCCAGCCGCAGGTCCAGCCCATCTGGGGCGGTCTGGGTGATGACGATCTTGGAAATCGCGTTGTAGCCATAGCAGGCGTTGACCCGATCGCGCAGACTGTCTTTCTGCATTTGCAGGATCGGTGCATTGGGGCCCGTGGTGTAAACCGTCAGCGTCGCCCCCAAGCCGCGCCCATAGCGGACCCCCAGCGGGCGACAGATCGGGGCAAGGTCGGGTCCCGCCACGTCCTCCCATCGGGTCAGCAAGCGCGACACCGCAAAGCCGCGCCCTTCGGACGCTTGGCGCACGCGGGCCTGCACCAGCGTCCCGGTCTGGCGAAAACCCTTGCCGCGCTTGTATGGGGTTGTGACCAAGACGGCCCCCTGTTTGGGAATTGCTGGACGAAAGACTAGCTTACCTGCCAGCAAGACCCAAGGGGCAGCACAGCGGAAAGGCGGCTCAACAATGCGTGACGAGGGCGTGACACCCGACCTGAGCCGAGACTTGCTGGATTGGTATGACCGCCACGCCCGCACCCTGCCTTGGCGTCTGCCGCCGGGGTCAGCCGAACGCCCCGATCCCTACCGCGTCTGGCTGTCCGAGATTATGTTGCAGCAAACCACGGTGGCCGCCGTCAAAGCCTATTTCCAGAAATTCACCACGCGTTGGCCAAGCGTGCAGGACCTTGCCGCCGCCGAAGATGCCGATGTCATGGCGGCTTGGGCAGGCCTTGGGTACTACGCCCGCGCGCGGAACCTTCTGAAATGCGCCCGCACGGTTGTGGCGGATCATGGCGGGCGCTTCCCCGCGACCCGCGACGCCCTGCAAACCCTGCCCGGGATCGGCCCCTATACCAGTGCTGCCATTGCCGCGATTGCCTTTGACGCGCCAGAGACCGTGGTCGATGGCAATGTCGAACGCGTAATGGCACGGCTGCGTGGCATCGAAGACCCCTTGCCCCCGTCCAAACCCGCATTGGTCGCCGCCGCCACCGCGCTGACCCCGCAGCACAGGCCGGGCGATTATGCCCAAGCGGTCATGGACCTTGGCGCAACGATCTGCACCCCGTCTTCGCCCGCCTGCGGGATTTGCCCGTGGCGCGCCCCCTGCGTGGCGCGCGCCCAGGGAATCGCGCCCGAGCTGCCGCGCAAACTGCCCAAGGCCGCAAAACCCACGCGGCAAGGCACCGCCTATATCGCCCGGCGCGCCGACGGGGCCTATTTGCTGGAAACCCGCCCCGCCAAGGGGCTGTTGGGGGGGATGCTGGGCTGGCCCTGCACGGATTGGACGGTGGACGCGCCCGACCCTGCCCCGCCCCTGTCCGCCGATTGGTCCGACACCGGGGCCGAGGTGCGCCACACCTTCACCCATTTCCATCTGCGCCTGCGGGTGCTTGTGGCCGAGGTGCCGCAGGACGCGGACCCTGACCGCGGCCGTTTCGTGCCGAAACACGCCTTTCAGCCGCAAAGCCTTCCGACGGTCATGAGAAAGGCGTTTTCCCTTGCGACACCTGCCGCCGCCGGGAATTGAACCGCCTTCGCCCTGCGTTTACGATTGCCCTTATATCGTGTTGACGGATGACCCGCATGAGCACCGCTGACTATATCCCCGCCCAAGATTTGACCCGCCTGACCCGCGCCTTGCCCTTTGGCCTGTCTTACATGGTCGTGCCCGTCATGGTCTGGACCGCGCTGAACGGCGGTTGGTGGGTCTTGCTGCCCGTGGCCGCCACCTGGGGGCTTTTTGCGATACTGGACGCGGCCCTTGGGACCTACGAAGAAAACGCCGATCCCGACACCGCCGACAGCGATCTGTTCTGGTATCGCGCGATCGTCTTGGGCTGGGTGCCCGTGGCGCTGCTGACCACCGCGTGGCTGCTGTGGTACGTGCCGCGCGCCGATCATCTGGGCTGGCACGAAAAGATCTTGGTCTTCTTCGGGGCGGGGGTGATGAACGGCACCATCGGCATCGTCTATGCGCACGAGCTGATGCACCAGAAGAACAAGCTGGAACGCTGGGCGGGCGACATCCTGATGGCGTTGGTGCTCTATAGCCATTTCCGCACCGAACACCTGTTGGTGCATCACCGCTATGTCGGCACGCCGCGCGATGGGGTCACCGCGCGCTATGGCGAAGATTTCTACAAGTTCTTCGCGCGCGTCTTTACCCATGGCTATGCCAGCGCTTGGCGGGCCGAAGCGCAGATGCTGGCCCGCAAGAACCTGCCCGTCTGGGATCGCAGCAACCCGCATTGGCGCTATTGGGGGTTGCAGCTTGGCTTTCTGGTGCTGGCCGTTCTGATTGGTGGCACATGGGGTCTGGCGCTGTTCATCTACCAAGCCTTCATCGCCGTCTGGCATCTGGAGCTGGTCAATTACGTCGAACATTACGGTCTGACGCGCAAATATCTGGGGGATGGCAAATACGAACACGTTCTGCCGCGCCACAGCTGGAATTCGGCGGAAAAGGCGTCGAATTGGTTGTTGATCAACCTGCAGCGGCATTCCGACCACCACTACAAACCGGATCGGCGCTTTCCCTTGCTGCAAACCTATTCCGAAGAAGACGCCCCCGCCTTGCCCTATGGGTATCCGATCATGGCGGGCTTGGGCCTGATCCCGCCCGTCTGGTTCCGCATGATGAACCCCCGCGTGCGCAAATGGCGCGCGATGTATTACCCCGAGATCACCGATTGGGGGCCCTACAAGCGCGCTGAAACGCCGATGCCGAAGGGCGCAAGCTAGGTCAAAAAAAACCCCGCCGCTTGGAGTCGGCGGGGCCAGTCACGTGCCGTGGAGCGGCCACAGGCACGGGCGGTACCTCGAAAAATCGGTCGTTAATTCGCCAGCATCTCGGCCCGGACTTGCTGGCGCAGCAGGTCGATCGGGATGCGCTGACCATCGCGGTTGAAATGCCAATAGGTCCAGCCATTGCAGCTGGGGGCGCCTTCCAGCGCTGCGCCGACCTGATGGATGGACCCCTTGGCATCATCGCTGATCAGGGTGCCATCGGCGCGGACCTTGGCGGTTTGGCCGCGCGTGTTCACCAGAACCTCGCCCGGGCGCAAAAGACCGCGTTCGACCAGTTGGCCAAAGGGCACGCGGGGTTCGGCGCGTTTTGACGTGGTGACCTCCAACGCGGCCTTGTCCAGCTTGCGCGTGCGCCCGATCCGCTTTTCGGCAATCGCGCGATAGGTGCCGTCGCGCTCGATCCCGATAAAGTCCCGGCCCAGCATCTTGGCGACCGCGCCCGTGGTGCCCGATCCGAAGAACGGGTCCAGCACCAGATCGCCGGGATTTGTGGACCCCACCAGGATGCGGTGCAGCAGGGCTTGGGGTTTCTGCGTCGGATGCGCCTTTTCCCCATTTTCGTCCTTCAGGCGTTCATGCCCGGAACAGATCGGCAGCACCCAATCGCTGCGCATCTGGGTGCCTTCGTTCAAGGCTTTCAGGGCTTCGTAGTTGAACGTGTATTTCGCCCCTTCGGATTTCGACGCCCAGATCATGGTTTCATGCGCATTCGTGAACCGCTTGCCGCGGAAGTTCGGCATCGGGTTCGACTTGCGCCAGACCACGTCGTTCAGAATCCAGAAGCCCTGATCCTGCAACGACGCCCCGACCCGGAAGATGTTGTGATAGGATCCGATCACCCAGATCGCGCCATTCGGTTTCAGCAGACGCCGCGCGGCGGCCAGCCAATCGCGGGTGAAGGCATCATAGGCCGCAAAGCTGGAAAACTGGTCCCACGCGTCATCGACCGCATCGACACGGGAATTGTCCGGGCGATGCAGTTCCCCCTTAAGCTGAAGATTGTAGGGCGGGTCCGCAAAGATCAGGTCGACCGAGGCCTCGGGCAGGCCGCGCATCACCTCGATGCAATCCCCGGACAGGATTTCGTTGCGCGGAAGGGCGGCTTCCACTTTCGGGTCGAATTTCATTGTCATCTGCCTTCAAACCGGCCGCTTCGCGCGACGCTTAGTTATCCACAAGATGAGTCAAAGGTGATTCGCCGTCAATTTCTTTTTTGGAATCAGTGTGTTAACTCTTTTCTTGATACAAGATATTGTGGACCGGCTTGAACGAACGTCTATGGTGTGGGGTCACCCCTAGACGCAAAAGGGCCGCGCGATGGGCTTGCGTGGGGTATCCCGCGTTCTGCGCCCAGCCATAACCGGGATAGTCCGCATCCAGCGCGCGCATTTGGGCATCGCGCGCCTCCTTGGCGACGATGGACGCCGCCGCGATGGACACCGACCGCGCATCCCCCTTGATGATCGCTTCGCCGGGACAGGGCAGGTCCGGCGGCAGGTCACGCCCGTCGACCAGAACCGCGTCCGGGCGGACCGGCAATGCGGCCAAGGCGCGGCGCATCGCCAGAAAGGTCGCTTGGCGGATGTTCAGGCTGTCAATCTCGGCCACGCTGGCGGCGCCCAAGGCCACATGCGCCACTTGCGGCAACAGGGCGGCCAGTTCCGCGCGGCGCTGCGCGCGCATCCCTTTCGAATCGCCCAATCCGGTCGGGATATGCGCCGGGTCCAGCACCACCGCCGCCGCCACCACAGGTCCGGCCAACGGGCCGCGCCCCACCTCGTCCACGCCCGCGATACAGCTTGCACCGCGCGCGCGCCATGCCTGTTCAAACGCATCATCGGGGCCCGTCATGGCCCCGTTCTGCGCCGCCCCTTGGCGCATGGCAACACAAAACCGGGGCGGATCATTGTCCGCCCCGGCCCACTGGTTACGCACACACTGCTCGAAGAAGGGGATTAGACCCGGTGACCGTTCCGACGCAGACAGGCCTTCGGGTAGTAGGTCAGGTTGCGGCCATGGATGCTGCCTTGGCGGGCACAGGCGCTGATCCGGTTCAGCGGCACGTTGTTCCGACGCAGACAAGGTGCGCCATAGACGTTCCGGTTGCGGTTGTTGATCTGAACCTGACGTTCGCAATTGGCCGGGATACGCACGCCATGCTGCGGCGTCACCACCGGGCGGTGCGGACGCTGCTGGGTCACTTGCGCCGGGGCATGGGTGTTTGCATTCGCGTCGCTGATGCCCTTGGCAATGATGCCCAGCGCAATCGCCCCGAACACGAACTTCGCCAGATCGTCATTCGCCTGCGCCGGGGTGGCAGTGGCGCCAATGGCGCCCAAGCCGATCGTCAGCGACAATGCAGCGGCAGAGAGGGTCTTGAACATGGTGTCTTCCTTTGTCTTTGGCCCGCAGGACCTGTGTCTGGGTGTGGGGTGCGAAGGCAGCGCCGTCGCGATGTGGAAGCACCATGCGGCGGGGGGCGAAAATCGCTCAATAACAGCCGGGCGTTATGCGATAGCAACCCGCCAAATCCCTGTTGCTATTGAATATCTGGACCCGCCCCGCCACAGTCGGTCAAAACGATCCGAGGCCGAACCGATGCAGAAATACCTTCTCGCAGCACTTCTTGGCCTGTCCCTTGCCGGGGCGGCTGAAGCGGCTTGCTATGCCGATTACCAAGCCAAG
Source organism: uncultured Dinoroseobacter sp. (assembly GCA_964539755.1). Taxonomy (GTDB): domain Bacteria; phylum Pseudomonadota; class Alphaproteobacteria; order Rhodobacterales; family Rhodobacteraceae; genus Dinoroseobacter. The sequence continues at coordinate 2,519 of CAZIKH010000012.1, read as the reverse complement.
ACCGACAATCCCTTGCGCTTGCATTACGGCGTCATCCAACTCAGCGATGCCGCCTGCACCAACCCGGCCCGCGCCCAGTCCGAAGCCCGAACCCGCCTTGCCGCAGGGGGCTGGACTTTGCTGAGCATCCTCTCGACATTCGGGGACGAGGGTTTGAATGCAAGGCGGGCCGATGCCGGACAGAACTTTCTCCGCTTCTGAGACGCTGAAAACCGGCAACCGCACGGTTGTCTATGGCATTGCCGCGATCATCGTCATCCTGATCGTGACCGCGCTGGTGCTGTTTCGAACGCTGCCGGACGCCAACGCCTTCAACGATCGGGTCGAACGCATCTTCGTCGAAAACCAGCTGACCGGGCAGGCGGAAATCACCTTGCTGGAAATCCTCGCCCAATCCGGCACCGCGTTTTCCGAAACGCTGACCAGCTACCGGATCGTGATCTTCGTGCTGTTGATCTTTGCCACGGCGCTGCTGATCGCGACCTTGGGGTTCCTTGTCACGCTTCTGGCCTTGAACCGTCGCCTGCAACAGATCGACAAGCAGGGCATTCAGGTGGCCAGCCTTGTGATCTCGCGCGGGGAAAAGATCGTCGTGCTGAATGACATGGAATTCAAGCTGACCGATGCGGCGATGGAAACCCTGTCGGTGCTGGCCGAGGCCCGGATGGACGGCGATATCCTGTCGGGGGCGGAACTGGAGGCCGTGATCCAAGGCCGCAGCCCCGAAGACTGCGAAGAAGCCGCCGGTGCCACACGGATCAAGCGGTTGCGCGATTCCCTTGGCAACCAGATGGTGGCGGAAATCCTTGTGAAGAATATCGCCCGCCAAGGCTATGTCCTGTCCATCGACAAGGACGTCATCAAGATGGTCTAGCCCCGTCCCCGCGCGACAGGCGGTGTCGGTTTTGCCTAGTCCGACTCGGGCCAGTCATGCCAGCCTGCCCCCGACGGAGGACGCCATGACCCACCCCTTTCTGACCCATCTTTCCGCCACCTTGGCCCAGATCGACGCGGATGGGCTGATGAAGCGCGAACGCCAGATCACCTCGGCGCAGGCGGCGCATATGCAGGTGGCCGGGGCCGGGCCGATGCTGAACCTCTGCGCGAACAATTACCTTGGGCTGGCCGATCACCCCGATCTGATTGCGGCGGCAACCGCGGCCATGCACAGCCACGGCTTCGGGATGGCATCGGTGCGGTTCATCTGCGGCACACAAGACCTGCACCGCCAGTTGGAAACGCGGCTGGCGCAGTTCTTGGGCATGGACGACGCGATCCTGTTTGCAGCCTGTTTCGATGCCAATGGCGGGCTGTTCGAACCGCTGCTGGACGCTGAAGACGCCGTGATCTCGGACGCGCTGAACCATGCCTCGATCATCGACGGCATCCGGCTGTGCAAGGCGCGGCGCTATCGCTACGCCAATGCCGATATGACCGCGCTGGAAGACGCCCTGAAACAGGCCCGCGCGGATGGGGCGCGGCACCTTCTGATCGCAACCGATGGCGTCTTTTCCATGGACGGCACGCTGGCCCCGCTGGACCAGATCCGGGCCTTGGCTGACCGCTACGGGGCGCTTGTGATGGTCGATGATTGCCACGCGACCGGTTTCATGGGGCCGCAAGGGCGCGGAACGCCCGCGCATTTCGGGGTGCGGGCAGACATCCTGACAGGCACGCTGGGCAAGGCCTTGGGCGGTGCGCTGGGGGGCTATGTCGCGGGACCGCAGCCCGTGATCGACCTGCTGCGCCAGCGCGCGCGCCCTTATCTGTTTTCCAACGCCTTGCCCCCCGCCATCACGGCGGCGGGATTGGCCGCGCTGGACATGGTCGAAGCGGGCGATGATCTGCGGGCACGGCTGTTTGCGAACGCAAACCATTGGCGCAGCGGCCTGACCGACGCAGGGTTCGATCTGCTGCCCGGCAACCACCCGATCATCCCCGTGATGATCGGCGATGCGGCCCTAAGCCAGCGCATGGCACATGCCTTGGGGGAAAGGGGGGTGCATGTTGCGGGGTTCTTCTTCCCGGTGGTGCCCAAGGGCACGGCGCGCATTCGCACGCAGATGAACGCAGCCCTGACCCGCGCAGATCTGGATTTTGCGCTGGACGCCTTTGTCGATGCCGCCAAGACAACCGGGGTTCTGTGACATGCGCAACATGATGCAAGCCCTCGTCAAAGCCGCGCCCGGCCCGGAACTGGAATTGCAGCAGGCCCCCGTCCCCGAAATCGGGCCGGACGATGTGCTGATCCGGGTGAAGAAGACCGGGATTTGCGGCACCGATATCCATATCTGGCAATGGGATGACTGGGCCGCGCGCACGGTGCCCACGCCCCTGATCACCGGGCACGAATTCGCGGGCGAGATCGTCGAACTGGGGCGCAACGTGACCGATCTGCAGATCGGGCAGCGCGTGTCGGGCGAAGGGCACCTGATCGGCAAGACCTCGCGCCAAAGCCGGGCGGGCAAGTTCCATCTGGACCCGCAGACACGCGGAATCGGCGTGAACGAACAGGGCGC
>CAZIKH010000011.1:0-23474 GCA_964539755.1 uncultured Dinoroseobacter sp. | reverse complement strand
CGAACCATTCCATGAAATCGGGGCGGAACATCTGGCGCTTGCCGTAGAAGGTGTTCCCGCGCAGCCACGTGCTTTCGCCGCGCGACAGGGACAAGCCGCGGATATGGTCCAGCTGTTCGCGCAATTCGCCTTCGTCGATCAACTTGGCCAGCGGCACCTGTCGGGAGCGGTTGATCAGGCTGAAGGTGACCTGCGTGTCGCGCTTGTTGCGGAACACCGACTGGCACATCAGAAGCTTGTAGAAATCGGTATCGATCAGCGAGCGCACGATCGGGTCGATCTTCCATTTGTGATTGTAGACGCGGGATGCGATGTCCATGGGCGACCTCCTTCAGAAGCCTTAGATCAACCAGCGCGCGGGGCGGCAAGGTGGCGCTTGCGTTCCTCGTCCAGCGACTTGTGCGGCTGGCGCGCGGTCTTCAACGCCTCGGCCAGCGGTTTGCCGTCGACCGCAGCGGCGGCCATCGCCGCCATGGAATAGGTCGGCACCTTGGCCAACCCTTTCAGGGCGACGCGGCACAGGGCCAGCGCCGTCAGGTAGGTGGTCTGTGCCCCCGACACGCCGGGACCGGGGGCTGCTTGGCCCATCGAGATCGCTTCGCAGGCCGCCACATCGGTGGACACATAGCTGCGGCAGATCATCGGGCGCAGATCATAGGCGCGGCACAAACGGGTTTCGGGGTCCAGCGACGGGCAAGCCTTCGGATGCCACGACCGCCCGTCCGGCTGGCCCGCCAAGGGCGCAAGGGCTTCGTGCAGGTTGCGCGCTTCGGCCCCGGTGATGGTGCCGCCATCTTCGCCGGTCAGGATGCAGCAAAAGGCGCAGCCCTGCGCGCAGGCCAGATCGTCGCGCGCGGGCATCGCCTGCAGTTCGATCCAACCAATTCCAGTGGCCGCTGCACCTTGGGCCAGTTCGCGCAACAGGGTGTCGGGGTCGGCCCCTTGGCGCACGGCATTGTCATAGAACACCAGCAGGATGCGCCGCGCCCGTTCGACCTGATCGGTCGGCGTGTCAGGCAGCTTGGCCTTGGCCAGCCGCGCGCGCAGGTCCGCCCCTTTAGGCAAGTGTGACGCCAGCGTCCGTCATGCCGGTCTGCGCGGCGCTGAGGGACCCATCGAAATCAATCGCCCGGCACAGGTCCTGCCGCACCGTGACCGCATAGCCCAGCTTGGCCGCATCAACCGCCGAATAGTTCACGCAAAAATCCGTGGCCAACCCGACCAGGGTCAGCGTGTCGATCCCGCGCGTGCGCAGGTACCCGTCCAGCCCCGTGGGCGTGCTGTGATCATTCTCGAAGAACGCGGAATAACTGTCGATGGCCGGGTTATAGCCCTTGCGAAGGATCAGATCCGCGCGGTCCACGTTCAGATCGGGGTGAAAGGCGGCACCGGGCGATCCCTGGATGCAATGATCCGGCCACAGGACCTGCGGGCCATAGGGGAAATCCACCACCGTCATCGGCGCGGCCCCCGCATGGCTGGAGGCAAAGGACGAATGACCCGCCGGGTGCCAATCCTGTGTCAGGATCACCGCGTCGAAATCGGCCATCAGCGCGTTGATCCCCGGCACGATCTTGTCGCCGTCGGTCACCGCCAAGGCACCGCCGGGGCAGAAGTCGTTTTGCACGTCGATCACAAGCAGGGCATGGGTCATTCGGGGCCTCGTGGGTCAATTCACCCTATACCCTAAGGCTTGCCGCATCGGGTGCAACGGCGTATCTGGCGGCACATGGTCACCGTCGCAGCCCTTTATCACTTTACCCGGTTCGCCGATCCGCAATCCCTGATCGGTCCTTTGCGCGACCTTGGGGCGGCCCATGGCGTGCGCGGGTCGTTGCTGGTCGCGGGCGAAGGCATCAATGGCACGATTGCGGGGACACGGGCGGGGATCGACGCGATGCTGACCCATATCCGCGGCCTGCCCGGCTGCGCGGCGCTGGACTGGAAGGAAAGCACCGCGACCGACATGCCCTTTGCGCGGCTGAAGGTGCGGCTGAAGCGCGAAATCGTCACGATGGGCCAACCCGATGTCGATCCGACCTGCGCGGTGGGCCGCTATGTCGAGCCTGCGGATTGGAACGCCCTGATCAGCGCGCCCGATGTGGCCGTGATCGACACCCGCAACGATTACGAAATCGCCATCGGCACCTTTCGCGGCGCGATCGACCCGCAAACCGACAGCTTCCGCGCGTTTCCGAAGTGGTGGGAAGAAAACCGCGATCGGTTCCATAACAAGCGGATCGCCATGTTCTGCACCGGCGGTATCCGCTGCGAGAAATCGACGAACTACCTGATCCAGCAAGGCGTGGACGAGGTGTATCACCTGAAGGGTGGGATTCTGAAATACCTTGAAGAAATCCCCGCCGAAGACAGCCTGTGGGACGGCGCGTGCTTTGTCTTCGATGAACGGGTGTCGGTCGGACATGGGCTGGTGGAAGGCCCGCATGTGCTGTGTCGCGCGTGCCGCCGCCCGCTGTTGCCCGCCGATATGGACCACCCGGCCTTTGAACTGGGCGTCAGTTGTCACCACTGCCTGACCGAACACAGCGATGCCGACCGCGAACGCTTCCGCGAACGGCAAAAACAGATCACCTTGGCGCGGGCGCGCGGCGAACGGCATCTGGCCGGCGGGGTCTGAATGCCCGTCACACTGTCACGCCTTGCGGACCTGCAAGACCTGCCATTCGACACGCTGATCGATGCGCGCAGTCCCGCAGAATTTGCCGAAGATCACATCCCCGGCGCGATCAATCTGCCATCTCTGTCGAACGAGGAACGCGCGCGGGTCGGCACGATCTACAAGCAGGAAAGCGCGTTTCGCGCCCGCAAGATCGGCGGCGCCATGGTCGCCCGCAACATCGCGGCGCATCTGGACGGCCCCTTGGCCGACAAGGATGGCGGCTGGCAACCGCTGGTTTATTGCTGGCGCGGCGGGCAGCGGTCAGGCGCTTTCGCCAATTACCTGTCACAGGTTGGTTGGCGCAGCGACACGTTGGCAGGCGGCTACAAGACCTATCGTCGGCTTGTCGCAGCGCTGTGTCATACCGACCCGTTCCCAGCGCCGGTCCTGTTGCTGGACGGCAATACCGGCACCGCCAAGACCGAGCTTCTGGCGCGGTTGGCCGCGCGCGGCGTGCAGGTGCTGGATCTGGAAGGGGCCGCCAACCATCGCGGGTCCGCCTTTGGCGCGCGGGTCGGCGGACAACCCAGCCAAAAGCAGTTCGAAGGGCGGCTGGCAGCGGTCATCGACGCGCTGGACCCGGCCCGCCCGGTGGTGATCGAAGCCGAAAGCGCCAAGGTCGGGCGCTGTCTGGTGCCACCATCGGTCTGGCAGGCGATGCGCGGCGCGCGCCGGGTCCAGATCATGGCCCCGGTGGCCGCCCGGGCCGATTACCTGACGCAGGCCTATACCGACCTGTGGGCCAATCCCGATGGCTTGGCGGCGGGTCTGACCGCCCTTGAACCCATGCATGCCGCCGAAACGCTGGCGCATTGGCGCGACCTGACCCAAGCAGGCGGGTTTCGGCAGTTTACCGAGGAATTGATCGTGCAGCATTATGACCCCCGCTATGCCAAACGGCGGCGGACGGCGGATGTGGTGCTGACGACCGACACGCTTGCGCCCGACGCACTCGACGATCTTGCCGCCCGGATCGAGGCTTTGACCAACAGCGCCTGACGTCAGCCCCGGATCAGACGCAGCCCCGGCGTCCTTGTCACCTGCCCGATCACGACCGCCCCTGCGATCTGGGCACAAAGCGACGGCGCATCATCGGCGGGCACGGCGGCCAGCAACCCGCCGCAGGTCTGCGGGTCGAACAGCAAACGGTCGGTGTCATCGGCAACCTTCACCAGCGGCAGGGCTTGACGATTGGCGGGATAGAGACTGGATCGCAGCCCGGCCTGACTGGCGGCCAGCGCGCCGGGATAGAGCGGAACGCGGTCCACCTGCAGATCCGCCCCCACGCCCGAGGCGCGGCACATCCGATCCAAATGCCCCGCCAAACCAAACCCGGTCACATCGGTCATCGCATGGGCCAGCGGGGCCAGCACGGCGGCGGCGGTGTCTTGTGGCTGCGCCATCGCGGCGAACATCGCGGCGATTTGGCGACCATCGGCTTTGCCCTGCATTTCCGCCGCCAACAGAACCCCGGTCCCGATGGGGCGGGTCAGGATCAAGGCGTCGCCCGGTTGCGCCCCGGTTTGCTGCACCGCTTGGCGGGCCAGTCCGGTGATCGAGAACCCAAGGGTCAGTTCCGCGCCTTGGCTGGTATGCCCGCCCACCAGCGCAGCGCCCAGCGGGGTCAGCAACTCGACGGCGGCGGCGGTGATTTCGCGCAATGTCTCGCGCTGCATCCGGGGGGCCATGCGCGGCAGAACCACATTGGCCAGCACCGCTTGGGGGGTGGCCCCCATGGCCCAGACATCCCCCAAGGCATGGACCAGCGTCAGCCGCGCCATCAGCCAGGGGTCGTGGGTGAAGGCGCGCAGATGATCCGTGGTCAGGACCTGAACGCCGGACGCATGGGACAGGATCGCCGCATCGTCGCCGGGCCGCGACAGGACGTCGTCGCGCAAGGCGGGACCCAGAAGATCCAGCGCGCTGTCCAGATCCCCGGACCCAACCTTGGCCCCACACCCCCCGCACAGCGGGGCTGCCTGCATCATATCTGCCACGCCCAGCGCCGCGCCCGACGGGACGACCGGACCCGGCATCTGCGGCAGGTCCTGAAACTTGTCCATGAAATCGCGGTCGATCTTGTCCTTCAACCGCCACAGCCACGGGCCCGCCAAACGGAACCCGGATTTGTCGGCGACGGCGCGCTTGCCACCCAACGAGATCAGTTTCAGGTAGTCGCGCTGGGGGCTGTAGCGCTGCAACCGCCCGCCGGTCAGCACCGCGCGCAGGTTCTGCGCAAGGACCGGCGCTTGGCGCACGGCAAAGACCCCGGCTTTGGGCCGCGGCGCCTCCGTCATATGCGCGCAATCGCCCGCCGCGAACACCGTCCCATCGCTGCTGCGCAGAGACGCATCGACCGCCACGAAACCGTCTTGCAAGGCCAGCCCGGTTTCGCTGAGCCATGTTTGTGGCTTGGCCCCCGCTGCCCCGATCACCAAGGCGGCGGGCAGGGTTTCACCATCGCCCAATTGAACGTGATCTGCGGCGATCCGGGTCACATCCGTCTGGGGGCGCATGGTGATGCCCAAGCCTGTCAGGGCGTCCAGCAAGGTCGCCCGCGTCTTGGCGGTCAGTTCTTCGACCAAATCGCCCCGGTCGATCACGGTGACGGGCGCGCGCCCTTGCAGACGATGGGCGCAGGCCATGGCCAGTTCGACCCCTGCCACACCGCCCCCAAGGATCACCACCGGACCGGGGCGGTCCAGCGCCGCATGGGCCTGCCAGCGGTCTGCCATCGGCCCCAAAGGCTTGGCCGGAACCGCATGATCCGTAAATCCGGGCAGGTCCGGCAGGTCAGACGTGATCCCGATGTCGATAGACGCCGCATCATAGGCGATGCCGGGGCGATCCGCCAAAATCACCCGCCCCGCATCGCGGTCCAGACCCACCGCGCGATCCAGCACCAAACGCGCGCCCGCTGCGCGCGCCAACCGCACAAGGTCGATTTCCAGCGCCGCACGCGGATAATGGCCCGCGACATGACCGGGCAGCATACCGGAATAGGGCGCCGTGGCATCGGGGTTGATCAAGGTCAGGCGCACACCGGGGATCGGCGACATGGCCAGTTTGCGCAGCACCAGCGCATGGGTATGCCCGCCGCCGATCAGCACAAGATCACGGGTCAGGGGCAGAACCGTCGGGTTGGGGCTGTGCATGAACCGGCACTCCGCTACATCATGGATATCGTGACTAGACGCGGCCTGCCAAAATGGCGAGACGAGGCAGCGTCGCAACCCCGGGGTCTCGCAAAAATGTCAGCGCTGCGTTGGTTCGTTCTGGTCTTGGGACTTGGCCTTGTGATTGGCGGGTTGGGTGCATTGCACGGCGCGCGCGGCGTGGTCGAGATAGACCATGGCTATGTCGGGGCAACGCCGATTTCGGTCTATCGCCAACCGGGGGTCGGACCCGCCCCGGCGGTGGTGATCGCGCATGGATTTGCCGGGTCGCGCCAGTTGATGAAGCCCTATGCCCTGACACTGGCCCAAGCGGGTTATGTCGCGGTCAGTTTCGATTTTCTGGGGCATGGGCGCCATCCCGACCCGATGTCGGGCGATGTGAACGCGATCGAAGGCACAACGCAGTTGCTGATGGACCAGACCGCCGAGGTGATAACCCACGCCCTGTCGCTGGACGGTGTGGATGGGCGTGTCGCGCTGCTGGGGCATTCCATGGCGACCGATATCATCGTGCGCCAAGCGGCGCGGGACCCCCGCGTCGGACCGGTCGTGGCGATTTCGATGTTTTCGCAAGCGGCGGATGAAACAACGCCCCGCGCGCTTTTGATGATCACCGGCGAATGGGAAGGCATGCTGCGCGACGAGGCCCAGCGCGTGCTGCAACTGGTCGATCCGATGGCGGTCGAAGGCGACACCGTTTCCACGGAAGGGGTTGTGCGCAGCGCGGTCGTGGCCCCCGGCGTGGAACATGTCGGGGTGCTTTATTCCGAAACCGGGCTGCGGGCCGCGCGTGACTGGCTGAATGCCCGGTTCGACAGGTCCAGCATCGGACCTGTGGCCACCATGGGGCTGGGCATCGTTCTGACCTTTGCGGGTCTTGTCGCGCTGGCATGGCCGCTTGCGTCGTTTCTGCCGCAAGGGCACGCCCCCACGGCCCTGACCCGGTCCGAATTCTGGATTGCGGCCCTCGTGCCGGCGGTTGCCACGCCGTTGCTGCTGTCGACCATCGAAACGCGGGTGCTGCCGGTCTTGGTGGCCGATTATCTGGCGCTGCATCTGGCGGTCTATGGCGCTTTAACCCTGTTGACCTTGCGCGGTTTCGGCCATCGGATCGGCGGGCCGCAAGCGGCGGCGACCTTTGCGTTCATCCTGTATGGGATCGTTGCCTTTGGCGGGTTTCTGGATGTTTATGTCGCCTCCTTCATGCCTGCGGGGCCGCGTCTGTTGATCATTCTGGCCATCGCTGTCGGGGCCGTCAGCTATATGCTGGGCGAAGCGCGGCTGTTGGAGGCCGGGCACGCCGGATGGGGCAAGGCCCTTGGGGCGCGGACAATCTTTCTGCTGTCGCTGGGCGCCGCGGTGGCCCTGGATTTCGAACGCTTGTTCTTTTTGCTGATCATCATCCCGGTGATCGTGCTGTTCTTTCTGGTGTTCGGGCTGATCGGCGGCTGGATCGGGCGGCGCACCGGGTCCGTGGGCGCGGTCGGCATCGGCGCGGGCGTCATCCTGGCCTGGGCCTTGGGGGTGACCTTTCCGCTGTTCGTGGCGGGTTAGGGCGCGATCCAAACGCTGTCCCAGCCTTGCGTGTTCCGCGTGCTGCGCATCCGGCGATGCCTGTCCGCGCCAAGGTGCAGGGCGTCGATGGACTGCATCGCAAGGCGCAGCACGCAGAACTGGTCCGCCGGGTCAAGGGTGGCGTCGTGATCCTCCGGGGTTGCAAGCACCTTCCCCGGGGCCGGACACCCCCCATAGACCCGGCGGGCGGGTTCCGGGACGCGCTGCCAATGCGGCGCACCCGCCTCCCCGCTAAGGACTGACGCTAAGGCTTTAATACGTATCTGTAAATCAGCTTTTGCGTCCCAAACGTGTATCTCGCATCTTGGATCACGCTTAAGGTGCAGAACCTTCTGGCTGCGACGGTCGGTGTGAATGTCCAAATGGGCTGCTGACGCATCAAAGGCCCGCAAGACGACGGTGCGCAGCGCAGGTCCGTCCGGCCCCATCGTGGCCAAGGTCGGATGGCGTGCTGGCGCACGGCGGTCTGCGACGCCGCGCGTCAAGCGTTGCAAGACCTGCGTCAAGAACCCGTCCAAGGTCTGGAACGCTGTGTCAGTCATATCCCGTCATCTCCAGATAGCCGCGTCCGCGATGCGTCCCCTCGACCCGGATCGGGCCTTCCCAATAGGGAAACAGCGTTGGCATCCAAGCGGCGTCATTTACCGCGCGCGTGGTGATATCCAGCCCGCGCTGGGGCAGTTCCAGCCGCCATTCCACAGGCACATCGCGGTCGGCCACGCGCGCCTGCCGCAAGGGGGTCAGGCGCAGCGCCCGGGGCGGAAGGGCAGTGGCGGTGCCATCTGGGGCAATCCATGTCGCGGCGGTGAAGGGGGTTGCGGTATCATCGCGCAATTGAAACCCCATCATCTTGGACCCGTCGTCGAAATGCAGCGAAAACCAATCCCAGCCGCGCTGATTGGCCTGCAACGGTTGGCTGGACCATTCCCGATCCAGCCAGCCCAGCCCGGTCACCTGCACCGGACCCTCTGGCAGGGTCAGGGTTCCGGTGACTTGGTAGAAAGGTTGCGAATAGTAATAGCTTGCCTGCCCCCCATCGGACTTGACCGAATAGCCCCCGTCGCCCTGAAACACCAAGGGCCCCTGCGCGACCGCGCGCAGGTCATAGGACCAATCCGCGCCGCGCGCCGACAAGGTGACATCCGACAGCGCGTCCGCGCCCGTAGGGGCCTGCCCCTGCATCCGCCAGTCGTCGATCCAAGCTTGGAACGGGGCGGTTTCAACGCCCGCTTGGCCGATCCCGTCCCGCGCCAGCCGTTCTGCATGAAAATGCGTGGCAGGCGTCGTCAGACCTGCATGACCCATCCAGATTTGCGGGCTGTTCCACCCATCGGTCCGTTGCGGGTCCAAGGCCGACCGGAACAGCGTCCATTGCGCACCATAATCCTGCCCATCGGACCCTGTCAGGGTGGCGGTAAAGTACCACCATTCGATGCGGTAGTCCGGATGCGGTCCGTGATCCTGCGGAAACTGAAAAACCGGGTTCGGGGCGGGCACGGCGAAGGCGTCGGAGGCCTCGGTCCCAAGGCCCGCAAACCCTTGGCCAAGGGCGGGCCAAGGGGCCAGCACCAGCGCCACAACGATGGCCTTAACGTTCATTGGCAAACACCTTCAACAAGTCCGAAGGAGGGGTGCGCGCCAAGCGCGACACGGGCCACAACGCGGCAAGCAGCGCCGCCAGCAAGGCCAAGGCGGCCAGAACGCCCCATTGCGCGGGAAACAGGAACATCGGCAAGCGCCAACCGAAGGCCTCGACATTGACGACGGCCAGCAGCGCCCAAGCCAAGGCCAACCCAACGGGCAGGGCGACCACCGCCGTCAGGGCCGCCAGCAAGCCCGCGCGCAACAATTCGAACCCGGCTAGGCGCGCACGGGTCAGGCCCAGCGCCCAAACCGGCGCGACTTGGGGCAACCGCATGGTGGCCAGTGTCAGAAACGCCGTCAGCATGGCAAACCCTGCCACGCCCAGTGTCAGGATGTTCAGCGCGGCTGAAACCGCGAAGGTCTGTTCGAACACCCCCAGCGAGAAGGTTTTGACCTGTGCCTGATCGATCATCAGCGCATCTGGCAAATCGAACCGGTCCACGATGTCTTGCCGCAATCCGGCCACCCGGTCGGGCGCGATCCGCACGGCAAAGCCGAGGCGCGGAGCCTCCGGATAGACCCGATCAAAGACGGTCAAACCCAACATCACCTGACCCTTGGGATTGCCGTAATCGGAATAGACGCCCACCACGGGCAGGGTCGGTCCGCGTGGCAGGGCCAAGGGGTCGCCCAGCGACAGGGTGCTGCGCCGCCAAAGCTGTTCGTTGATCAAGACACCCTGCCCCGCCGCAACCTGATCCCAAACATCGGTTGTCGCCCGCAACAACGGCCAATGGTCCCGATAGGTCGGGTGATCGGCGACGGCGAAGACCTCGCCCGGCAGATCCAGCAGCGGGCCTTCGATGCGCCAGATCGGCAAAACCGCGTCGCTGCGTTCGGTCAGGAAGGCCTGCAATTCGCGGGCTTCGTCGCCTGTCCGCGCGGTGACATAGAATTCCGATGCAAGCCTTTGGTCCAGCCATCCGGTGAAGGTCAGCCGGAAACTGGACACCATCGTGCCCACGCCGATATTCGTGGCCAAGGCCAGCATCAGCGCCATCAGCGCAAGGCTAAGCCCCGGCAGCTGGTGGCGTGTATCGGCCCAGAACCAAGCCCCAAGCGGCCCCCGCGCCAGCCGCGCGCCAAGGCCCAGAACCGCTGACAACAGGACGGGCAAGATCAGGGCCGCGCCGATCAGAAGGCTGCCCAGCATCACAAACCCCGCGATCAGGCCGGAAAACGCCCAGACCGACAGGCCCGAAACGGCGAACAAGGTCAGCGACACCCCGGCCTGTCGGCGCAACCCGCGTTCGGACGCGCGCAGCCACGCGCGGGGTTGGGCCGGGGCCAGCACGGGCAACCGGGACAAGCGCCACAAGCTTTGTGCAGCGGCCACGCCCGCCCCCAGCAACGCGATCCCCAAGCCCGACACCCACCAGCTGGGGCGCAAGGCAAGGGTGCCGCTGACCTCGGCCCCATAAAGGCCACGCAAGGTGGCGGCGACATCCGGCAACAGCGCCGCCGCGATCCCATAGCCCAAGGCGACGCCCAGAAGGCCCGCGCCCAGCGCCAGCACAAGGATTTCCGCCCCCAGAACCCCCAGCAACTGCCGGGTGGACACGCCCAAGGCGCGCAAGGTGCGAAACAAGGGGCGACGCTGTTCAAAGGCCAGACCAATGGCCGAATGCACGATGAACAAGCCCACGGCGAAGGACAGCAAACCAAAAGCGGTCAGGTTCAGGTGAAAACTGTCGGTCAGGCGGGCTGCATCCGATGTGGTTTGCGGCGGCACGATCCGAAGCGTCGGCGCGACATGCCCCAAGGCGGGTATGCCGTCGGGCTGATCGGGCCAAAGCGTCAGTTCGGACAGACGCTCGGCGGCGTCCAACAGCCTTTGCGCCGCGCCGATATCGACGAAGACCACGCCCAGTGGCAGTTGCGCTTGGGCGCGCAGTGTCAAATCGGTTTGGTCCGGGTCGATCCGGGCCAGTGTATCAGGGTGGGCATAGCCAACGGTGCCGCGCAGGAACGCGGCCAAGGCGTCGGGCGCGGACAGATCGACACTTTGGGCGGGCAAGGGCGCGGTCAGGGGGTCATAGCCGCGCAACGTGACGGTCCGGTCGCCCAGCCGCCAGCGTTGTTCCAGAACCGGCGACACCAGCCAGCCCGCGCGCCGCAGATCGATATAGGTCTGCTGGGCCAGCGCGCCTTGGGTCGGTTGCAGGCGGGACAGGGCGGTTTGCCCCAGTTGCGCCGACGCCGCCGCATAGCTGGCCCGCGCTTCGGCATTGATCGCCTGAACCCCGGACCAAAGCGCCGTGGCCAAGGACAGGCCCAAGACCAGTGTCAGCAATTGACCGGGATGCCGCCGCCAATGGGACAGGACCGCGCCCAGCGCCACGAATGTCATGCCAGCCGCCCCTGACGCAGATGCACGCGCGCGGCCAGACGATCTGCAAGACGTGCGGAATGGGTCACCATCAACAGGGCAGCGCCGGTGTCGTCCACAAGCTGCAACATCAGGTCCAAGACGGCATCGCCCGTGGTTTCGTCCAGATTGCCCGTCGGTTCATCCGCCAGAACCAGCGCCGGTTTCGCCGCCAAGGCGCGCCCGATGGCGACGCGCTGTTGCTGACCGCCGGAGAGTTGTTCGGGATAGCGATCCTGCAAATCGGTCAGCCCCAGGCGCTGCGCCAGATGCGCGGTCCAGTCGGGGTCATGCCGCCCCGCCAGCCGGGCCTGAAAGGACAGGTTCGACGCGACATCCAAAGACGGGATCAGGTTGAATTGCTGAAAGATCACCGCGACGGTCTGGCGGCGCAAGGCGGCCCGCGCGGGATCGTCCATCTGGCCGATGTCGCGGCCTTGGACACAGACCTGCCCGGCATCGGCCCGATCCAAGCCCCCGGCCAGATGCAGCAGCGTGCTTTTGCCCGATCCGCTTTCGCCCGTCAGCGCCAAGGACTGGCCTTCGGCCAAGCTCAGGTCCACGCCGCGCAAGATCGGCTGCGGGCCTTCCCGGGTGGGGTAGGATTTGTGAACGTCTTGCAGGGTCAACAGCATTCGGGCGTCCTTCTTGATGGGTCACAGCTAGGGCCAATGCCCGCCGATGCGAGGCGCGGACGCGGCCCGTTCCTGCGACCCCCTGTCCAACCGCTAAATCTTGTGTCTGCGACGTGACAATGCCCCAGCAAACCTCTATAAAATGCGGAAAAATCCAAGGAAGGCCCGCATGGCAGAGCCCGCCCAGACGCCCAGTGAATATGGCGCTGATTCTATTAAAGTTCTCAAGGGGTTGGAAGCAGTTCGCAAACGCCCCGGCATGTATATCGGGGACACCGATGATGGATCGGGTCTGCACCACATGGTGTACGAGGTCGTCGATAACGGCATCGACGAAGCGCTGGCGGGTCATGCCGACCATGTCACGGTGACGATTCACGCCGATTCCAGCGTATCCGTTACCGATAACGGGCGCGGGATTCCGGTTGGCATTCACGAAGAAGAAGGCGTTTCCGCAGCCGAGGTCATCATGACCCAGCTGCATGCGGGCGGGAAATTCGACGACAACTCCTACAAGGTTTCGGGCGGACTGCACGGGGTGGGCGTGTCCGTCGTGAATGCGCTGAGCGATTGGTTGGAATTGCGCATCTGGCGCGAAGGCAAGGAACACATTGCCCGGTTCGAACGCGGCGAAACCGTCAAACACCTCGAGGTCGTGGGCGACGCGGGCGACCAGACCGGGACCGAAGTGCGGTTCATGGCCTCCACCGACACGTTTTCCGACCTGAATTACAGCTTCAAGACGTTGGAAAACCGTTTGCGGGAACTGGCCTTCCTGAACTCGGGTGTGCGCATCATCCTGAAGGACCTGCGCCCGGCAGAACCGCTGGAATCCGACCTGTTCTATGAAGGCGGCGTGAAGGAATTCGTGCGCTATCTCGACCGATCGAAGACGCCGGTGATGCCGGAACCGATTTTCATCGAAGGCACCCGCGACGATATCGGCGTGGAAATCGCCATGTGGTGGAACGACAGTTACCACGAAACGGTGCTGCCCTTTACCAACAATATTCCCCAGCGCGATGGCGGCACGCATATGGCGGGCTTCCGGGGCGCGCTGACCCGCACCATCAACGCCTATGCCCAATCCAGCGGGATCGCCAAACGCGAGAAGGTCAATTTCACGGGCGACGATGCCCGCGAGGGCCTGACCTGCGTGCTGTCGGTCAAAGTTCCCGATCCGAAATTCAGCAGCCAAACCAAGGACAAGCTGGTGTCGTCCGAAGTGCGCCCGGCGGTCGAAGGTTTGGTGAACGAAAAACTGGCCGAATGGTTCGAAGAAAACCCGACCGAAGCCAAGCAGATCGTCGGCAAGATCATCGAAGCGGCCTTGGCGCGCGAAGCGGCGCGAAAGGCGCGCGAACTGACCCGCCGCAAGACGGCGATGGACGTGGCCAGCCTGCCCGGCAAGCTGGCCGATTGCCAGGAAAAAGACCCCGCCCTGTCGGAACTGTTTCTGGTCGAGGGTGACAGCGCAGGCGGGTCCGCAAAACAAGGGCGGTCGCGCCGCGATCAGGCCGTTCTGCCCCTGCGCGGCAAGATCCTGAACGTGGAGCGGGCGCGGTTCGACCGGATGCTGTCCAGTCAGGAAATCGGCACGTTGATCACGGCACTTGGCACCGGGATCGGGCGGGATGAGTTCGACATCTCGAAACTGCGCTACCACAAGATCGTCATCATGACCGATGCCGACGTGGACGGCGCGCATATCCGCACGCTGCTGCTGACCTTCTTTTTCCGGCAGATGCCGCAGATCATCGAAGGCGGGTACCTCTATATCGCGCAGCCGCCGCTCTATAAGGTCGCGCGCGGCAAGTCCGAGGTGTATCTGAAGGACCAAACCGCGCTGGAAGACTATCTTATGGCGCAAGGCATCGAAGGCGCAGTTCTGCGGTTGCCCAATGGCGAAGAAATCGCCGGACAAGACCTGCACCGGGTGGTGGAGGCCGCGCGCGCCTTCAAGCGGGTGCTGGATGCGTTCCCGACGCATTATCCGCGCCGTATTCTGGAACAGGCCGCCCTGTCCGGGGCCTTTGATCCCGGTCGTGCCGATGATGACCTGCAACGCGTCGCCGACGACGTGGCCAAGCGGCTGGACCTTGTCGCCGTCGAATACGAACGCGGCTGGACCGGGCGGATCACGCAGGACCACGGCATCCGACTGGCGCGCGTGCTGCGCGGCGTCGAAGAAGTGCGCACCTTGGACGGCGCGGTTCTGCGGTCGGGCGAAGCGCGCAAGCTGTCGTCGGTTTCGAAAGACAGCCGCGCGGTCTATCAGGACCCAGCGACCCTGCATCGCAAGGAAAAAAGCCAGCTGATCCATGGCCCGACCGAATTGCTGGAAGCGATTCTGGAAGAAGGCGCGAAAGGCCAAAGCCTGCAACGCTACAAGGGTCTGGGCGAAATGAACCCCGATCAGTTGTGGGAAACCACGCTGGACCCCGAAGCCCGCACACTGTTGCAGGTGAAAATCGAAGACGCCGTGGAAGCGGACGATATTTTCACCAAGCTGATGGGGGATGTGGTCGAACCCCGGCGCGAGTTCATTCAGGCCAACGCCCTGAGCGTGGCAAATCTGGATTTCTAGGCCCGTTCGACCTGCGAGGTGCCGTTTCGGTCGGTGATGTGAAACCGCTGGGCGTCCCCGCCCAGCGCTTCGAACAATTCCGGGCCAGTTCCGGTCATCCACGCCTGCGCGCCCAGTTGGACAATCTCGGCATAGAGGGCGGCGCGACGGTCGGCGTCCAGATGGGCGGCGACCTCGTCCAGCAACAACAAGGGCGCGGCCCCGTGATCGTCCCGCAAGGCGCGCGCATTGGCCAGCACCAAGGACAACAGCAAGGCCTTTTGTTCCCCGGTCGAACAATCGCGGGCCCCAAGGCCCTTGTCGGTATAGATGGCCTCGAGATCGGCGCGATGCGGCCCGATCAACGTGCGACCCGCCGCGATGTCCCGGGGGCGATTGTCGGCCAAGGCACGGGCCAGATCTTCGGCCCGGATCGCCCCTTCTTCGGGACCGTCGGGTCCGACCAAGGTCAAGCCGACGCGCGGAAACGCCCCAAGGTCTTCGGTCAGGGCGTCGGACAGGCGGGCCAAGGCAGCGCGGCGATTGTCGTGCAAGGCGGCCCCGGCTTCGGCCATCTGGCGTTCCAGCGCCCCGTACCAGACCGGGTCGGTCATCCCGTCCTTCAGCAGGCGGTTGCGTTCCCGCATCGCCTTTTCATAGGTGACCGAGGCCGCGCCGTGATCCGGGCGGAACCCCATGGTCAGGCGATCCAGAAACCGACGGCGCCCTTCGGCGGCTTCGATCCACAGACGGTCCATCGCTGGAACCAGCCAGACCAAGGGGGCAATCCGGCCCAGCGCCAGTTGCGGGACGGGCTTGTCATCTATGCGAACGCTGCGCGGCGCGCCCGCTTCGGATCGTGTATCGATCTCATGCACGCCGGACGGGCCGTGCAAACTGGCCGCGACCGTCCAACCAAGGGCTTCCGGGCGGCGGGCGATTTCATCCATCGTGGCGCGGCGCAGCCCCCGTCCGGGCGACAGAAAGGACACCGCTTCCAGGATATTCGTCTTGCCCGCCCCGTTCGGCCCGAACAACGCAACCGGCCCGGCGCGAAGGTCCAGATGCAGCCGCTTGTGCGACCGGAAATGGGACAAGGTCAGGGCGCTGATCCAAACACCGGACATGCGCACGCCCCCTGCTGGATCGGGGATGATCAGACCCGCATCGGCATCACGACGTAGATCGCCGAGGTGTCATTGCCTTCGCGCATCAAGGTCGGATCCCCGGCCGAGTTGAACAGAAACACCGCGTTTTCCCGGTCCACCTGATTGGCGATGTCCTGCAAATACTTGGCGTTGAACCCGATCTCGAGGCGTTCGGCGTTATAGGCGACGCCCAGTTCTTCTTCCGCAGCCCCGCTGTCTGGGGCGTTGACGGACAAGATCAGACGGTCTTCATCCAAGGTCAGCTTGACGGCGCGGGAACGTTCCGAGCTGACCGTGGACACCCGGTCGACCGCCTTGGCGAAATCGGCGGCATCGACCTTCAATTCCTTGGTGTTCCCATAGGGAATAACGCGGGTGTAATCGGGGAAGGTGCCATCGATCACTTTCGATGTCAGGGTGATCTGCGGCGTGGCGAAGCGCACCTTCGTTTCACTGACCGAGACGGCGATCATCATGTCGTCATCGTCCAGCAGCTTGCGCAGTTCCGCCACGGTCTTGCGCGGGACGATCACGCCGGGCATGTCGGCCGCCCCGTCGGGCACGGGGGCGTCGATGCGCGCCAGACGGTGCCCATCGGTGGCCACGCACCGCAGGACCTGACCATCTTCCCCATCCGCCGTGTGCATGAACACACCGTTTAGATAGTAGCGCGTTTCTTCGGTCGAGATGGCGAATTTCGACTTGTCGAACAGGCGGCGCAACATCGGCGCGGGGGCCGAGAAATTGCAGTCATATTCGGAACTGGCCATAACCGGGAAGTCGTCGCGCGGCAGGGTCGCCAGCGAAAAACTGGACCGACCCGCGGTGACTTCCAACCGCCCTTTGGCCCCATCTTCGGACAATTGCACCTGCGCGCCATCTGGCAGTTTGCGCACGATTTCATGCAAGGTCACCGCAGACACCGTGGTGGCCCCGGCGCGTTCGACCATGGCATCGGCCTTGTCGACCACTTCGATGTCCAGATCGGTGGCGCGGAAGGTCACGTCATTTCCGTCAGCTTCGATCAGCACATTGGCCAAGATCGGGATCGTGTTCCGCCGTTCAACAACCGACTGGGCCTGTCCGACGGCCTTCAGTAGCGCTGCGCGTTCGATGCTGATTTTCATACTATGCTCCTGACCCCCGGGCACGCGAGATTATCGCACCCGGTCGTAACCTCAAGGGTTTTCAGGAATGATCATGCGAAAGCCGGGACCGTCAAGGCCCCGGCCCGTTAATCGCAAAACCTGCGGCGCTTAGGACTCAAGTGCGCGGCGCAGCAGCACGACATCTTCGGCGATGCGCTGATCGGTGTCTTGCAGTTCCTTGATCTTGCGCACGGCATGAATGACGGTCGTGTGGTCCCGCCCGCCAAAGCGGCGCCCGATTTCCGGCAGGCTGCGTTGTGTCAGCGTCTTGGCCAGATACATCGCCACCTGTCGCGGGCGGGCGATGGTGCGCGTGCGCTTCGGTCCCAGCAGATCGGCGATCCGCACGTTATAGTGTTCGGACACCTTGCGCATGATCTCGTCCACGGTGACCTTGCGTTCCGAGGCCCGCAAGATATCCGCCAGACAGTCCTGGGTCACATCCAGCGTGATGTCCCGGCCCACCAGCGACCCAAAGGCAAACAGCCGGGTCATGGCCCCTTCGAGAACGCGCACATTCGACGCGATCCGGTGGGCAAGGAATTCCAGAACGCCATCCGCGATGACGATGTTTTCGCCCATCGCCAGATGCTGATCCAGCTTCTGTTGCAGGATGCCGAGGCGCAATTCGTAGTCCGTCGGATGCAGGTCCACGACCAGACCCCGCTGCAGACGCGACTTGATGCGGTCTTCCAGACCGTCGATTTCGCCCGGCGCCCGATCGCCCGAAATGATGATCTGCTTTTTCTGTTCGATCAGTGCGTTGAACGTATGAAAGAACTCGTCCTGCGTGCTGTTCTTGCCGGCGATAAACTGGACGTCATCGACCATCAGGATATCGACCGACCGATACAGGTCCTTGAAGTCCAAAGTGCTGCGATCCCGCAAGGCTTTCACGAAACGGTACATGAACTGTTCCGCTGACAAATACAGCACTTTCAACTCTGGGTTGCGCTTGCTGGCCTCCCAGGCGATGGCATGCATCAGGTGTGTCTTGCCCAAGCCGACCCCGCCATACAGGAACAGCGGGTTGAACGAGACGGGTCCCCCTTCGGCCACCCGGCGGGCGGCGGCATGGGCCAGTTCGTTCGGCTTGCCGACGACAAAGGTTTCGAAGGTCAGACTGCTGTCCAAGGGCGACCCGCTTTCGATGGTCCCCAAGGCCGGCTCCGGCGCATCTTCGCGCGGGGCGGGGGCCGTTGCGCCCGGGCTTGCCACATTGGCTGCGGGGCGCAATTCCGCCACATTGAATTCGATCCGGTTCACGTCTGCGCCATGCTTGACAAAGTGGTGCAGAATCCGGTCGCCGAAATTGCGTTTGACCCATGTCCCGACAAAGCTTGTCGGCACGTCGAAATGCGCAACACCCGCTTCCATGGTGTTGAAGCGCAGCGGTTCAATCCATGTCAAGTAGTTGTTTTTGCCGACTTCTTTCTTAAGCTCAACTCGTACACGCCCCCAGGTGTCTTGTCCCATTATTGGCCCTTTTTTGTTCTTTCAACCCACCGCAGCAGGTCCATCCTGCCCCTGTGACGGGGCGTCCCCAATTTCCAGCGATGCCCTGTCAGGGCGGCCCAAGGACCGCGTTTGCCCTGCCCGCGCAGACCTGCCTTGGGTCCCGGTCCGCAGCGGACCCGGTCAAAGCACGCCCCAAGCGGGACAGCGAAAAGGGATCAGGGTCGTTCCCGGGCCGCAGACTGCCCAAGACCGGCCGATCGACCTGAGTGCCTGAACCGGTTCCCAAACCGGTAATCGCACCTCACCCAGAAAACGGACAGCATTGCCCGAATGCTTGTGCCACCCCTAGACATGCACAAACTTTCCCTGTCCCCAGACCTATGCGATCTGGGCTGTTTTCTGGCCCCTCACTGTACGAATGACTCGCTAGGCTTCTTGGGTAGCAAGACAGAACCGATCCGTCACCCCATACAAGATGGTTGACACGCGGTTAATTTGCCGAATCTCCACTCGCCATAAACGTGTGTCGTGACATGAATTTGTTACGAGGTTGAAATATCGGCAGAAACGCAAAAACGCCCCACAGGGGGGCGTTCCGGCTGTTGCAAAAATGCAATCTGTTAGGCGGACAGCGCTTTCACGCGGGCAGCAAGACGCGACATTTTCCGCGATGCCGTGTTCTTGTGCAGAACGCCCTTGGTCACGCCACGCATCAGTTCCGGCTGCGCGGATTTCAAGGCATCAGCTGCGGCGGCGGCATCCCCACCGGCAATGGCTTCTTCAACCTTGCGCAGGAAAGTACGGATGCGCGAGCGGCGCGCTTTGTTCACGGCGGTGCGACGCTCGGTCTGGCGTGCGCGTTTCTTGGCTTGAGGCGAGTTGGCCAACGGGCTCTCCAACGGATTTGGACAAGTTTATTCTGAGATCGCGCTGATATGCGCGACTCGGCCACAAGTCAATGGCCCAAGTTGGGTTTGTGCAAATGCGGCTTAACGGTCGCGGAATTGCGCTTCGCGCTTCTCCAGGAAGGCGGCCATGCCTTCCTTCTGGTCTTCGGTTGCGAACAGCGCGTGAAACAGCCGCCGTTCGAACAGCAGGCCTTCGCGCAGGCTGGTTTCTTCGGCGCGATTCACCGCCTCTTTCACCGCCATGGCGGTCAGCGCGGATTTCTCGGCGATCTTGTGGGCCGCACTCAGGGCTTCTTCCATCAGCTTCTTTGCAGGCACCACGCGGCTGACAAGGCCGGACCGTTCCGCTTCGTCCGCGGTCATGAACCGCCCGGTCAGGTGCATGTCCATGGATTTCGACTTGCCGACCAGCCGGGTCAGCCGTTGGGTGCCGCCCATGCCCGCCACGACGCCCAGATTGATTTCGGGCTGGCCGAATTTGGCCGTGTCCGACGCGATGATGAAATCGCACATCATGGCCAATTCGCACCCGCCGCCCAGCGCATAGCCCGACACCGCCGCAATAATCGGCTTGCGGCAGGCAAGGATGCGATCCGGTTCGGGCCCGAACAGGTCCGCACCGAAGGTTTCGACGAAGGACTTTTCCGCCATTTCCTTGATGTCGGCACCTGCCGCAAAGGCCTTTTCCGACCCGGTCAGCACGATCACCCGCACCTTGTCGTTGGCATCGGCCTTGGTGACGGCCTCGGTCAGTTCGCCCAGCAATTCGGCATTGATGGCGTTCAGCGCATCGGGCCGGTTCAGCCGGATGACGGCGATATGATCATCGATGTCGACGATAATGGTGTTGTACGCCATGAAGCCGGCTCCCCCGTGTGCGCGTCTTGTCGAGGGGGAGGGTTACCAACTGCGGTGGCAGGTTCAAGCTATCTTTGACAGGCCGGGCAGTAGAAGGTCGACCGCCCCGATTGCACGATCCGGGCGATTCTGCCGTCACAGCCATCGGCCAGACAGGGGGCCCCTTCGCGCCCATAGGCCCGGAAGCTGTGCTGAAAATATCCAAGGTCTCCATCGGCTTGGCGATAATCCCGCAAGGACGATCCGCCCGCATCGATGGCCTCGGTCAGAACGGTCCGAATGATCGGCACAAGGGCGGCCAGCCGTGTTGCCGAAATGCGCCCTGCAAGGCGTTTCGGCGCAATGCCCGCCCGGTGCAACGCCTCGCACACATAGATATTGCCCAGCCCGGCAACGATTCTCTGATCCAGCAAGGCGGCTTTGACCGGCGTGCGGCGCCCCTTGAAGGCCGCCGCAAGGTAATCGGCATGAAACCCGTTTCCCAAGGGTTCCGGCCCGAGGGCAGCCAGCAGCTTGTGCTGGGCTTGCGCCGCGGTCGGCATCAGGTCCATCGCCCCGAACCGCCGTGGATCGTTGAACACGATCCGCGCGCCCGAGGTCAGGTCCAACACAACATGATCATGCTTTTCCAAGGCCGGATGGGCGTGAACATATTGTCCCAACATCTGACGGTTCCCCGGGCCGGGATGGATCAGGATGCGGCCCGACATGCCCAGATGAACAAGCAGGGTTTCGCCACCGGACAGGTCCGCCAGCACGTATTTCGACCGTCGACGCAGCGCTTGAACGGTCTGCCCTTCCAGACGCGCCTGCATCGCGGGTGGAAAAGGCCAACGCAGATCGGCGCGCCGGATGTCGGCCCGCGCGATGGTCGCGCCTTCCAGTACGGGCAGCAAACCCCGCCGGACGGTTTCGACTTCGGGCAGTTCGGGCAAGGCGGGCCTCCGGCTTTCCATGATGTCGCGGTGCGTTGTATCGCCCCCCGCGCAACCTATAAGGAAGAGCAGGATACCGGAACCACAAGGCCCCAGATGACCCAGCAATCCGACAAGACCACGCATTTCGGCTTCGAAACGATCCCCGAGGACCAGAAAGCGGGTCGGGTGAAGGGGGTGTTCTCCTCGGTCGCATCGAAATACGACCTGATGAACGATGTCATGTCTGGCGGCGTGCATCGCGTTTGGAAGGACGCGATGATGGATTGGCTGACCCCCCGGGATGGGCAACGCCTGTTGGACGTGGCCGGCGGCACCGGGGATATCGCATTCCGCTTCCTGAAGCGCGCGCCGACCGCCAGCGCGGTGGTGCTGGACCTGACCGAAGACATGTTGATCGCCGGCCGCCAAAGGGCCGAGGCGGAAAACCTGTCCGACAAGCTGGATTGGATGGTCGGCGATGCGATGGCCCTGCCCTTCGCCGATGCCAGTTTCGACGTCTATACCATCAGCTTCGGCATTCGGAACGTGACCCGGATCGAAGACGCCTTGTCCGAAGCCTATCGCGTGCTGCGCCCCGGCGGGCGGCTGATGGTTCTGGAATTCAGCCAAGTGCCGAACCCGGCGCTGCAATGGGCCTATGATCGGTATTCCTTCAACGTGATCCCCCGGATGGGTCAGGTGATCGCGGGCGACAGCGACAGCTATCAATACCTTGTCGAATCGATCCGGAAGTTCCCCAAGCAAGACCTGTTCGCCGACATGATCCGCGATGCCGGGTTCCGACAGGTGAAGTATCGCAACCTGACCTTCGGCGTCGCCGCCCTGCATTCGGGTTGGAAAATCTGACATGCGCGGGCCGCACAATATCTGGCGCCTGATCCGAACCGGCGCGACCTTCGAACGCGCGGGCGCGATGCGGCTGGCGCTGGAAGCGATGGACGCGCCCCCCAGCCTGCGGGTGGCCGCGCGCATTCTGGGCTGGCCGTTTCAATGGCTGGGGCTGAAGGGCGACATGACCATGCCGCCCGTGCCACGCGCGCTGACCGCGCTGGGCCCCGCCTACATCAAGTTCGGACAGATCATGTCGACCCGCCCGGACGTGGTCGGCCCGGAACTGGCGCTGCAATTGCAGGTGTTGCAAGACAAGCTGCCCCCCTTCCCGGTCACCGAAGCGAAGGCCGCTGTCGAAGCCGAATTGGGCAAACCGGTCGACACCGTCTTTCGGTCCTTTTCGGATGCTGTCGCCGCCGCGTCGATCGCGCAAGTGCACAAGGCCGAATTGGCCGAAACCGGGGAAACCGTCGCGGTCAAGGTGCTGCGTCCCGGGATCGAACGGGCCTTCCGCAAGGACATCGACGCCTTCTACTTTGCCGCCCAGATGGTCGAGGTGCTGGCCCCCAGCGCCCGCCGCCTGCGCCCCTTGGACGTGATCGCGCATTTCGAAGGCGTGGTTCTGGGGGAACTGGATTTGCGGCTGGAAGCGTCCGCCGCGAATGAATTCGCCGCCAACACCAAGGACGATGACGGCTTTGCCCTGCCCGCGGTGAAATGGGATCTGTCGGGGCGGCGGGTGATGACGCTGGGCTGGGTGGACGGCATCCCCCTGTCGGAAACCGACCGCATCGCCGCCTCGGGTTTGGACACCGCCGATCTGGGCACGCGCGTCTTGCAGATGTTCCTGAACCACGCCTTACGGGATGGGTATTTCCACGCCGACATGCACCAAGGCAATCTGCGCGTTGGACCGGATGGCGAGTTGATCGCGCTGGATTTCGGGATCATGGGGCGCATCGACGAATACACCCGGCGCGTCTATGCCGAGATCCTGATGGGCTTTATCCGCAAGGACTATCGCCGCGTGGCCGAGGTGCATTTCGAAGCCGGCTATGTGCCCGCGGATCGCGATATCGACGAATTCGCGCAGGCGCTGCGATCCGTAGGCGAGCCGATTTTTGGCATGGATGCCTCGCGGATCTCGATGGCCCGGTTGCTGGCCTATCTGTTCGAGGTGACCGAACGGTTCGGCATGGAAACCCGGACCGAACTGATCCTGCTGCAACGCACCATGGTGGTGGTCGAAGGGGTCGCGCGGTCGCTGAACCCCCATATCAACATCTGGCAGGTCGCCGCCCCCATCGTCGAACGCTATATCCGCGAAAATGTGGGGCCCAAGGCCTTGGCCCGCGATCTGGTTGCGACCGCGCGGGTCTTGGCCAAGTTCGGACCCAAGCTGCCGCGCCTGACCGAAGCCGCGCTGTTGCGCCAGATGCAGCCACCCGCGCCACCGCCAGCCGCCCCGACCCCGACCCGCTGGGTGTTTCTGGGGATCGTGCTCGGCATCGCGGCCAGCGGCATCGTCGCGGTGCTGGCCA
>CAZIKH010000010.1:0-26080 GCA_964539755.1 uncultured Dinoroseobacter sp. | reverse complement strand
ACGCTGCCGGGATCGCGGGCCAGGATCAGCCCGTCGCGCAGCAGCAGGCTGCCCGGGGTGTCGGTCCCGGTTTCAGGGTCGATCAGGCGGGCATTGGTCAGGTGCAACAAGGTCATGCGAGGTCCGCCACACCAACATAGCGCGCTTGGGGCGTCGATCGCAGCGGCGGCGCGTCGTCCGGCAAGGCGCGGTCATAGATCAGGGCGACTTGGGCGACATGGGGCGTGCCAAGAAAGACGGCATCCGCATCGACGGCATGGGCCAGAAGCGGGCGGATATGGGCGTCGATTTCTTCGGGCGTGCCTTCGATCAGTTCGACATAGTTCCGGTCCAGATACCGCAATTGCAGATCGTCTTCGAACCGACAGCGCGGTTCCGCATCCTGCGTCGTCCAGATTTGATCGACGTAGTTCAGGAAGCCTTGCCCGGTCTCGAAGGCGAAGGTGAAGACATGCACGCGTTCCGGCGGCGGCGGGGCCTGCCGTCGCGGGGCGGCTTCCCTGCGTTCGGGCCGTTTGGCCAGAAGTCTGCGCAGCCATCCTAGCATTTGGTGTCCTTTCGGCTGGTCCTGCCCATCATCCGTTCCCCGCCCGAAGCACCGCCACGACAATCGCCAACCCGGCCAGCAGCGCCAAACCTGCCAGCGCGATCAACAGCGGCCCCAGCCGCAGCCCCGGCGCAGGCTGCGCGCCCCCAGCAGCGCCGATGGCGCCTTGGGCCGACGCGCTGCGCAAGGGCGTCAAGGGCAGCGAAGGGCGGGGCGGATCATAGGTCCCGATCAGGGTCAGGTTCGGCCCCTGCGAAACGGTCACGGGCAACTGCGCAAAGGCGGCAGCGTGCAAGATCAGAACATGGCCTTCCAAGGCGGTCAGCCGGGCTTTGTCGGCCTTGACGGCGTCTTCGTCCAGTCCCAGCCCATCTGTCAGGTAGGCGGGCAAGCCGACGCCTTGCAGGTCGCGCAGGGGAAACAGCTCCACGCGCGTGGCGTCGACCGGGCCGACCCCCAGCAGGGTTTCGGGATCGGCGGTTTCGGCATCGGGTTCGGGCAGGTTCACAGCGAAGACCGCCACCCGGTCACGGTGTCCCCCGGCAAAGGTCAGGGGCTTGGTCATGCGGCCCCCGCCTGCGCCTGACGATCTTCCGCCCGGTTCCGCGCCAGAAGATCCATCGCCGCCATGCGCACCGCGACGCCCATTTCGACCTGATCCTGGATCACGGACCGATTGATATCGTCCGCCAGAAGCCCGTCGATTTCGACGCCGCGATTCATCGGGCCGGGGTGCATGACGATGGCATCGTCCTTTGCATGGCCCAGCTTTTCGGCGTCCAGCCCGTAGCGGTGGTAGTATTCGCGTTCGGACGGGATAAACCCGCCATCCATGCGTTCCTTCTGAAGCCGCAGCATCATGACGACATCGCAATCGGCAAGGCCTGCGCGCATGTCGTGATAGACCTCGACCCCCAGATCGGCGACGCCCGAGGGCATCAGCGTTTGCGGGCCAACCAGACGCACCCGGTTTTCCATCTTGCCCAGCAGAAGGATGTTGCTGCGCGCGACCCGGCTGTGGGCGATGTCGCCGCAAATCGCGATGTTCAGGCGGTGCAGGCGGCCCTTGGCGCGTCGGATGGTCAGCGCATCGAGCAAGGCTTGTGTGGGGTGTTCGTGTCGCCCGTCGCCTGCGTTCAGCACCGCGCAGTTCACCTTCTGCGCCAGCAGGTCCACCGCGCCGGATTGCGGATGGCGCACCACCAGAAGGTCGGGATGCATCGCGTTCAGTGTCATCGCCGTATCGATCAGGGTTTCGCCTTTCTTGATCGAACTGGCGGCCATGGCCATGTTCATGACATCCGCGCCAAGGCGCTTGCCGGCGATTTCGAAACTGGCTTGGGTGCGGGTCGAGGCCTCGAAGAACATGTTGATCTGGGTCAGCCCCGCCAGTGCGTCGCCATGCTGGCCGGGGGTGCGGTTCAGATCGACATAGGTTTCGGCCAGATCGAGCAGCGTGACAATTTCATCCGGGCCAAGCTGTTCGATGCCCAGAAGATGACGCGCGCGAAATGCCATGGGGTCCCCCGTATCCTGCGCCGCTTATAGGCCGGGCACCGGGCGGGTCACAAGACTGGCAATTGCGCATTGCCGCGCGCGGTCCTAGGGTCTGGCCCATGCCCGCCGTATCCCTTGATCAGTTGGACCCCCATGACGCCCTTGCCATGCTTGTTTGGCAGGTCGAACTGGGGGCGGACGAGGCGATCTTGGACGCGCCCGTGGATCGGTTCGCCGAAGCCGAGGCCGCGCCGCAAGGATCGGTCGAACCGGTCGCGGCACCCGCGCAGTTGCCCGAGGCCGATCCGGTGGCCGAGGCAACGCGCTTGGCCCAAGCGGCAGACAGTCTGGAGGCCTTGCGCGCGGCGATGGACAGCTACACCCATTGCGAATTGCGCAAAGGGGCGCGGAACCTCGTGTTTTCGGATGGGCAACCGCAGGCGCGGGTCATGATCGTGGGCGAAGCGCCGGGTCGGGACGAAGACCGGATCGGCAAGCCCTTTGTGGGGGCGGCAGGCCAGCTTCTGGACGCGATGTTCGCGGCCATCGACATGGGCCGGGACAGGCCCGATCCCGCGCAGGCGCTTTACATCACCAATGTGCTGCCTTGGCGGCCGCCGCAGAACCGTGATCCGTCGCCGGACGAGATCGCGATGATGATGCCGTTTCTGGCCCGCCATATCGCCTTGGTCCAGCCCGAAATCCTGGTCGTCATGGGCAATATCGCGGCGCGGGCGCTGTTGGGGCGCACGGGCATCACGCGGCTGCGCGGCACCTGGACACAGGCCGAAGGCCTGCCCTGTTTGCCGATGTTCCATCCGGCCTATCTGTTGCGCCAGCCCCTGCAGAAACGGGCCGCTTGGGCCGACCTGCAAGCCCTGCGCCGCAAATTGACCCCCTAATCAAGGAACCCCGATATGTCCGATCCCACCTACACCCCGCCCGAGGTCTGGACTTGGGACGCCGAAAGCGGCGGTACCTTTGCCAAGATCAACCGTCCCATCGCCGGCCCCACGCATGAAAAGACCCTGCCCGTCGGCAAGCATCCGTTCCAGCTGCATTCGCTTGGAACGCCAAACGGCGTGAAGGTCACGATCCTGTTCGAAGAATTGCTGGCCGCCGGGCATAGCGGGGCCGAATACGATGCGTGGCTGATCAATATCGGCGAAGGCGATCAGTTCAGCACGGGCTTTGTCGAGATCAACCCAAACTCGAAAATCCCGGCGCTGTTGGATCTGTCGGGGGACACCCCGGTGCGCGTGTTCGAATCCGGCGCAATCCTGCTGCATCTGGCCGAGAAATTCGACGCCTTCCTTGGCCCCAAGGAAAAGCGCGCCGAACTTCTGTCTTGGCTGTTCTGGCAAATGGGCAGCGCGCCGTTCGTTGGCGGCGGCTTTGGCCATTTCTATGCCTATGCGCCCGAGAAATACGAATACCCCATCAACCGCTATGCCATGGAAACCAAGCGCCAGTTGGATGTTCTGAACCGCCACTTGGCGGACAACACCTATATGCTGGGCGAGGATTACACGATTGCCGATATGGCGATTTACCCGTGGTATGGGCGTATGGTGGAAGGCGGGGCCTATGATGCTGGCACGTTCCTCAGTGTGCATGAATACGATCATGTCATCCGCTGGGCGGCCTTGATGGCAGACCGTCCGGCGGTGCAGCGGGGGCGCATGGTCAACAAGGCCAATGGCCCGCTGGAAGAACAATTGCGCGAACGCCACGATGCCTCGGATTTCGAGCTGCGCACGCAGGACAAGATCGAAGCTGCGTCATGAGCCGCATTGACGAAACCCGTCCGTTTCTGCCGATGCGGATCGCGGTTCTGGCGGTTTCGGACACCCGCAGTCTGGCCGAGGACAAATCGGGCGATGTTCTGGTCGCCCGGCTGACCGATGCGGGTCACAGTCTGGCGGCGCGCGCCATCCTGAAGGATGACCGCGCCGATATTGCCGCGCAGTTACGGGCTTGGGTGGCCGATCCCGAGATCGACGTGATCCTGACGACGGGCGGCACCGGGTTGACCGGGCGCGATGTGACGGTCGAAGCGCATCGGGACGTCTATGAAAAGGAAATCGAGGCCTTCGGAACCGTGTTCACGCTGGTGTCCATGCAGAAGATCGGAACCAGTGCGGTGCAAAGCCGTGCAACAGGCGGTGTGGCCGGCGGCACCTATCTGTTCGCGCTGCCGGGCAGTTCGGGGGCTTGCAAGGATGCGTGGGACGAGATCCTGAAATGGCAGTTCGATTATCGCCACCGCCCCTGCAATTTCGTCGAAATTCTGCCGCGTCTCGACGAACACCTGCGGCGGAAATGAAAAGACCGGGCGCTGGGCCCGGTCTGATCGTCAATTTGCGGCGGTAAATGCGTCGGCGGGGATGGGGACGATCCCGGCCTCGAGCATTGTCTTGTTGTAATCCGGGTCGTCGTCGAAGATCTTTTCGGTGCGTACGCCGGGGATTTCGGCGAATTGTTCTTGCAGATTGACCGGGAACCACGTCGTGTTCAGGCCTTCCAGACCGGGCACCTTGCGCAGCGCGGTCGAGGTGTAGCGCGCACAATAGGCCGCCGGGGCCGCGCCTTGGGCCTGCACCGCTGCAATGGCCAAGTTGGCTTGTTCCAGCGAGACCGGCAGTTCCTGCACCACCACGTGGTAGGTCGTGCGGGCGTGGAAATCGATGTAGAACTTGCGCATGAACTCGGTGAAGCCGAAATGCAGATCGTTGCGTTCCGGGACCAAGGGATGCTGCCAAGACCCGGCCGGATCATACAGCACCCGCTGGCTGCCATTGATCATCACGGCCGTGTGGCCGCCCGCGCCGGTGTCGTTCGACACCATCGTATAGAGGGTGATCGTAGGCTGACCGCCGGGACTGTAGGCTGCCCGCGCAACAACGTCGTCAGACGCCCATTTTTCTTCGGGACCGCCCCCGCATCCAACAAGGACGAGGACCGCTACGGTCAACAGGGAAATCAGGCGCATGAGGTGGCAGCCTCCGTCGGTTTGTTAGGCGTTGATCAGGGCGAGCAGAATAAGAGCAACGATGATGACCACGACGGTCCAGATGGTGAACTTCATGAACCCCGCGAAGGTCTTTTCCTGTTCGGTGGTGTCCATTTCGCCGTGCTTGTGGTCGGTCATATCAGATCTCCTACATTTCGTAGTTAATGGAACGGGTAGCGGAATTCCGCACAGGTGTCACCGCGCAATCCCGTGAAACGCCGCCGGGTTGTGCGGGTGTGGCACAGATGCGTCAAGGGGTGTTTTGGCCGCGTCCCGCGCGACGCAGCGCCAAGGTCAAAGCGGCACGGCGGTTGTGTGCTTTATTTCTTCCATCACAAAGCTGGCCGAGATGTCGGACACCGCGACCCGCCCGATCAACCGCTTGTAGAAGGCGTCATAGGCGGCGACATCCGCGACGCGGACTTGCAGCACATAGTCCAGATCGCCGGTCATTCGGTAGGCCCCGGTGACCTCGGGCATGGCTTCGACCGCGCGCGTCAGGTCCGCCATGGATTTCGCATCATGGGTCGAGGTGCGGATCAACACCATCACGGTCAATCCACATCCAACCTTGGCGGCATCCACTAATGCGACCCGCTTGGTCAGGACACCCGCCTGTTCCAGCATCTTGATCCGGCGCCAGCAGGCGTTGCGCGACAGGCCGACTTGGTCGGACAGTGCCTCGATGGACTGGCTGGCATCGCGTTGCAGCGCCTGTAGCAGGTTTCGAT
Source organism: uncultured Dinoroseobacter sp. (assembly GCA_964539755.1). GTDB lineage: Bacteria > Pseudomonadota > Alphaproteobacteria > Rhodobacterales > Rhodobacteraceae > Dinoroseobacter. The sequence continues at coordinate 20,292 of CAZIKH010000010.1, read as the reverse complement.
CAATTGTATCGAGCGGTGTCTCCATATTGGGATGCTATCCCAAGATATAGCGAGAAGTAAGGGCATTTTGGGATGCTGCACCGGTTGGGTCGGGATAACCTACATGCCAAAGGCATGAAAGGAGGGTTCCATGTCCAACACAGATCAATCCGTCCCCAACCCCGGTTCGGTATGGCAGCGCTGGTTCCTGGACCACCCGGCCTCGGTCGATGAAACCTATCTCGAACACATGCGCTTTGCCTTTGGCTTTGCCTTCTGGTTGTTCGTGGCGGCGCTGGCGGCGGCCCTGCATGCAATCGTTCCTGCGCTGTGCAAAACGACGGCCAGCGATATCCTGAAACGGCTTCACGCCCGCATCACGTCCCGTGTGCCGCAGTAAATGTGTCGGATCGCTGCCTATCTTGGCCCGGAAACCGCGCTTGAGGATATCATCATCAAGCCGCCCCATTCCCTTCTGGAACAAAGCCAGCATGCGTCGGAGGCCAAGCTGGCGGTCAATGGCGATGGATTCGGGATCGCGTGGTATGGGCAGTCCGACACCCCGGGCCTGTACCGCGATGTTCTGCCCGCGTGGTCCGACGGGAACTTGACCAGCTTGTGTCGGCTTGTGCGATCACAGCTATTCATCGCGCATATTCGCGCGTCCACCATGGGCGAGACCAGCCGCCAGAATTGCCACCCCTTCACCTATGGGCGCTGGAGCTTCTGCCACAATGGGCAAGTGCCGCATTTCCCGCGCATCCGGCGGCGGTTGGAGGCGGCCTTGCCCGATGCGCTTTATGCCCAGCGGCGTGGCACCACCGACAGCGAAGCGGTGTTCCTGACCCTGCTGGCCCAGGGGTTGCAGGACGACCCGGCGGGGGCCATGGCCCGGACGCTGGCACAATTGGACCCAGCCGGGCCGGAAGGGCCGATCCGGCTGACCTGCGTTCTGTCGGATGGAACCGCGCTTTATGGGTTCCGGTATGCCAGCGATGGGCGCTGTCCCACGCTCTATGCCGCGCGGGATTGGGGCGGGGGCGGGGCCGTGCTGGCGTCGGAGCCGTTATGCGGGCAAGCCGCCACCTGGACCCCGGTCGAGGCTGGGATGCTCTATCGTCTGGATGCGGACGGGCTGACCGTGACCCCCGTGCAAAGTCGGCCTCAGGCCGCTTGATAGACCCACGCGCCGTCGGTGCGCCGATGCCGCGTCGCGCGGCCCGTTTGATGCAGATGGTTCAGATGGGCGATGGCTTCGACCAGCGCCAGCCCGTATTCGCCCGCCCCGATGGTGCGCTTGAACAAGGGCGCGAAACAGTCATGGGCGGTTCGGGGTTCGGCAAGATAACGCAGCAATCGGTCCAGCGCGCCGTGGTGGTTCTGGATCAACTGGGCCATACGAAAGGGCAGGCCGGTAAAGGGCAGCTTGTGTCCGGGCAACACCAATTGCCGATCCGTGGCAAAATCGCTGAGCCGCGTGCAGGCCTCCAGCCATTCGCTGACCGGGTCCGCCTCGGGTTCCGTGGCATAGACCCCGATATTGGGCGAAATGGTTGCGATGATCTGGTCGCCTGCGATCACAAGGTCCTCGGACCACAGCGTGACATGTTCCGGCGCGTGCCCATTGCCCATCCGCACGGTCCAGTCCCGCCCCCCGATCCGCAGGGATTGCCCTTCAACAAGGCGGGTAAAGCCCAAAGGCAGCGGGGCCACCATATCGGCAAAGTTGAACGGGCGTTCTTTCGCGCGCTGGGCAAGGATGTCAGGGGCCATCCCGGCGCTGCGCCAGAAGGCCAGCGTTTCGGGCAAAGGGCGGTCTTGGTCATCCAAGGTCAGCATCCGCGCCATCAGCCAAGCGGTGCGGGACATCAGCAATTCTGCCCCATGTTCAGATTGAAACCATCCGGCCAGACCGACATGGTCGGGGTGATGATGGGTGACCAGCACCCGCGACACGGGCTTGCCGGCAAGCGGGCCGGTCAGAAGCTTTTGCCAGATCGCCTTGCCACGCCGGCTGGAAAAGCCGGTATCAATCAGCGTCCAGCTCTCGCCATCGTCGAGCGCATAGACATTCACGTGATCCAGCGCCATCGGCAGGGGCAGGCGCATCCACAGCAGACCCGGGGCGACCTCGGTCGCGGTGCCTTCGGTGGGGGCTTCGGGAAAGGGCGTCTGAAGTCCGATGGGGCCGGTATCGGGCATCAGGCCGCGCTGCCGAAGAGGTCGTCGTCATAAAGGCCTGCATCCCCGACCGAAACCGACGCCAGAAGGGCGGCGTGTTCCGGCAACAAGCGCAGGATATAGACCTTGGCCAGCGCCGTGCGGGGCCCCTTGCCGCCTTCGGCGAGGGCCGCGCGCAGGTGATACATGCCCCCCAGAACCCGCGCAAAGGCCCGCTGGTAGGGCACCGCGCTGGCAAAACGCACATTCATATCGGCTTGTTCCAAAAGTGCCTCGGTCGCCTCACGCAGGGTTTCCGCCGCCTGCCAGACCGGCATCGCCAGATCCGGCTGCATCTCGCGCGAGGCTTCGGCTTCGGCTTCGATCTGGTCGATCAAGCGCAGCACCGCTTCGCCCCCATCGGCCAATTTGCGCCCGACAAGGTCCATGCCCTGAATGCCGTTGGTGCCTTCATAGATCGTCGTGACCCGGATATCGCGCAGGTATTGCGCGACCCCGGTTTCTTCGATGAAGCCCATGCCGCCATGCACTTGGATCGCTTCAGAGGCGACCGCGACCCCGGTGTCGGTGCAGAAGGATTTCGCAAGCGGGGTCAGCACGCCCGCGCGTGCAATCCAGCCGTCGTCCTGAGTGGCGGCCGCCATATCCAGCGCCACCGCGCAATCGTAAGCCAGCGCCCGGGCGGCAAAGGTATCGGCCCGCATCGACATCAGCATGCGACGGACATCCGCGTGGTCGGCAATGGTGCCAAGGGTCCCCCTGAGGGGACGCCCTTGAACGCGGTCACGGGCATAGGCCAAGGCAGCTTGGGTGGCGGCCTCGGCGATGCCGACGCCTTGCGTGCCGGTGCCAAGGCGCGCGTTGTTCATCATCGTGAACATCGCTTTCATCCCGGCCCCTTCCGCACCGACCAGCCAGCCGATGGCGTCGTCATACTGCATCACGCAAGTGGGCGAGGCATGGACGCCCAGCTTGTGTTCCAGCGACACAACCCGCACGGAATTGCGCGCGCCCGGATTGCCGTCTTCATCCGGCAGGCGTTTGGGGACCAGAAACAGGCTGACCCCTTTGGTTCCGGCAGGCGCATCGGGCAGGCGGGCAAGGACCAGATGCACGGTGTTCTCGGCAATGTCGCTGTCGCCCCAGGTGATATAGATTTTCTGACCCGAGATCGCGTAGGTCCCGTCGCCCTTGGGGACCGCCTTGCTGCGCAGCGCCCCCACATCGGACCCGGCTTGGGGTTCGGTCAGGTTCATCGTTGCGGTCCATTCACCGCTGATCAACTTGGGCAGATACAGCGCCTTCAGGCTGTCACTGGCATGATGTTCCAAGGCTTCGATCTGGCCTTGGCTGAGCAACGTGCAAAGGTGCAGCGACATGCAGGACCCGGCAAACAGTTCGTTGACTGCGGTGCTCAGGCTGATGGGCAGGCCCATGCCGCCATAGTCGGGCGTCGCCGACAGACCCAGCCAGCCGCCTTCGGCGACCGCGCGATAGGCTTCGGCAAACCCGGGCGCGGTGCGGACAACGCCATTTTCCAGAATGGCCGGGTTCTGGTCGCCGACGCGGTTCAGGGGCGCCAGAACCTGATCGGCCAGTTTGCCGACTTCTTCGAGGATCGCGGCCACGGTTTCCGGGGTTGCATCGGCGAACCGATCGGTGGCGGCAACTTGGTCGAACCCGGCGACCTTGGTCAGCACGAATTGAATATCATCCACGGGCGAGGCAAAGGGCATGGGGCGGTCTTTCGTTCTGAACGTCTTGGCGGCAGGCCTTTGCAAGCGGTCTTGGAACAGGCTACTTCCGCGCGCAGACCGTGCCATGGCCAAGGACTGGCCCGCAAATTGAACGCTGCGTCACGAGAAAGGACCCCGCGTGTTGACCCAAACCCTTGCCCCGGATGCTGACGGGGTCGCGCAGGCGGCGGCCCTGTTGCGGCAGGGCCAACTTGTCGCCTTCCCGACCGAGACGGTGTACGGGCTGGGGGCCGATGCGACCAGCGATGCGGCTGTCGCTGCGATCTACGCCGCAAAGGGGCGTCCGTCCTACAATCCGTTGATCGTGCATTTGGCCGATCCGTCGGAGGCGGCCCGCTATGCCGTGGTCGATGCGGCTGCGCGCGCGGTCATGCAGGCCTTCTGGCCCGGCCCCCTGACCTTGGTGCTGCCCAAGCGGGCCGATGCCGGATTGGCACCTGCCGTCAGTGCGGGCCTGTCCAGCGTCGCGTTGCGGGTGCCGGACCATGACTTGGCGCGGCGCGTGCTGTCCGCGTGCCAGCGCCCCTTGGCGGCGCCCAGTGCAAACCCGTCTGGCCGGGTCAGCCCGACGACGGCTGCGCATGTTCTGGACGGGCTATCGGGGCGGATCGCGGCGGTGATCGACGGTGGGGCTTGCCGGGTGGGGGTGGAATCGACCGTCTTGCGCCTGTCCGAGGCCGGGCCGCAATTGCTGCGTCCGGGGGCGGTTGCGGCGGACCAGATCGAAGCGGTCTTGGGGCGCGCTGTGGCGGTGCCGGGGGATGAGGCGGTTCCCAGCGCGCCGGGGCAGCTGGCATCGCATTATGCGCCCCGCGCGCGCGTGATCCTGAACGCGGCAAGCCGGCCCGAGGGGGCGTTGTGGCTGGGGTTCGGGCCGGGGTCGGTTGGTGCAGATGCGACCTTGTCCGCTGTGGGCGACCTGACCGAAGCTGCGGCGCGCTTGTTTGGTTTGCTGCGGGACCTTGATGCACAGGCTGCGGGGGGGCAGGCCATCGCCGTGGCACCGGTGCCGGACACAGGGCTGGGGCGCGCGATCAACGACCGTTTGCGCCGGGCCGCGGCGCCGCGCTAGGCCGTGCCGCCCGTTGCCGAGAGCAGCGCGGGGTCAATCCCCAGACTGTTCAACGCTTTGGACCAGATCGCGCCGACTTTTGGGGAAAAGACCAACTCGGGCGACGCGGCCGCGGTCAACCAGCCGTTCGCCTGCAATTCCTGTTCCAACTGGCCCGGTCCCCACCCGGCATAGCCCAAAGCCAGCAGGCAGGTGTCGGGGCCTTCGCCACGGGCGATGTCTTCCAGAATGTCCATCGTGGCGGTCATCCCGAACTGCGCATCGACCTGAAGGGTCGTGTCATTCCCGGCATAATCGGCGCTGTGCAAAACGAACCCGCGCCCATGTTCGACCGGTCCGCCAAAATGGATCGGCATGTCCCGCATCTGCGGGGTGGGGGTGATCCCGATCTGCTCCAAGAGGCTGGAAAGATCCAGATCCGACGCGGGCTTGTTCACGATCAGGCCCATCGCGCCTTCTTCGGAATGCGCGCACAGGTAAACGACGCTGTGATCAAACCGGGGATCACCCATGCCGGGCATGGCGATCAGGATCTGTCCGCTAAGCGACTCGGGGGTATTCTGCACCTGCATAACAGGACAGTGGGGGCAGCGCGGGCTGTATTCAAGCCTTCGGCTGTGGTGCCTGTGCCGCAGGGGGGCTTGGTTCAGCGGAATGTGATTTCCTTGTTTCGCGTCGCTGCGTAGGGTCACGCCATGATGATGTTCCGGCCCCTTCAAACCCTGTCTGCCGTCGTTCTTGCGCTGTCCGCGACGGTGGCGCAGGCGCAGTTCTTGCAAGGCGATGATGTCGTCGCCGCCGAGGTCCTGCCCGGTTGGCGCACCGCGCAAGGCACGCATATGGCGGCGGTGCGGCTGGTCCTTGCGCCGGGGTGGAAGACCTATTGGCGTGCCCCCGGTGAAGGCGGCATTCCCCCGCAATTCAATTTCAGCGGGTCGCAGAATGTCACGGCGGCCCAGACCCATTTTCCGATCCCCGAAGTGTTCTATGCCAGCGGGATGCGCAGCATCGGCTATCGCAGCGAAGTGGTGTTTCCGCTGGAATTCACCTTGCCCGATCCCGGTCGCCCGGCCCGGATCACCGCGCGCATGGATCTGGGTGTATGCGAAGACATCTGCATGCCCATGAGCCTTGATTTCAGCGCCGTGCTGCCGGTCGATGGCATGCGGGATGATCGCATCATGGCAGCCTTGGCCGACCAACCCCGGCAGATGGACCGCGCCCTTGACTGCGCCCTGACACCCTTGTCGGATGGTCTGCGGATCGCCGCCAGCTTCGCGCTGCCCCAAGGGCTGCCACCGCAAGCCGTGGCCATCGTCGAACCGGGCGACCCAACGATCTGGGCGTCCGACACCACCAGCGAGATCCAAAATGGCCGCCTGACCGCGACGGCGGAATTTGTGCCGCCCTATGGGCGCGCTCTGGCGTTGGATCGGTCTGCCGTGCGGGTCACGGTTCTGGGCGGCGGGCAGGCCATCGAATTGCGCGGTTGCGACTGACCTCAGGCCGCCCGGCGGCGCAGCACCAAGGCGGTCGCCAACACGCCCCACGCCAGCGCGACCAGCGCAGCACTTCCCAGGATGAAAACCAAAACGGACGCCCCAAGCGGGTTCGCCGCGGCCAGTCCGGGGACCATCGCCGCAAAGGGGGCCGCCAGCGCGCCGGTCAGCACCGTTACGCCGAAGGTCGCCACGAACAGCGCCGCCACCAACCCTGCGGTGATCGCCACGCCCACCACCGAAGCCCCGGCGCGCGCGGGCACCTTCAAGGCGCGGCGCAGGGCGGTGCCTTGGCGTTGCACATCCTGACCGATGGCCAACAGCGCAGGCACCAACAGCAGCACCAGCACCATCCCGAAGGCGAGGCCATAGACCAAGGTAATCACCGTGGGCCGCAGGAATTGCGCTTGGTTCGAGCTTTCGAACAACAAGGGCGCCAGACCCAAGACGGTGGTCAAAGTGGTCAACATCACCGGTCGCAAGCGATCTGCGGCGGCGTCGATGATCGCAGGCACAAGGCCCCGATCCTTGGCATAGTCATCGACGGTCGTCACCAGAACGATGGAATCGTTGATGATGATCCCCGTCATGCCGATCAGCCCGACGACGGTAAACATGCTCAGCGGGACGTCCCACTGGTAATGCCCATAGATCATCCCGACCAAGCCGAACGGGATGATCGCCATGATCACCACGGGCCGGGTCCAGCTGGAAAAGATCCATGCCAGCACAAGGAAGATGCCCAACAGACACAGCCCAAAGCCCAGCAGGGCGTCGGTCAGGAAATCGCGTTCCTGTTCGGCCAAGCCCGACAGGCGCGTGGTGATCCCGAATTGCTGTTCCAGTTCGGGCAGGACGACCGCGCGAATTTCTTCGGTGATCTCTTGGGCGCGGGCAGGATCGTCCTCGGACAAATCGCCGGTCACCGACACCACATGCAGGCCGTTTTCCCGCCGGATGGTCGAGAACCCGGTGCGCGAGGTGACCGTCACGATATCGGCCAAGGGGACATAGGCCCCGCTGGGACTGCGCATCTGCGTCCGGTCGATGAAGTCCGCCGTCAGTTCGTTTTCCGGCAGTTCGACTTGAATGCTGCCGGACCGCACACCCGAGGGGAAGGTCGCGGCCTCGATCCCGTTCAGGCGGTGGCGTAGCACGCGTCCGATCCCGTCGATGGTAAAGCCAAGCGCCTTGCCCTGCGGGGTCAGTTCCAGAACCAGTTCTTCCTTGTCATAGGCGAGGTCATCTTCCAGCGCCGAGACCTCGCCATACTGGGCAAGACGGGCCTTCAAGGCTTCGGCGGCGGCTTTCAGGACCGGCGCTTCGGCACCGGTGATCTGCACATCCAGCGCATCGCCGCCCGGACCTGATCCCCAGGACCGGAAGCTGAGTGTTTCCAGCATCGGATGGCTTCCGGCGGCTTCTTGCAATTCGGCAACGAATTGGCGGCTGGAATAGGGGCGCAGATCCGCGTCGATCAATTCGATGGCGATGGACCCCAGTTGATCGGGGGTCTTGGTGTCGGCAATCGCCAGCGCGCGGCCGGTGCCGCCGCCGATTTCCGCCAAGACATAGACCAGCGGATTGCGGCCATAGCGTTCTTCGTATTGTGCGCCCAGCTCTTCCGTGGTGGCTTGGATTTGGCGCATCACCTCCAGCGTGTCGTCCCGCGTGGCCCCCGGCAGCATCGCGAAGTTCCCCGAAACCGACCCTTGTTCGGGCGAGTTGAAGAACCGCCAGGTCACATCGCCGTTGATGAACAGCGCGATCTGGCTGGCCAACACCAGAAACAGACCCGCCAAGACCGGGTAGCGCGCGGCGACCACCCCCGCCATCAAGGGGCGGAAGATCACGCGGCGGAACCAGTCCAGACCCATGTTCACGACATACGACGGCAGGTCGATGCCCTGCTGGGACATCAAGGACAACAAGCGCAGTTTGCGTGCGCGCGGCAGCACCAGGAAGGCGCCCGCCACCAGGGCGGCCCCGGTCAGGGCGGCAACGCCCAAGGCCGGATCGGTCAGCCCGTCCAGCCCGACCGTGCCGTGATAGGCCAGCGCGGCCAAGCCGCCTGCGATCACCAGCACCGGCAGGGCCGCCGTGGCGACCCGCGCGCGGCTGAATCCGGCGGCGCTGCGATCCTTCAGGGCATGCGCCATGTGATTGGGCAGGATGAAGAAGCATTCGATCAGCGACGCGATCAGGACCACGATGACGGTAAAGGGAATGTCCGCGATCAGATCGCCAAAGCGCCCGTCGATCATGGTCAGGCCCCAGAAGGCGATGATCGTCGTCAGGGTCGCGGAAAACACCGGCAGCGACATGCGTTTGGCGGCGTTTTCGGCGGCGACCTCGGGCGGTTCTTTCAGCACGCGGGCGCGGTAATCGGCATGTTCCCCCACGACGATGGCATCGTCCACCACGATACCCAAGGTAATGATCAGCGCGAAAAGCGAGATCATGTTGATCGTCAGGCCCGCCGCATACATCAGCGCGATCGCCCCCATCAGGGCGACGGGAATACCCGCTGCCACCCAGAATGCCGTTCGGGCATTCAGGAACAGGAACAGCAGGCCAACAACCAGCGCCAGCCCGACGACCGCATTGTCCACAAGGATATTCAGGCGCCCCGTGATCAGTTCGGCGCGGGTGCGGATCAGGTCGACGGTCACGCCTTCGGGCAGGCCGGCTTGGACCTCGGCGGCGACCTCTTCGACTTGGCGTTGCAGGCCGATGGCGTCGCCTTGGTCGGTGCGGTCGACGCGCACGGAAATCGCTGGGTTGTCGCCGACGAAATAGGCCCGTTCCCGGTCAATCCCTTCGCTGCGCAGCTGCGCCACATCGCCGACGGTCAAGGTGCTGCCATCGGGGTTCGACCGCAGCACCACCAAAGCCAGTTCTTCGGGGCTGCGTTTCGCCACGCCTGTGCGGACACGCGCATTGGCACCGCTGACATCCCCCGCGGGGTCAGCATCGGCTTCGGCGGCGACGGCATCGGCGATTTCGGACAGGGTGACGTCATGCTCGATCAGCGATGCGGATGACACTTCGATCACGATCCGAGGGTCTGCAATGCCCCGAATGGTGACCCGCGTCACCCCTTCCAGAAACAACCGCGCCACGAATTCATCCGTGAAACGGGCCAGCTGATCGACCCCCACGGGCCCTGTTATGACGACATCGGTTACCCGGTCGCGCCACGCGCCGCGCCGCACATTGGGTGTGTCCGCTTCGTCCGGCAGATTGGTGATTTGATCGACCGTGGTTTGCACGTCATCCGCCGCCCGGGCCATATCCCAGCCGGGTTCGAATTCCAGCTCGATCACGGCGCGGCCTTCGCGGGCCGTCGCTTCCGACGCGGCCACACCTTCGACCGCCAAAAGGGCGGGTTCGATGATCTGGACAATGGCCGCATCGACATCTTCGGCCCCGGCCCCATCCCAGTTCACCGAAACGGTGACGTCATCAATGATGACATCGGGGAAGAACTGCGCCCGCATGTTGGGGATCGCAGCGGCCCCTGCCGCCAACAGCAGCACCAACAGCAGATTGGCCGCCGTCCCGTGGCGGGTGAAATAGGACAGCAGTCCCCCGGTCGTCCGTGTCAGCATGGCCTAGCTTCCCATCCGGCTTTCAAGACGTTCTACCATTTCGGCGGGCACCTCGGGTTCCGCCAACTGGGCCAGCATCCGCTGTTTCACAGGGGCCGGAATCCGCGTGTTGCCTTCGACAAAGGCGATCAGGCGCGCGCGGCGGTCGTCATCCAGTTGCACCATTTCCGGCGCAGGCGCGGGTTCGGCCCCGACGCCGGGACGCACGGGTTGCACCCGGATACCTGCCCCCAAAAGGGGCGAGCGTTCGGCGACAATCGATTGCCCGGCCAAGCCGCGCGCGCGGACGATGACATCGTCACGTTCACGCCGCAGAACCTCGACCGTTTCCACACGCAGGCGGTTTTCCTCGCCCACCACCAGCACGTTGCCCACGGCATCCACCGCCGTGGCAGGCAGACGCGCAACGCGCTCCAGCGGGGGTTCGACAATCGTTACCGTCACGAAATCGCCGGGCCGGAACCCGAGGGCCCCGTCCAATTGGGCAAACAACTGCCGTCCGGTCTGGCCGCTGCCGACGGCGGCCGCTTCGCGGGTGATCCGGCTTTCGGCGGTGATCTCGATCCCCGATGCATCCAGCACCAGCCGGACGGGAATGCTGGGCAAGCGTCCATCCGCATCCAGCAGTCGCGCATATTGCGCCGTCGACACCCGGAACGCCACTTCCAGCGCGCGCGGGTCGATCAATTGGGCGACGCGTTCATTCGCGGACACAATGCGCCCTTCGACAATCGCCACCTCGGCAAGGCTGCCATCGAAGCCTGCAACAATCTCAGTGTCGGCCAAACGGCGTTCGGCATCGGCCAAGGCAATGGCGCGCCGTTCAACCGTGGTGCGCGCCTGATCAATGCGGGCTTCGGCCTGTGCCAGCGCTTGCCGCCGCGACAGCACCGCCTGCGCTGCCGAGGACGCTGCCAATTCTGCGGTCTCGACCGCCGCTTCGGTGCCAACGCCACGTTCCGCCAGATCGCGCTGGCGTTCCAGCGCGCGTGCCCGCAGATCGGCCTGATTTTCGGCGGCGCTTAATTCGTCTTGGGCAAGGATCAGGGCCCGTTCCGCTTCGCGCAGGTCCGCCGCGGCTTCGCTGGCATCTGTTTGCGCAACCGCTAGGGCGGATTCCGCGTCCGTCGGATCCAAGCGCACCAGCACGCTGCCTTCGGTCACGCGACCACCTTCGGCAAAATCGGGGGACAGGGCGATGACACGCCCGCCGGTTGCGGCCCGCAAATCCAGGGTGCGGCGGCTGCGCACCTCGCCAAAGGTTTCCAATTCGGGCTGGATGGTTTCCGGCGTGTAGGTCAGGACATTGACGCTGATCACCCGTTCGCGGGCGGGCCGGGCAAAGGGCTCCTCCGACAGCCGTGCCTGTACCGCGTTGTAGAGAGACGCCCCTGCATAGCCGAACAGGCCCAAGGTCAATGCGGTCAGAAACAGCCCAATCAGGCTGCGGGTTAGGAAACGCATACACGGTTCTCCTGGCTAATCGTCGGCCTACGCTGGGATTAAACGCAGAAATTAGCGCGTTCCGTCGCCACTCCAAGCCACATAACGCCTAGGTGATTAGGTTCAGCAAGCCAAATAGCGTCGCAGCCCCCGCCAGAATGGCCCAAATCACGGACTTTGTGATCATTCCCACGACCAGTGTCGCGGCTGCCGCAGCCAGACGGGCCGGGTCAGGCTGACCGCTTGCGGTATCCGGTGTCAGCACCAAAGGGGCGACCAGCGCGGGCAGTACGGCCACGGCCGTGTACCGCAGGTGCCGCAGCACCCAGTCGGGCAGTTTGCGGTCCCCGATCAGGCCAAGGAAGGAAAAGCGGATCAGGAAAGTGCCCAGCCCCAGCGCGAAGATGATGCCCCAAACGGGCGCTGTGTCCGGGATCATGCGCGACGGTCCTGCATGACTTCGACCTGGGCCCCGGCCATCATCCCGAGTGCGGCAGCGATCAGAAGACCAAGGTTGTAGGGCACCCAAGCCAGCAGCAGCACGGCAACGACCGACACGAAGGCCGCCGCGACATGCGCCCCCGTCCGCAAGGCCGGCGCGATCAGTGCGAGGAAGGCGATCGGGACCGCGAAATCAAGGTTGTATTCGGGCGGGATCGCTTGCCCGACAAGCGCCCCGACCAAGGTGAAGCCATACCAAACCGGCGCAACCGGCGCGACCGACCCGAAGAAATACGCCGTCTTGGCCCCAAGGGACATCTGTGGGGCGGCGTCGTATTTCAGGGCCGAGACGGCATAGGACTGATCAACCAGGAAATAGGCCACGAAGGCGCGTTGCCAGAGCGGGGCCTTGCCCAGATGCGGGGCCAAGGCTGCCGAATACATCGCCATCCGCAAGTTCACGGCCAGCGCCGAGGCAAGGACCACAACCGTCGGCGCCTCCTCGGTCATCAATTGCAGGGCGGTCAATTGGGCAGCCCCGGCGATGACAACGATGGTAAAGGCCATGACCTCGGCCACGTTCAGCCCGGCTTCGGTGGCGATCACGCCGAATACCAGTGCGAAGGGCGCGACCACGATCACGAACGGGGCGCTGTCGCGGAAACCGCGCCAGAAGGCGGATTTGGAGGTGGTGGCGGGCATGGCGCGGCCTTAGGTTATCCCCTGCACCGCTAGCGCGCATGGCAAAAAGGTTCAAATGGCAAATCGTGATGCAGTCCCCTTCGGCGATGTGATCGCCCCCGGTGTGCAGACAGGCCTGCCGCGCCTGTTCGCCAAAGGGGGCTAGATGCGCCAACCGTTGGGGGTGATCTTGGCCGGGGGGCAAGCCACGCGCATGGGCGGCGGCGACAAGGGTCTGTTGCAGATCCGGGGGCGCAGCCTGTTGATGCGGGTCAAGGACCGACTGGCACCGCAGGTCGCGGGGCTGGCCCTGAATGCCAATGGCGATCCCACACGGTTCGACACCTGCGACTTGCCTGTGCTGGCCGACAGCGTGGCGGGGTTTCCCGGACCATTGGCAGGTGTCTTGGCGGGTATGGATTGGGCGGCGGACCAAGGCGCGGACCACATCGTGACGGCGGCGGCGGATACCCCTTTCTTTCCCGTCGATCTGGTCGAGCGGTTGACCGCAGCGGTTGGGCCTACCGGGCTGGCCCTTGCAGCGACGCGCGATCCCGCCAGCGGCAAGCTTCTGCGCCACCCGACTTTCGGTATGTGGCCGGTCGCCTTGCGCGCGGACCTGCGGGCGGCGCTATCCGATGGGGTCCGCAAGGTCGTGCTTTGGGCAGATCGCCACGACGCGGGCACAGCGATCTTCCCGTCGGATGGGGTGGATCCGTTCTTCAACGTCAACACACCCGATGACCTGCGACGGGCCGAGGCGCTGTTGTGAAGTGCTTCGGGATCACGGGCTGGAAGAACGCGGGCAAGACCGGGCTGATCGAGCGGTTGGTGCCTGAACTTGTCGCGCGGGGCTATTCCGTTTCGACCTTGAAACATGCCCATCATCGGTTCGAAGTCGATCACGAAGGGCGCGACAGCTATCGTCACCGGGCTGCAGGGGCGGGGCAGGTGCTGGTGGCCGGCGCGGATCGCTGGGCGCTGATGACGGACCTGCGTGGCGCGCCGGAGCCGGATTTGGCGGTCCTTCTGTCCAAGCTTGATCCGGTCGACATCGTGCTGATCGAAGGCTGGAAATCCGCCCCGCACCCCAAGATCGAGGTTTGGCGCGCCGAAACCGGGCATCCCCTGATGGCCCTGGGGGACCAAACCATCCGCGCCGTTGCGACCGACGCGCCGCTGTCCTTGGACTGTCCCGTTCTGGACATGAACGACGCGGGGGCGGTTGCCGATTTCCTGCTGCAATCCCTTGGTGGGGCAGGGGATGTATGACACTGTCATCATGGTCGATTGGTCCGGCGGCAAGGATCGTGGACCGACGCCAAAGCCTGACGCGATCTGGGCCTGTCTGGCCGGACAGCCCGCGCAGTATTTTCGCAACCGTCAGGTGTTCGAAGCCTGGATCGGCGCCACGCTGGATGCGGAACGCGCCGCGGGGCGGTCTGTCTTGCTCGGCTTCGATTTCCCGTTTGGTTTTCCGGCGGGTGTCGCGCGGCGGATCACGGGGCAGGATGATCCATTCGCCCTCTGGGACTGGTTGGCCGCGCGGATCATCGATGCTCCGCACGACAATAATCGGTTCGACGTCGCCGCAGAGATGAACCGCCTGTTCGATGGGGTGGGTCCGTTTTGGGGCAATGGGCTAAGGCGCGATATCCCCGACCTGCCGCGCAAGGGGCGGGACCGAACGGCTTGCGTGCCAGAAAAGCGCGCCGCCGAACATCACGCCAAGGGGGCCTTCGCGGTCTGGCAATTGTCTGGGGCGGGCGCGGTCGGGTCGCAAGCCCTGATGGGCCTGCCCCTCTTGGCGCGTTTGCGCGCGCGCCATGGTGCCGAGCTGTCGGTCTGGCCTTTTGAAGAGGAAGCGACGCCGATCAAGCTGGTCGAGATTTGGCCGTCGCTGACTGTCAGGGGGACGGTGCCGAAGGGTCGGATCAAGGATGCATGGCAGGTGGAAACCTTGGCCGCGCAACTGACCCGATTGACCCCGCAGCAATTGGCGCGCCTGTTGCAGGCCCCGATCCCGGAGCCCGCCCGCCGCGAAGAAGGCTGGATTCTGGGTCTGGTCCAAAGGGACGCGGACGCGCATGACAGGGCACAAGGCGATCCCGCCGAGGTTTCGCCGTTTGGGGCGTTCAAACCCTAATCGAACATCCCGGTCACACGGCCCAACAGCATGAACGCCCGCGCGGACCGCGTTTCGGCGAATTGCGCCAATTCCGCATCGGTGGCCATCTCTTCGAACCCGATCAGCGTGCGGTCGAACTGGCGCAAGTAATGATGCGCGGTGTCACGAAAGACGGGGTCGCTGCGCATCCGGGCCGAGGTCAAGGCAAGGCAGCTGCGATCCCGAATGCCACCAAGCGCGGCAATGGGCCCGCCACGTTCGCCTGCCGCAAACCGCCGCCACAAATCTGGCTTTGTGCGTTCGGGGCGCAGGTCATCCATGTAGATACCATCCTGACTGAGCAGCGTCAGAATGTCTTGCGCAGATCGGATCAACTTGGCCGCTTCGCGGTCTTCAAGCGCCAATCGCAAGGCCCGGAAGCCGTCTTTGTCTTCGGCGGTTTCAGGGAAATTCGCCGCCTTGATGAAGTCTGCAACCGAAATCGGTTCCCGCAGGTCTTCGCCGGGCGTGCCAAGGGCCAGCGCGGGCTGGCCATCATCGACTTGCAGGGGCTTGGACCCGCCTTCTTTGCTAAGTGCGGGTTTGCGATCCGACCCGTGCGGGTCGCGCCGGGACGTGAATTGCACAACGGCGGCTTCGGTCTGCTTCTGGGCTTGCGCGATTTCTTCCAGCTTCTTTTCGATCGCTGGCTTCGTCTTCAGCCCGCCGCCTTGGGTCTGTTCGATATAGGCATAGCGCATCGCGGTGATCGCACTTTGCAGGCGCGCCGCTTCTTCGCGCATCACCCGTGCGGTGCGGGCCACCGCCGCCGCAACCCAGATCAGGGCAATCGGCAGGAAGATCGCCAACATCAGCATGACGAAGTCGATGGGGCCTGCGTTGGGGCCGGGATTGGCCACACCGAACCCCAGAAAGGCCACCGCAACCCCGACCAGCCAGACAAGGCTCAGCGCGGCGGCGATGACTTCGACCGCCGTCAGGCGATTGCCCCCGGACTTGTCGAACACGCCGAGGCTGATCGCGCGGTCTTTGTCTTGGTCTGCCATCCGCGCGCCTTGCCGGGGTTAGGAATAGTCTATCTTCAGGATCTCGTAGGACCGTGTGCCGCCGGGGGTGCGGACCTCGACGCTGTCGCCTTCATCCTTGCCAATCAACGCGCGGGCAATAGGCGATTTCATATTCAGAAGGCCTTTTTCAAGGTTCGCCTCCGGTTCGCCGACGATCTGGTAGGTTTTTTCCTCGTCCGTGTCTTCATCCACGATGGTCACCTTGGCACCGAACTTGATCGGGCCGGACAGTTTCGAGGGGTCAATGACATCCGCGCGCCCAAGGATCGCTTCCAATTCCTTGACCCGCCCTTCGATGAAGGACTGCTTTTCGCGGGCCGCATGATATTCTGCATTTTCAGACAGATCGCCATGTTCGCGCGCTTCGGCAATCGCCCGAATGACAGCGGGACGTTCTTCGGATTTCAGCTTCTTCAGCTCGGTATCCAGCAGGTCATAGCCGGCGCGGGTCAGGGGGATTTTGTCCATGGGACGGGCCTTCTTTCATCGGGCGCGTTGTGAAGCGCCTAACATAAACATGGCCCCGTCCCACGCAAGAGGCGTTAGCGGTTGTAGGAAACAACCTCGAACTCGATGTTCTGATCGTCGAAGAAATAGAACCGACGCCCGGGCGCGTAATCGGCGTGATGATGTGGCGTGAAGCCTGCGGCACGCACCGCGGCTTCGGTGGCGTCCAGATCTTCCACCACCACCCCAAGGTGATTCATTCCGCCCAAGACACGGTAGCGCCCCGTCGCGGGTTTGGCGTCGGCTTCCGGGCCGAACAGGGCGAGATAGGCAGACGGTGTGCCGACATGAATGGCGCGCAGCCCGGACTCGGTATGACCCGCCCAGCGGGTGTCCCACCCGAAAACGGTCTGCATCCAGCGGGCCGTGGCATCGGGGTCGCGGACGGTCAGGTTTGCGTGTTCAAGTTGGGCGGTCATGGTGGCTCTCCTATGCAATTGGCGAGCGGTGTGATAATTCCTCAACCTAACTTTAGGTCAAGGAATTTATCGACGATGCTGACGATTGGCCAATTGGCGGCGCGCACGGGCTTATCCGTGTCGGCGATCCGCTACTACGAAACCGAAGGATTGATCGCGCCGGGCCGCAATGCCGGGGGACAACGACGGTTTCAAAGGGCGGACATTCGGCGGCTAAGTTTCATCGTGATCGCCCAGCGTTTCGGCTTTTCCTTGGCGCGCATCCGCGACGTGCTGCATACCCTGCCAGACGCCCGGACGCCGACCCCTGCCGATTGGCGGTCGCTGGCGCAGGTGTTTCGCGCCGATCTGGATGCCCGGATCGACGCCTTGCAGAAGATGCGCGATGATCTGGATGGCTGCATCGGATGTGGTTGCCTAAGCCTGCCAGCCTGCGCGCTTTGGAATGCGGGCGATTCTGCCGCATCCAAAGGCACCGGACCGCGCTATTTGCTTGGTGACGCACCGTCGAAACCTGTTAGCGCCCGCAGCGATTGACCCGCCCCGCGCAGATCGCTAGGCCACCTTCCGAGCAACCTGAGGGAAATATTCATGTCCGAAATCGTCCGCGAATCGATGGAATATGACGTGGTCATCGTGGGCGCTGGTCCTGCGGGCCTAAGCGCTGCGATCCGACTGAAGCAAATCGACGAAGACCTAAGCGTCGTCGTTCTGGAAAAAGGCTCGGAAGTCGGTGCCCATATTCTGTCTGGCGCGGTCTTGGACCCCTGCGGACTGGATGCGCTGATCCCTGATTGGCGGGACAAGGGCGCACCGATCACGGTGCCGGTGAAGAAGGACAACTTCTATTTCCTTGGGGAAGCCGGTCAGGTGCGCATCCCGAATTTCGTCATGCCCCCGCTGATGAACAACCACGGCAATTACATCGTCTCGATGGGCAATGTCTGTCGCTGGATGGCCGAGATCGCCGAAGGCATGGGCGTGGAAATCTTCCCCGGAATGGCCTGTTCGGAATTGGTCTTTGCGGAAGATGGCAGCGTCAAAGGGGTGGTCGCGGGCGAATTTGGCCTGAACAGCGACGGCACACCGTCCGACGCCTATGAACCGGGCATGGAACTGCACGGCAAATACGTGTTCTTGTCCGAAGGGGTTCGCGGGTCGCTGTCCAAGCAGGTGATCGCCAAATATGATCTGGCCAAGGACAGCGATGTGCCGAAATTCGGCATTGGCATGAAGGAAATCTGGGAAATCGACCCGGAAAAGCACCGGGAAGGCACAGTCACCCACACGATGGGCTGGCCTTTGGGCAGCAATGCAGGCGGCGGATCGTTCATCTACCATCTCGACAACAATCAGGTCTATGTCGGCTTCGTGGTGCATTTGAACTACGAAAATCCGCACCTCTATCCCTACATGGAATTCCAGCGCTTCAAGCATCACCCGATGGTGGCCGAGCTGCTGAAGGGCGGCAAACGCGTGGCCTATGGCGCGCGGGCGATTTCCGAAGGCGGGTATCAGTCGATCCCGCAGACCGCCTTCCCGGGCGGCGCGCTGCTGGGATGTTCGGCGGGCTTGGTGAACGTGCCGCGCATCAAGGGCAATCACAACGCGATGCTGTCGGGCATCGCCGCCGCCG
Organism: uncultured Dinoroseobacter sp.; assembly: GCA_964539755.1. GTDB lineage: Bacteria > Pseudomonadota > Alphaproteobacteria > Rhodobacterales > Rhodobacteraceae > Dinoroseobacter. The sequence continues at coordinate 1,871 of CAZIKH010000010.1, read as the reverse complement.
ATGCCGCCGCCGCCGCCATCAAGGCGGGCCGTGCGGGCGACGTCTTGGAAGACTATGACCGCGAGGTGAAAGAAGGCCCCATCGGCAAGGATCTGAAACGCGTCCGGAACGTGAAGCCGATCTGGTCGAAATACGGGCTGACCGCGTCGCTGACGATGGGCGGCTTCGATATGTGGACAAACAACCTGTTCGGCGTGTCGGTCTTTGGCACCCTGTCGCATGGCAAGACCGATGCGGCGGCCACCAAGCCCGCCCGCAAGTTCTATGAAATCGACTACCCCAAGCCCGACGGCAAGCTCAGCTTTGATCGGTTGACCAACGTGGCCTTCTCGATGACGAACCACGAAGAAAGCCAGCCCGCGCATCTGCGGCTGACCGATCCGTCGATCCCGATCTCTGTCAACCTGCCCGAATACGCCGAACCTGCGGAACGCTATTGCCCTGCCGGTGTGTATGAAGTCGTTCGGGAAGACGGCAAGGACCCAAGGTTCCAGATCAACTTCCAGAACTGCGTGCATTGCAAGACCTGCGATATCAAGGACCCCAGCCAGAATATCACGTGGGTCACGCCGCAGGGGGGCGATGGGCCGAACTATCCCAACATGTGATCAGGGTGTGTTGACAGGGCGGTGATCGGGCCGCGCACGGCATTGTCAGTCCCCGTTGCGGGGGCTACCTTCCCCCTATGAACACAGTTATGCGTCTGCCGCTGCGTCGGCTTGCCTCGTCGATCTTGCTTGTCGCCCTGTCGGTGCCCGCCCCAACCGCTGCCGATGGGTTGGCCGGACCCTATCTTGCCGGGCGGCAGGCCATCATGACCAGCGACTATGCGGAAGCCGCGCGCTACCTGTCGCGGACACTGGCCCGCGACCGCAGCAATCTGGGCGTCGCGGAAAGCGCGCTGATTGCCCATATCAGCGCCGGCCAGATGGACGAGGGCCTGGCCCTGGCCCGCGTTCTGACCGAACTGGAGCCGCGCAATCAGGTCGCCCAAATGCTGCTAACCGCGCATGAACTGACCTCGGGCGCGGATATCGGGTTTCTGCAGGCGCTTGCCAGCGAAGGCCGGATCGGGCCGCTGATTGATGGCTTGCTGGTCGGTTGGGGCTGGATGGATGTGGGCGATGTCGGGGCGGCGATGGATGCCTTTGACCGCTTGATCGACAACCCTGAATACATCGCCTTTGGCCTGTATCACAAAGCCCTTGCCTATGCCTATGTTGGCGATTTCGAAGAAGCGCTGCGTCTGCTCGTCGGATCCGCCGACCAACCCAGCTTTCGCAGCCGCCGCAGCGTCTTGGCGACCGCGCTAAGCCTTGGCCAGTTGGGGCGCGCGGACGAAGCGCGTCAGGTGCTGGAAGACAATTTCGACCTGACCGATCCGGAAATCGCCGAGATGCACCGCGCCTTTTCTGCCGGAACCCCGGTCCCGTTCAATCAGGTGCGCAGCCCGCAGGACGGGATGGGCGAGGCGTTCTTTTCGATTGCGCTGGCCCTGAACGGGCAGGCCTCGGACAGTTTCACGCTGCTTTATGGACGCATCGCGTCCTACATGGCCCCCGGCAATGCCGACGCGCTTCTTCTGTCGGCGCGGTTGCTGGAAAACCTCGAACAATACGATCTGGCGACGGCCACCTACGATCAGGTTCCGCGCGATCATCCGGCCTATCTGAAGGCCGAGATCGGGCGCGCCGAGGCCTTGAACAAGGCCGGAAAACCAGATGCCGCGGTCGAGGTCCTGACCCAACTGACCGAAACCCATGCCGATTTGCCGTTGGTCCATACCACATTGGGCGACACCTATCGCCGGATGTCGGAGTTTGAAAAATCCGCCGCCGCCTATGATCGGGCCATCGCGCTTTATGGTGCGC
>CAZIKH010000009.1:0-26929 GCA_964539755.1 uncultured Dinoroseobacter sp. | reverse complement strand
GGCAAGAACGTGCACCTGTCGGGTGGCGTCGGCATCGGCGGCGTGCTGGAACCGATGCAGGCCGGTCCGACCATCATTGAAGACAACTGCTTTATCGGCGCGCGGTCCGAGGTCGTCGAAGGCTGCATCGTGCGCGAAGGGAGCGTGCTGGGCATGGGCGTGTTCATCGGCAAGTCCACCAAGATCGTGGACCGCGAAACCGGCGAAGTGATGTACGGCGAAGTGCCGCCCTATTCGGTGGTGGTCGCCGGGTCGATGCCGTCGAAGAACGACATCAACCTTTATTGCGCGGTGATCGTGAAGCGGGTCGATGAGAAAACCCGGTCCAAGACCGCGATCAACGAGTTGCTGCGCGACTAAGGCCGCGCCCAAGACGAAAAGGGCCAGCGCATCTGCTGGCCCTTCTGGTTGTCGAAGAAAGCGGGATCAGCCCTTTTTCAGGCCACAGGTGTTGATGCCCAGCACCGAATAGAGCGGGCACATGCCGACCAAACCGGTCAGAAGCGGCACGATCCCGACCCAACCCCACGGGGTTTGCGGGCCAATGAACACAAGCGACAACAGCACAAGACCGAGGATCACGCGCAGCGCGCGGTCGATGGTACCTTCATTGCGAGACATCAGGGGACTCCTTTCCCAAAGAACATGCCGCGATGATAGCGAAACGGCTTCGGCGGCGTCTGTGACAGAGTCACCTTTCCTGTGCGGCAATTTGGGACAGCCGGTCGCGATCCAGTATCTGGACCTGTCCACGCGCCAGACGGACCCAGCCTTGACGGGCGAACTCTGCCAAACGGCGGCTGACAAAAGCCCGGCCTGACGCGGTTTCGGCAGCCAGTTGATCATGGGTGGCCTGCAAGCAATCGTTTTCATCCATCAAGCGAAGCAAAACGCGTGCCAGCCGCGCGTCAAAGCCGGTCAGCGCGACGTCTTCGACCAACTGTTCGAAATCCGCGAACCGATGCGCAACCGCAGCAAACACCGATTGCCGAAACGCGGCATCCTCGGCCAAGCGGGCATGAAACACCTCGGGCGGGGACAATGTCCCGGTCAGGTCCTGTTCCACCACACCTTCGGCGGTATAGGGACGGCCTTCGATCAGGCAGGTGAAGCTTTGCAAGCAGACCTCGCCGGGATGGACCCGATACAAGACGACCTCGCGCCCATTGGCCCCGGTCAGGGACACCCGGATGCATCCCGACCGCAGGCTTAGAAAGCCCGGGCAAGGTTGGCCCGGCGCAAACAGCACCGTGCCCTTGGCAACCTTCATCTGGCGCAACAGGGTCGACATGGCCCGACTGTGCCGCATGTCTGCCGAACTGACCAGCCGCCCGATGCTTGACACAGACGCGCAGGTCGCGCATCGGGCGCGCATGACGAAGAAACCCGCAAAACGCCCGCAACAGGTCTATACGCTTCTGGTGCAGATCGGGCGTAGCCCCGACGATGGCCTGCCTGCCAAGGCGACCGGGGCGGCCTTGATGTGCTATGCCAGTGGTGTGGACGAAGACGAGGCTGTGCGCGAAACCGTGGCCTTGCTGAAACAGGCCGACTTGGCGCCGCTGGATGTGACGGGCTATGGCACCTTGGAAGAACGTCTGGACCAAGGCCACGAAATCGATGCCGAGGAACGCGCCTTGATGGACCGGGCCTTGGCCGAAAACGCGGTGATCGTCGCGTCCACCGAAGCCTTCTACGACGAAAGCTAGTCCTTCGGTCGGTCCTGAAGAATGCCCTTGCGCCGCGCAAGCGCTTCGACGACCGCGCGCGCTTCACGGCTGTTGGCCCATGGCACATTGCCCTGCCCCGGCAGGATCGCGCCGTCCCGCCCCGGAACACCGGTCCCCGGACAGACCAAGGCCATGCCCCCCATCGGCAAGACCAAGGTCCGATCAAAGGACAAATGCACCATTGGGCCGAACCCCTGCCAATCCGGGTAAACGGCACGCCCGATGACCATGTCCCGCGCCGCCACCAGAATATCGGGATGGCCGGTTTGCGATTGCACCTCGACACTGCCCAGCAGAAACCGCTGATCGGGCAGAACCGTCATGGATTGCGAGAGCCCAAAATAGGGCGCGCGCAGAACGACCGCTTCTTGGCGCTGCATGTCCGTCATGGGTTCGATCCACATGTCGCGGACCGTCACAGGGCCTGTTGGGGTCTGGATCACGTCGCCCGGCAGCAATTGTTCGACCACGAAAGGGCCATGGGGCGTGGGCAATTGGGTGCCATAGCCAAAGGCATTCAAGCCGCGCGCCGGGATCGGCAACGCGGCCAGTTCGATCTGTGGCGTGTGGTCTTCGGGCAGGTCCGTCCAACCGTCGGTCAGCGGCAAGGGCTGCGGCGGCGTCAGGCGGGCCTCGACAAAGCCGCCGGTCGTGCCGTTTTCGGCGCGCAGCACGGCATAGCCTAGCGGTTCCCAGACCTGATAGCTTAGGCGCACCCGGTCCCCTGCCCCGCAGAATTCAGCCGGGCCTTCCCAAGACAGCGCCGCCGCAGATGTGCGATGGCGCAGCACCAGTCCGCCACGCGGGCTGATCCACAAGCCGAAGACGCCCCCCGGACGCGCCCAGTGCTGCCCGGACCCGTAGATCCCCATAAGCCCCGGCTGCAATTCCGGCACCGTCATGGCCAGCGCCAACGAGCCTTCGGACAAGGTCGTCTGACGCCCCGTTTCCCCCTGCAAGATCGGGTTGGACGCGTTGCGCTGGGCTGCTACGGTGTGCGGATCGGGCGCCTGCATTCCGTTCGACCTCGTCAAATGGGGCGCAAAGACCCCACAAAACCTAGTGGCAAAGATGTATTCAGCACTAAACCTAGCATGTCGATTGGCGGCGCGGCCAGTCAAATCGGAATCCGGCCCGCAGTTGTCCACAAGGTATTTTTCATGAACACGGACCCTGTCGCGCTGACAGCGGCGCTTATTCGTTGCCAGTCCGTCACCCCGGTCGATGACGGGGCGCTGGACCTGATTGCAGACCTTTTGACCAAGGCCGGGTTCACCTGCACGCGCTGTGACCGAAATGGAATCGGCAACCTGTTCGCCCGTTGGGGGGCGGCGGATGCCCCCAAACGGTTCGGGTTTAACGGGCATACCGATGTGGTGCCCGTTGGCGATCGCGCCGCTTGGACCGTGGACCCGTTCGGGGCGACCGAGAAAGACGGGCTTTTGTGGGGGCGCGGGGCCACGGATATGAAGTCAGGCGTGGCAGCGTTCGTCGCCGCCGCGATTGATCTGGTCACCCAGACCCCGCCAGATGGGGCGGTCATCCTGACCATTACCGGCGATGAAGAAGGCGACGGCGTCGATGGCACGGCAGCGATCCTGGACTGGATGGCCACACAGGGCGAGGCGATGGATGTCTGCCTTGTCGGGGAACCGACCTGCCCCAGCGTGATGGGCGAAATGATGAAGATCGGGCGGCGCGGGTCCATGACGGCATGGATCACGGCCACGGGTGTGCAAGGCCATTCGGCCTACCCGCACCGGGCGCGCAACCCGATCCATGCGATGGCCGACCTTGTGTCCCGTTTGACGGCAGACCCCTTGGACGACGGTAGCGCGCATTTCGATCCCTCGACGCTGCAAGTGACCGGGTTCGATACCGGGAATACGGCCAACAATGTCATTCCCGCCCAATGCCGCACGATGGTGAACATCCGCTTCAACGATCTGCACAGTTCGGACAGCCTCAAGGCGTGGTTGCAGACGCATCTTGACCGCGTTGCCGCAGACAGCGGCGTGACCTTCGCGATGCAGGTGAAAGTGTCAGGCGAAAGCTTTCTGACGCCTCCCGGGCCCTTGTCGGACCTTGTCGCCGACGCGGTCGAGGCCGAAACCGGCCTACGCCCCATTGCCAGCACAACGGGCGGCACATCGGATGCGCGGTTCATCAAGAATCATTGCCCGGTCGTTGAATTCGGTCTGGTTGGCGACACCATGCACCAAGTGGATGAACGGGTGCCCGTGGCCCAGATTCATCAACTGAAAGCCATCTATGGGCGGATTCTGGCAGGCTATTTCGCATGAAGGTTCAGGTCGCGACCACGGATGCGGATCGCGCGGCCTGCATGGCCCTTCGCGCCGAGGTGTTCATGGTCGAACAAGGCGTGTCCGAGGCAGACGAACTGGACGGTCTGGATGCCGAGGCGACCCATCTTCTGGGCAAGCTGGACGGGACACCGATTGCGACCTTGCGCCTTCGCAAATTGGGCACTTTGTGCAAGATCGAACGCGTCTGCGTGCGAAAGCCCTTCCGGGGCCAAGGGTTCGGGCGCCAGCTGATGCAAACCGCGCTGGCAAAGCTGCGCGAGGACAAGACCCTGTTGACGGCAAAGCTGGGGGCGCAGACCGACGCCCTGCCCTTCTACCGGACGCTGGGGTTTGCATCCGTCGGTGACCCTTATCTGGACGCGGGCATTCCCCATCAGGACATGACGGTGCGCTTGTGACACCCATCCTCGTTCTGATGGTCAAGGAACCGCGCCCCGGTCGGGTCAAGACCCGCCTCGCCCGCGACATCGGCCCGACCGCCGCGGCGTGGTGGATGCGCCATCAAACCGCCGCCTTGGTGCGGCGTTTGCGCGACCCGCGCTGGCAGCTTCTGTTGGCAGTCAGCCCCGACACCGCCGCGATGACCAGCCGGGTCTGGCCCGCCCATCTGCCCCGGATCGCCCAAGGGCCGGGCGACCTAGGCGACCGCATGGCGCGCATTTTCCGCCGCGTGGGTCGGGGCCCTTTGTGCATCATCGGGGCCGATATTCCCGGCATTGATCGCCCCGCCATCGCGTCGGCCTTTCGCGCCTTGGGATCGGCGGATGCGGTGTTCGGGCCAGCCGCGGACGGCGGCTATTGGCTGATTGGCTTGGCGCGGCGCAGGTCGCTGCCAAGGGACTTGCTGCAAGGGGTCCGATGGTCCAGCCCCTACGCCTTGGAAGACAGTCTGCGGGCAATCCCCGATGGGCGCATCCGGTTCGTGGATCCGCTGCAGGATGTCGACCGGTTGGCGGACCTTCGGCGGTTGGGTCGTGACGCGCGCCCGCGCGCGTGGTAGCGGACCCCATGAACCAGCTTCCCACCAAAGAAGACATCCTTGCCTTTATCGCCGCACAGCCGAACAAGGCCAACAAGCGCGACATCGCCCGCCACTTTGGCCTGAAGGGCGCAGCGCGGGTCGATCTGAAAGCCCTGCTGCGGCAATTGCAGGCAGAAGGGCATCTGGAAAAACACGAAAAGCATTGGCGCAAACCCGGCAGCCTGCCGCCCGTCACCGTGGCCGAGGCCTTGGCCCCCGATACCGCCGGGGACGTGTTCCTGCGACCACTGGAAGGGGTTGGCGACGCCGATGTGCCGCGGGTGCTGTTCGTGGCCAAATCCAGCGACCCGGCGATTGGGGCGGGCGACCGTCTGCTGGTTCGGCTGACCCCGGTCCAAGCCGAAGATCACAGCTACGAAGCGCGGTTGATCAAGCGGATCGGATCGCGCCGCGACCCGCGCAAGGTTCTGGGCGTCTTCCGCAAGACGGCCGAGGGCGGGCGAATCCAGCCCATCGAAAAGAAGGCCGACAAGGAATGGCGGGTCGCACCGGGTGCGGTGCATGGCGCGGTGGACGGCGAACTTGTCGAAGCGGTCGAGGTTGGCGGGCGCACGCGCATGGGGTTGCCGGGCGCGCAGATCGTGGCACGGCTGGGGGCCGCCGGATCGGCCCGCACCGTGTCCTTGATGGCCATTCACAGCCACGGCATTCCCGATGATTTCCCGCAAGACCTTCTGGCAGAAGCCGACCGCGCCAAGCCGCAAGGGTTGGGCAAGCGCGAAGACCTGCGCGACCTGCCGCTGATCACGATCGACCCTGCGGATGCGCGGGATCGGGATGATGCGGTTTGCGCAATGCCGGACCCCGATCCGGGCAATCCCGGCGGGCATATCCTGTGGGTCGCGATTGCGGATGTCGCGGCCTATGTGACGCCGGGATCGGCCATGGATGCCGAAGCGCGCAAGCGCGGAAATTCCACCTACTTCCCCGACCGGGTCGTGCCGATGCTGCCGGACCGCTTGTCTGGCGACCTGTGTTCCCTGCACGCCGAGGTGCCGCGCGCCTGTCTGGCCGTCCGGATGGTGCTGGCCGAAGACGGCACCAAGCTGTCGCATCGGTTCACGCGAGGCCTGATGCAATCGCGCGCTTCGCTAAGCTACGAACAAGCCCAAGCCGCGATTGACGGGCAGCCCGATGACACAACAGCACCCTTGCTGGACAGCGTTCTGCGTCCGCTATGGGCGGCGTATGCGTCCCTGGTGCGCGCGCGCGAGCGGCGTCAGCCCTTGGCGCTGGACCTGCCGGAACGGCGGATCGTCCTGACCGAGGATGGGCAGGTTGCGTCGGTCGCGTTCCGGGATCGGTTCGACGCCCATCGGCTGATCGAGGAATGCATGGTGCTGGCGAATGTGGCGGCTGCCGAAACGCTGGCCGAAAAACGGATGGCGTTTCTGTACCGTGTCCACGAAGAACCCAGCCCGGAAAAACTGGAGGCGCTGCGCGAGGTTGCCAAGGCATCCGGGCTGACACTGGCCAAAGGGCAGGTTCTGCAAACCGCGCATCTGAACCGCCTGCTCGATCAGGCATCCGGGCGCGAGGACGCGGAGCTGATCAACCTCAGCACGTTGCGGGCGATGACCCAAGCCTATTACAGCCCGCAGAATTTCGGGCATTTCGGGTTGGCCTTGCGCCAGTACGCGCATTTCACCTCGCCGATCCGGCGCTATGCCGATCTGATTGTCCACCGGGCGCTGATCAAGGCGCATGGTTGGGGCAAGGATGGTCTTAGTCCCGACGACGAAGCCCGCCTTGACGAAACCGCGACCCTGATATCCGAGGCGGAACGCCGATCGATGGCTGCGGAACGCGATACGATTGACCGCTATCTTGCGGCCTATCTGTCGGACAGGGTGGGATCGGAATTCACGGGCCGGATCAGCGGGATCGCGCGCTTTGGCATCTTCGTGAAACTGGATGACAGCGGCGCGGACGGATTGGTGCCGATGCGGTCGCTGGGGCACGAATACTTCCGCCATGATGCCGAAGCCAACACCCTGACCGGCACCGAAACCGGGACGGTTCTGGGCCTTGGCCAGCGGGTTCTGGTCCGCCTTGCCGAGGCCACCCCGATTACCGGGGGGTTGCTGCTGGAGGTGCTGGAGATCGACGGTGAAACGCGCAAACCCCGCAGCCTGACCCGTGGCAAGCGCGGCACGCGCCGGTCTGGCAAACCGCTGGCATCGCGGAAACGCGCAGGCGGCAAGCCCCGCCGACCGAAAGGGATACGCTAGGCAAAGCCCCGCCATGCGGACGCGCGGTCTGTTCCCGAAAGGGGGCGTCCGCGCTATACTGCCCCCCGAGCAGAACAGACAAACACGGGCCACGCACATGCAGATCAGACACATGGCTTGGGTCCTGTCGGTCGCCATCTTGGGGGCTGGGACAGGGGCTTGGGCAGGGCCTGAATCCTCGATCCGGCCTATGCCACGTGCGGGGCTGGCACCCGTGGAAGCGGCGCAGGTATCCATCACGGTCAGCCGGTCGATCCGGCCCCAAGCGCGCGACCGCGCGGCCCTGGCCCAACCGCGCCCCGAAACGGCGCGCCCCACGCCCGTTGCCAGCAACCCTGCGGGGTTCACGCGTTGGTCCGGTCAGTTCCGGGCGCGGGCCTTGCGTGCGGGGATCACCGCCAGCACTTTTGACCGCGCGTTTGCCCAAGCCACCTATTTGCCCCGGGTCATCGAACGGGACCGGAACCAATCGGAATTCACCAAACAGCTTTGGGAATATCTGGACAGTGCCGTGTCGTCCTCGCGGGTGGCCAATGGCCGCGACGCGTATCGCCGGTATCAGCGGGTGCTGGATGCGATTGAACGCGCCTATGGTGTGGAAGGCCATGTCGTGGCGGCGGTCTGGGGGTTGGAAACCGCCTATGGCGCGATCCGCGGAGATACCAACATCATTTCCGCAATGGCGACCCTGGCCTATGACGGACGCCGCAAGCGGTTCTTCGAGGCGCAGCTGATCGCTGCATTGCGAATTCTGCAGGCTGGCGATGTCAGCATGGACCAGATGCAAGGCAGTTGGGCCGGGGCCATGGGCCATACGCAATTCATGCCCGACAGCTTCCTGCGCTATGCCGTCGATGCAAATGGCGACGGCAAGCGCGATATCTGGAGTGACAATCCAGTGGATGCCTTGGCATCGACCGCGAACTATTTGCGCCAGCGCGGCTGGACCAAGGGCCAACCTTGGGGGATGGAGGTGCGCCTGCCCCGCGACTTCGATTTCAGCCAGTCAGGGGAACGGATCAAGAAGCGCGCCAGTGACTGGAACGCCATGGGCGTCCGACAGATGAACGGCGACCGGGTGCCCGACCATGGCCCTGCGTCGATCCTTGTGCCTGCGGGGGCCAACGGGGCCGCTTTCGTGATTTTCAACAATTTTCATGTCCTCGAGACGTATAATCCCGCAGACGCCTATGTGATCGGGGTCGGGCATCTGTCGGATCGCATCCTGGGCCGACCTGCCATTCAGGCCAGTTGGCCGCGCGGGGATCGCCCGCTGTCACTGTCCGAACGCCGCGAATTGCAGCAGCGTTTGTCGCGGGCGGGCTGTCCACCGGGCAAGTATGACGGGATCATCGGTCCCAACACCATCGAAGCGGTGCGCTGTTATCAACGCGGGATCGGGCAGATACCGGATGGCTATGCCTCGATGGCGTTGTTGCGGCGGTTGCGCGGCTAGGACTGCTTGCGCCGCGCACCCTCAACTGGCAGGAAGCCTGAAGGCGGCTGTGTGCCGCGCCATCCTACTGCCCCCACTGGCGACGAGGCTGATTTGACCCATACGCTGCACCAGCGCGACCTGCCCGACGGTCTGGACCTTGGCCCGGTCGTGGCCATCGACACCGAAACCATGGGTCTGAACCCGCACCGGGATCGGCTGTGTCTGGTGCAATTGTCCTCGGGCGATGGCACGACCCATCTTGTGCAGATCGAAATCGGCCAGACCGAGGCACCGAACCTGTGCGCGTTGCTGACCGACCCCAAGGTTCTGAAGCTGTTTCATTTTGCCCGTTTCGACATTGCCGCTTTGCTGAAGGCCTTCGGGGTGATCACCGCCCCGGTCTACTGCACAAAGATCGCGTCGAAACTGGTGCGCACCTATACCGACCGACACGGGTTGAAAGTCTTGGTCCAAGAACTGCTGGGCATCGACATTTCCAAACAGCAGCAATCCAGCGACTGGGGGTCACAGACCCTGACGAAGGCCCAATTGTCCTATGCCGCGTCCGACGTTCTGTATCTGCACCAGATGCGCAAGCTGCTGGACGAGATGCTGGACCGCGAAGGGCGCACCGAAATGGCCCAAGCCTGTTTCGATTTCCTGCCGATGCGCGCGCAATTGGATCTGGCCGGTTGGCCCGAAACCGATATTTTCAGCCACTGACCGCGGCGGCGACCATGACGGATCAAGACCTTCTCAGCACAGGCCGCAGGGTTATCGCACAAGAAGCGGCCGCGCTGGAAATGCTTGGGACGGCGTTGGATGAAACCTTTGCCGCCGCGCTGTCTTTGATCCTGAAGGCCCGGGGGCGGGTGATCGTGTCCGGCATGGGCAAGTCCGGTCATATCGCCCGCAAGATCGCGGCCACCTTTGCCTCGACCGGAACGCCCGCGCATTTCGTGCACCCAGCCGAAGCCAGTCATGGCGATCTGGGGATGATGGCCGCAGGCGATGTGGTGCTGGTGCTGTCGAATTCCGGGGAAACGCCCGAATTGGCCGACCTGATCGCCTATACACGGCGGTTTCATATTCCCCTGATCGGCGTTGCATCCCGCGCCGATAGCACATTGTTGAAGCAATCCGATGTGGCGCTTGTGCTGCCCCAAGCCGACGAGGCATGTGGGCGCGGGATCGTGCCGACAACCTCAACCACAATGACGCTGGCCCTTGGGGATGCGCTGGCCATCGCCCTGATGGAACATCGGGCCTTCACCCCCGAGAATTTTCGTGACTTTCATCCGGGTGGAAAACTGGGTGCGCGCCTGTCCAAGGTCCGGGACCTGATGCATCGTTCCGCCGAAGTGCCCCTGATCGACACCGCCGCGCCCATGTCCGAAGCGTTGCTCGAGATCAGTCAGAAGGGCTTCGGCGTCGTCGGTGTGGTCGAAAATGGCGGCCTGAAAGGGATCATCACCGATGGCGACTTGCGCCGCCACATGACCGGCCTGCTGGACCGCAAAGCGGGCGAAGTCATGACCCGCGATCCCCGCACCATTGCCCCCGACGCTTTGGCGGAAACCGCGCTTGCCTTGATGAACGAACGCAAGATCACCTGTCTGTTCGTGCTCGACCCCCCGTCGGACCAGCCCGTCGGTATTCTGCACATCCACGACTGTCTGCGCGCAGGCCTGGTCTGACGCATGGTGGCGCGGGGAAACCTGTATTCCAACTTCGTCACGCTTGCGAAGATCGTCCTGCCCTTGGCGGCGATTGCCCTGCTGGCCAGCTTGTTCTTGTTGGCGGACGGACCAAGGGAAAGCCAAAGCATCCCCTATTCGGATGTCGAATTGGACGAGATTATCAGCGGACAGCGGCTGGCGCGTCCCAGCTACCGTAGCGTTCTGGCGGATGGGTCGCCCTTAGCCGTGAGGGCAGAACGCGCCATCCCCGACCCCACCACCGAAGGCCGGATCAAGGCCGAGGACATCACGGTCGAGATGATCTCGCAAGACGCGGTGCGCACCTATCTGACCGCCCCAAGGGGTGTTTTTGATGAGGCGAGCCAAACTGGGGCCGCCACCGGCGGGGTGCGGGTCGAACGGTCGGATGGGTATGTCGCCACAACCCCCGGATTGCGGGCAACGATCCTTGGCGACCGGATTGAAACCCTTGGTCCGTTGCTGGCATTCGGGCCCGGGATCCGGCTGGAAGCGGGGTCAGGGCGGCTGACACAGGACCCAAACCGCCCCGGCACCGAGGTTCTGGTTTTCACAGGCGGCGTAAAGCTGATATACGACGCGCAATCCGTTTCGGAACAATAGGCTGACAAGGATGCGATGGATGAAACTGCGGCTGTGCCTATCTGTGTTCTTGGGCTTGTCCGCAGCGCTTCTTCTGGCCCCGTCCCCTGTCTTGGCACAGGGCGCGGCGATTTCCTTGGGTCAGCCACAAACCGACCCGGATGCCCCGCTGGAAGTCACCGCAGACGCGCTGACCGTCGAACGGGAAACCGGCACCGCGATCTTCTTGGGGAATGTCCGCGCGGAACAGGGCGGCATGACCCTGAATGCAGACGAAGTCCGCGTCTTCTACGAAGAAGCCTCCGACACCACCGATCCCGAGGATGAAGGCATCCGCGAAATCATCGCGATCGGCAATGTCATCATGGTCAATGGCCCCGATATCGCCGAAGCCGAACGGGCCGTCTATCGCCCCCGAACCGATCAGGTTGTGATGACCGGGAATGTGCTGCTGACCCAAGGGCGCACGATCATTTCCGGCGAACGCATGGTGGTCAATCTTGTCACCGGACAGGGGACGGTCGAAGGACGGGTGCGCACCCTGCTGCGGCAGGGCGGCGAGGCATCGGAATGACAACGCCGACCCTGCGTGTCGCGGATGGGTCGGTCGGGCTGAAGGTCCGGTCCTTGCGCAAAAGCTACAAGCGCCGCCCGGTGATCCGGGATGTGACCTTGGAACTTGGGCGCGGTGAAGCGGTTGCGTTGCTTGGGCCGAACGGATCGGGCAAGACAACCTGCTTCTATTCGATCGCGGGATTGGTCACCCCGGAAGGCGGGGTCGTCGAAATCGACGGGCGCGACGCGACGCTGCTGCCGATGTATCGCCGCGCGAAACTTGGCATTGGCTATTTGCCGCAAGAGATGTCGATCTTTCGGGGCCTGTCTGTCGAAGACAACATTCTTGCGATCTTGGAAATCACCGAAAAGGATCGGTCGCGGCGGCGGGATCGGCTGGAAACCCTGTTGTCCGAATTTTCAATCGGGCATCTGCGCCGCGCCCCGGCCTTGGCCCTGTCAGGCGGCGAACGGCGGCGCGTGGAAATCGCCCGCTGTCTTGCCGCCGATCCGAAATACCTGCTGCTGGATGAACCCTTCGCCGGGGTCGATCCCATCGCGGTGGGGGAAATCCGCGGCTTGGTCGCCGACCTGAAAAAGCGCGGCATCGGGGTTTTGATCACCGACCACAACGTGCGCGAAACACTGGAGATCGTGGACAGGGCCTACATCCTGCATGATGGCACCGTCCTGATGAGCGGCACAGCCGAAGAAGTCGTTCAAGACGAAAATGTGCGCCGCGTCTATCTGGGGAACTCGTTCCGCATCGGATAAACCGGGAAGGAGGGGATCGTGGCCGTTCGACCGGGTTTAGGGCTTCGAACCCGCCAGAAACTGTCGCTGACCCCGGAAATCCGGCAAGGCATGGCCTTGTTGTCGATGCCGACCTTGGCCCTTGCCGACGAGCTGCGCCGACTCGCCGACGAAAACCCGTTCCTTCTGCTGGAGGATCCGCAACCAACCGGGCAAGGCGGCACCGAACGGTCCGCGTTTGACATCGCGCGCGACACCGTTGCCGAACCGCAAAGCCTTGGCGCGGCCCTGCGCCAACAACTGGCCGCGATGACGCTGGAGGACCCGGTGCGGCAAGCGGCTGAGGCGGTGACATGGGCGCTGGATGAACGCGGATATCTTGATTCCGACCTGACCCAATTGGCCGAGGTCACGGGCCTGCCGCAAACCGTCCTTCAGGACGGGTTGCACGCGGTTCAGCGCTGCGACCCGGCGGGTGTGGGGGCCGAAGACCTGCGCGATTGCGTCCGCCTGCAATTGATCCGGCTTGGCTTGGACGAAGCCGCCGCCGGGCGCGCCGTTGGGGTCCTGAAGGATATTGCGGACGGTCATCTGACAGCCGCCGCACAGGCGACGGGGTTAACCAAAGCCGATCTGAAATGGGTTGCCCAACGTCTGCCGGACCTAAGCGTGGTGCCAGCCGCCGCCTATGCCGCCGCGGCGACACCGATCCTGCCAGACTTGGTGCTGACCTTCGACGCAGCGGGTCAGGCGCACCTTGCCGAAACCCGCGCGGGTCCGGTGGTGCGGCTGGACGGCGACCTACGCCAACGCCTGCGAAACACGGCCCAAGACAGCCCCAACTTGACCCAGCTGGCCCGCGACGGCGAACGCCTTGTCGGCGCATTGCGGTTCCGGTCCAAGACCCTGCTGCGGGTTGGGCACGCGATTGTCGCGCATCAGCTTGGCTTCCTTGATCCGACCCGCATGGCCGAGATGTTGCCCTTGCGGCGGGCCGATATCGCGGCAGACCTGTCGATGCATCCGTCCACCATCGGGCGGGCGGTGGCGGACAAATACATCAGCACCCCGCGCGGAACCTTCGCCTTGGCGTCCTTTTTCCCGGCGCGGCTTGGTCCCGGTCCACAAAGCGCCCATGCCGTTCAAGCCCGGCTGGCACAAATGATCGCCGCTGAAGGCGTCGACAGCGTTCTGTCCGACGAAACCCTGGCCCAGCGGTTGCAACTGGAAGGCGTTGACATCGCCCGCCGAACTGTCGCCAAATACCGGGGATGCCTCGGCATCGCGCCCTCGCATATTCGCAAGCGCCGCAAGGCGCTGCGGCGCGGGGACGGCCCCAGTGGCCGATCCGAGTGACGCCGTTCCCGGCGGTCACAAACAGACAGGATCGGCCGTTCAAACGCAAAGGGAGGCCAGATGCGTTACAAAATCACCGGAAAACACATCGATATCGGCGAAGCGCTGCAAACACATGTCAAGCAGGAGCTAAACGAGGTCGTCAGCAAATACGCGGAACGACCAACAGACGCCAACATCGTGTTTTCACGGGACGCCCACGAGTTCGTCTGCGAGGCGACCGTCCACCTGTCGACCGGCCTGACGGCCCAAGCGCGCGCCTCGGCCACCGAGATTTATGCGGCATTCGACAGCTGCGGCGAGAAGATGGAGAAACAGCTTCGACGCTACAAGCGGCGGCTGAAGAACCACCATCGGGAGCGGTCCGAACCGGTTGCGCATTTCGGGGCTGCGACGTATATCCTCGCCGCAACGGAAGACAACGAGGCGGCGGAACCCGAGTCCCTGCAACCCGTCATCATCGCTGAAATGGAAAGTCGCGTGCCGTCCATTTCTGTTGGTGAAGCGGTCATGCAGATGGAATTGGCCGAAGCCCCGGTGCTGGTGTTCCGGAACGAGAAGCATGGGGGGGTGAACGTCGTATATCGCCGCGATGACGGCAATGTCGGCTGGATCGACCCAACACTGGAAACCTGATCAAGGCGCGGCGTGTGCCCCTGGACGCCGCAGGGACGAACAAGATGCACCTTTCGGACATCCTAGACCCGCGCGCTGTGCGGGCCTTGGGGCACATGACCAGCAAGAAACGCCTGATGCAGGAACTGGGCGAAATCGGGGCCAATGCCTATGGCCTCGATCCCGGTCTGGCGGTTGATGCCTTGCAGGAACGCGAACTTCTGGGACCGACCGGGGTCGGCCATGGCGTGGCCTTGCCCCACGCGCGGATCGAAGGCTTGGACAAGGTTACCGGGGCCTTCGTGCGCTTGGAAAAGGCGATGGAATTCGAATCCGTTGATCGCCAGAAGGTCGATCTGGTTTTCTGCCTGTTTGCGCCGCTTGATTCAGGGGTCGCCCATTTGAAGGCGCTGGCGCTGGTGTCCCGCACCCTGCGGGACGAGGCGATCCGTCTGAAGCTGCGCGCCAATGACGATCCGGCAACGCTGTATGCGATCTTGACCGAAGCGCAGCGCACCCAAGCTGCCTAAGGGCGCCAGGCCTCGAACCCCAGCATCAGATAATCCTTGGCATAGGCGGCTTGCGCGGCGGCTTCGATGCCGTCTGTATAGACCTCTGCCAGATCGAAGGGCCCGGGCAGCGGGGCAGGCTGTGGCCCGGTATCGCATCCCGCCAATTGCGCCAGCCGAAGGCTGGCTTCGTCTTCGCGCAGCACCAGATCCGGCGGCTGAACTTGCGCGAAGCCCTGCAAGGTGATCAGCTGGCTGGCCCAGCTGGCATCGACCCGCAGGCTGGTTTGCCCCGACAGATTCGGTTTCAGAAACCTGAGGAATTTCAGGAACGCCTTGCGCACCGCGCGCAGGTCGAAATCGGGATCGGGGGCGGCATGGGTCCAGGTTTTGGGCAAAGGGACGTCATAAGTGCCCACAAGGCCTGCGCGCACCTCGGCATAAGCGTTCAGATCGCTGGGCAGGACCTTTTCCACGAAGGCCGTCCAAGCCCGCGCAACCGGATGGCGCAGCACCGTGAAACTGCGCGCGCCGGGATGGTCCTTGCGCCAATTGCGCAGGTCCTTCTGGGACATGTCGCGCCGCACGGGTCCCAAGGTTTCCAGCCAAGCCTCGATGGCGGGATCGGGTCCGGACCGCATCGGCATGAACACCAGCGGCCGGGTTTCCGATGCGACATAGCTGGGCACGGACGGGCCGCGCGTGACCTCGAACGCAGGCACCATGTCCAAACCGAAAGGATCAAGATCCGACAAGTCGGCACGCATCTGGTCAAGGTTGCTGACCTTTTGCGCCATCGGGACAGGGTTCTGTTTCTTCAGGTCCTTGTTCAGCCGCGGAAGGTCATGACGCGACCCCAGGAAACTAGCCAGACCTTGCAGAACTTCGAGGTTCTGCAAGTCCTCGTAACGCAGTTCGAACGCGGTTTGGCCCGAGGTTTGCAACCCGTGCCGAATGTCCTGCAAGAAGGCGGTATAGTCTTCCAGTTGTGCCAGGAATTCGTCGCGTTCGAACGTGATCGCGCCGGCGTCGCGCTGTCCTTTTGCATCGGTCAGGACCCATTGGTCCGTGGCCATGGCCAGTTTGTAGGAAACATAGCTTTCGACGGGGTTGCGCATCAGAATGATCTTGGCGCAGCGCGGGTCCTGCAGCGCTGCCTGCCGCACGCGGGGGTCATGGTCATGGAACATGCGAAACCCCGCCAAGCCCCGTGTTTCCGCACGCACGCACGCGACCAACGACATTGGGTCCTTTTCGCGCTTGGCCAAATCGAACCCCATGAAATCGCCTTGTCGTTCATGGGCGATGAAATAGGGATTGAACAGTTCGCCCCAACACCGAATGTCGGGCAGCGCATTCAGATTGCGTTCCAGAAAATTGGACCCTGTCCGCATACCCGCGAAGATGACGAAGTAATCGAAGCTGCCGGACATCGCGTTACCTGACCAGATAGGGTTTGGTGTCATTGCCGCCGCGCTTGGGAACGGCCAGATCATGTTCCGCTGGGAAATCGCCCGTCAGATAGGGCTTCATTCCGGCATTCTTCAATTGCTGCAAGAACACCGAGAAGCCGGTCAGATCGACCATGCGGGGGGCTTCGGACAAGCGGCGGGGCGCATTGGGTTCGATCTCGTCCAAGATGGTTTGCAGGTATTCCATCGGGTTGTCGATGAATTCCGCCAAGGTCCAGATCCGCACCCGCGAGGGCAGTCCCCGCGTGCGCAGCTTTTCCAGAAAATGGTCTTCGACCCGTTGCAGCCATGCCGCTTCCTTGCGCTTGGCTTCGAAGTCTATCGGCGCCCGAAACAGCTTGATCGCCCAAGACCCGGAGATAACCGAAATCTGCGCATTCGAATCCCAGATCACCAGATCATTGATCGCCTGTCGATCATACGGACCGTATTGGAAACACTGACGTTCGCCCCGTGTGTTCCAGATCAGCGATGTCAGGAACGCCGTGGGGTTTCTGTCACGCAAGGCTGCACTGTCCGACAGACCGCCATTGATGATGCGTTCGCCCCCGGCGAACTGTGCGCGCTTCCAATCGAACAGATGTCCATGGACCCGCGCGCCCGTGCGCCGCGACAGCCAAAGTTCGAAATCCTCGAACAGTTCGGTAAAGCCCTGAAAGATCGAATAGGGGGCAGCGGTCTTCGAAATCTGCCAGCTGTCGCGGGGAAGGCGGCTTTGCATCAGCAGCCCGGGCCGCCCCAGTGTTCGGCGTTCGGTTGCCGCTGTGAAAACACGGTCGATCTTTTGCGGGTTCGGTTCGGTCTTTTGCGGGGCACGCCCCACCGGGCGCAGGAACGTATCATAGAGCCGATCCGCACGCGGCCAGATCTTGCGGGCGATAAAGCAATCCGACCGCCGCAGCAGTTGCAGGTGGTCATCGTAAAAGACATATGGCTTGCCTTGCAGGTCGAACTTGGACAGCGTCAGCGTTCGGCTTTCGATCCGAGGGGCAACAAGGCGGGCAAGGGTCTGGAAATAGCTTTCGTCCGGGATCCAGACCTTGCGAAAATACCGATCGAACGCCGGGCGTCGTTCATGGGTCAGGATGGCGGCCAAGGTTTCGCGCGTCAGACACCACCATTGGGACCCCAGATGCGGCACCAGACCTTGGGGAATACGCCGCTTCAGGCCGATGCGACGCTGAAAATTCACATAGCGGTCAAACGCCTTGCGTTGCGTCTTCCACGAAAACGGGAACCGCAAGGTAAAGCGTTCATGGTGCAGCCCGCCGACCGTCCAGGGCACATCGGCCACGGTCACACTTTCGATGAAATCGGTGCGGGGGTGATCGGCCAAGTAATCGATCAGTTCTTCGGCGGGCCGCAGCGGAATGCACGAACCGCTTGTCAGGGCGACATGATTGACCGAAGGGAAGTCCGCCAGCATCGTCTCGGCTGCGATCAGCGTCGCTTGGACCAGCGACCAATCCCCCCAACTGCAATCAAAGCGCCGGGTAAACCGCACCGTGTCCAGATCGTCCAGCGCCCGACGCAAGGTCTTGTCGTCCTGATCCGAGGCTTTGCGATCAAGGTGCAGAACGACCGGACAGCCGCGATGCGCCCAGTACCGCGCCACCTGCGCCACCCGATCAATATCGGTATGGGCAAGGATCAAGATGCCAAGGCTCATGCCCAATTGCCCTTGGACATCAGGCCCAGGATTTCAAGCTGGCGCCAGTTGATGTATTTTTCGGACCAAGCGTGCCAAAGGTCGGGCTGCCCGCCTTCCAATTGCCGCGCATAGGCTTTGTATTCCCGGCTTTTGCCGTAATGCTGCTGGCGGCGCATTTCTTCGGCGCTTTTTTCCACGAACGTGTTCAGGAACTTGGTGTGCAGCAAGACACCCGAGATCCGCTCGCCCCCGTTTTCATCGTAGACTTGGTTCAACCCGCGCGGCAGCATCATATGGGTGCTATCGACATAGGCGTAGCCGCGTTTCCATTTCACCAGCGGGATCTTGTTCAAAGCCGGGGCTTTGTCGGCTTGGTCGGGAAAGAAGACGCGCGCGCGGGGGCCGCCTTGGATCCAGAGGTTGCCGTATTTTTCGTTCCGTTCGATCATGTAATTGCCGCTGTCGAACCACCCGGCAATGTCCAACGGGTTCTGACCTTCGATATAGGTTTGCTGGTCGATGGGACCCTTGGGGTAAACATCCAACAACATCGCTGGGAAGGACCGGATCGAGGATGCTTCCATCCAGTCGGTCATGGCTTGCAAGGGGCGCGTATCGCAAAACGGAAAGACCAGAAATTCGTCTACATCGACCGTCAGCGTCCAATGGCCGTTCCCGTATTTTGTCTGCAGCCAGTTCAACCAGTCCATGCCGAAGCGGGACCGCCGATAACTGGCCGGGGTGCTCCAGACCGAACAGTCGGGCTGTTCCTTCAGCCATTTGCGGGACCCATCGGTCGAACCGTTGTCCACCATCAAGAAATGCTGAACGCCCAAGTCACGGTAGTAGTCGAAGAAATACGGCAAGCGCACGCGCTCGTTGCGCAAGGTCGAAAACAGCAGAATATCGTCGGGGCGAATGTCAGCGGTCCGATCCGCGACGGCATCCAACTGGCGACGCTTGCGGAAAGCGCGCCACAGCCAGCGCTTCCGCTCCAATCGCAGGCGATATCGACCAAGGGCACTCATGTCGCGGTGTTACTCATCCTGTGGGCCTGCCCTGCCCGTTGCCTGCCAATCCGGAAGCGCCCGCGCGAAATGATCCGACCAAAGCGGACCAGGCACCAAGGGCTTGGGTCGACCCGACCCCGATCCTGCAAGCTGCTGTTTAATTATTGCTTTCCAAGAATACATCTCAGCCGGGTTTAGGTAAACGGGCAATGCCCCAAGGGTTTCACGATAGACCGGCAGGTCTGCCAACAGAACCGGACAGCCAAGCGCCGCCGCTTCCAAGGGTGGCAACCCGTATCCTTCAGCAAAGCTGGGCATGAGCAAGGCAGAGGCGCGCTGATAGAGGGCCGCGACTGCGGGGTCCGGCAAGCTGCCAGCCTCGAGGATCTTGGTGCCATAAAGTGGCGATCCGGTGATGCGCGACAGCCCTTCGGGTGACAACCACCCGCGCCGTCCCACAAGGACCAGCGGCGGAAGATCGGAAACCTCCGGGTCGTTCGACAAGTCTTCCCACAGGTCGATCAACAGGGCGTGGTTCTTGCGCGGCTCCAAGGTGCCGACCGACAAGAAGAAACGATCCAGCTGCGCCAATGCGGGCGGCAGGGCGTCGGGGTCAGGGTCTGCGACATCAATCCCCAACGGTGCGACATGCCCCGGCGGAATGCGTCCCAGCCGCGCAAACTGACGTTCCGTCGTAGCCTTTGTCGCTGCGGCCGTATGGATCACGCAATCGGCCAGAAGCGCGACCGCACGCATTTTGCGTTCGAACTTCGCAACTGTCCCGGCCCGCGCCCATTCCGGGTGATCCAAGGGCAAGGTGTCGTGGACAAGGCAATATCGGGTCAGGCCCGCCTGTCCGACTTGCCGCAGCACCGACCGGGTCAAATTGCTGTGGCCCGTGTTCAGATAGACGCCCCTGCGAAATCCCAGCTTGCGCAGCAATCGGGCCAGACCCAATCGGGACGCGCGCCCCAACGCGTGCTGCCGCAACCGGGTTACCGCGTCTTTCTGGGTGGCTGGCATTTCGGGTGTCCGACGGTCGATCATATCCGCCAGAAGCTGCGCCCCGGTTGGACCCAACAGCACAAACCCCCAACGTGTCCGCAGCAAATAGCCAATGCGTTCCGGGCGTTCGCGCGACCAATCCAGCCAGGCCCGTTCCACGCGGTCGACCCCGGTCACGCCGCCATTGGGCAAACGAGACACAAGGCGCGTTACATCCAGAACCAGCGTTCGGTCTGGCTGGGGTCGCGCCATCGGGTTAGCGCGCGATCTGGTTGGCTTGGATCATCTGCGCAAGAAACCCCTGCAATTCACCGCGCAAGTCGTCCCGCGCCAATCCCAGCGAGATGGTCGCTTGCAGGTACCCCGCCTTCGACCCACAGTCGTAGCGTTCCCCCTGAAAACAGTAGCCTGTCACCCCTTCGCCGTCGATCTGCTGCGCGATGGCGTCGGTCAACTGAACCTCGCCCCCCGCCCCTGTCGACGCCCCATCCAACGCGTCGAGGACCGCAGGGGTCAGGATATACCGCCCGATCACGGCCAAGTTGGACGGGGCGGTGCCCGGTGCGGGTTTCTCGACCATACCCCGGACCGTCTTGGACAGGCCCGGTTGGGTCATGTCCACATCCAGAATGCCATAGGCCGAGGTCTTGTCCGCAGGCACTTCCATCGCCGCGACCATATTGCCCCCGCCTTGTTCGGCATAGGCTTCGACCATCTGCTTTAGACAGGGTTCGTCGCCGACGATGATGTCGTCGGGCAAAATGACGGCAAAGGGTTCATCCCCCATCAGCCGACGCGCGCACCACACGGCATGCCCCAGCCCCAAAGCCCGTGTCTGGCGGATATAGGCAATTGCCCCGCTGTCCATATTGGTCGACGCCAGAATGGCCGCCAGATCGGATTTTCCTTTGCGCTCCAACTCGGCTGCCAAATGCGGCGCTTCGTCAAAATAGTCTTCAAGGGCGGACTTGCCCCGGGACGTGACGAAGATGAATTCTTCGATCCCGGCGGCGCGGGCTTCGTCAATCGCGTATTGGATCAATGGGCGGTCGATCAAGGTCATGATTTCCTTGGGAATCGACTTGGTCGCAGGCAAGAAACGGGTGCCGAGACCGGCGACGGGGAACACGGCTTTCGTCACGGGTTTGGCGGGCATGGGACACTCCGGGGTTTATTGCGACTGCTCTTGCGGTCTGAATGGCAGATATCTGCGACAGACGCAAAACCATCCTGCCGCGCTATTCGAATACCGTTTCGGGGTCGGAAAAGAGGCGTTGCCCCCTTCTTTTGGCAATCTCGGCGCGCACGCGGCCCAGCCGCGAGGACAGTTGCACCAGTTTTCCTGTCCGTTCGGACCGTCCGAAGACACCCCCCCGATGCAGCCAATACCCTTCGGGCTGGAAACTGACCTGATGATACAACGTCGTGGGTGACAGTTCGAACAAGGTCACGATCTGGCCTTGCGCCGCCCGGTCAGCGGCAGCCCGTCGCGCCGCATCGGACCGCCCCTTGGCCACCAATGTCGCCGCGATCCCTTGCCCCGCTGTTGCCCGGAACAGGCAGGCGCGACTGCGTTCAGGCTGGATCGGGGGCAGGGTCACGGGGTCGGCGGGCGGGTCCGCCACGGCGCGATCAAACCCGGCCAACAACCCCTGCACCTGACCCGGCAACAAAAGGCCTGCAACCATCAATTTAACCAAACGTTGCCTGTGATCCTGACGATGGCGGGCAATGGCGGGGGCATGGTCCTTGTCCGGCGCATGCCGGATCAGGAATGCGCGCAAGCTGCGCCCGGCATCCTGCAAAGACGTCGGCACGCGATCCTTTCGTCTGCGATTGGACGGGGCCAGCTTGTGATGGACCTGCGCCAAGGGCACGATGGCCGTGCGAAACCCGGCCAAGGCCAGACGAAGATTCACATCGCTTTCATCGAGGTAATATCGAAAAACCGGATCGAATCCGCCAAGGCCGCACAGAACCTCACGTCGATAGGCGCAGTTGGTGCCCATGATCTCGAACGCGCTGCCATTCTGCCAACCCCGCACAAGGGTATCCGTTCCCCGGATGTCGATGGGGGTGTGCCTGGCCAAGGGGGTCAGGGTTTCGCCCCGCCACTGGTAGCTGATCCCGTTGCGGGCGCGCACAAACCCGCCACTGGCCGCAACGGTGGGGTCGGCAAAAGGGCCGATCAGGTGTTCCAGCCAACAGGGTTCTGCAACCGCGTCATCATCCAGAAACGCGACCACGTCGCCCAGCGCCTGCGCCAGACCCGCGTTGCGGGCGGCGGCGACATTGGCCGGACCAAAAGGCACAAAGACGATCCTGTCCGCCAAGCCGCTGGCCGAAACGGCCCGTTCGGCGGCATCATCGCCAACGACGATCACCTCGAACGGGGCATGGGTCTGGTAGGTCAGGCTGGTCAGGGCAAGGCCAAGCGACGCCTGCCTGTCGCGGCTGACGATGATGACCGAAACAAGCACCTAGGGTTGCCCCATCTCCGCCAGCATCGCCTCGATCCGGGGCACGTCTTCGGGGTTGTTCAGTTCCCAGAATGCACGCCCCTTGCCATCGACCTCGACGCACAGAACGCGCTTGCCGTTCTCCAGAAACCGCAACTGTTCCAGGCCTTCCAAGGTTTCAAGCGGGCCAACAGGCCAAGCGGTGTAGGCCTGCAAAGCATCTGGTCGGTAGGCATAAAGACCGACATGATGGAACACCGGGGTCGCATCCGATGCGCCATAAGCGTGGGAGGTGAACGGGATCACCTCTTTCGAGAAATAAAGCGCCTGTTGATCCGCGCCGAATACCGCCGTGGTCCCCCCGACGCGTCCGGCTTTGCGGTCAGCCAGAAATGCGTTCAAGGTCGCGCCGTCGCAGCGCAGAACCGGGGTCGCCAGATCCGCGTCGGGCGTGTCGCGCAAAGCCGCCACAAGGTTTTCCACGAACCAAGGCGGGGTCAGGGGCGCATCGCCTTGCAGATTCACAACGATTTCCGGCGACGCCTGCAACCGGGACAGCGCGTCTGCGCAGCGTTCGGTTCCATTGGCGCAGGTATCCGACGTCATCACAACCTCGGCCCCGAAGCCTTCTGCATGATCCGCGATGCGCGCGTCATCGGTGGCCACGACGACACGGTCGACGCCCTGCGCGGCTTGCGCCGCTTCCCAACTGCGCTGGATCAGGCTGCGGGTTGATCCGGTTGCCCCGCGCAGGCCAACCAGCGGCTTTCCCGGATACCGGGTTGATGCATAGCGGGCGGGGATAACGACCAGAACCCGCATCAGGGCTGCTGCAACACGACGCCCGGGGCATGGGCGATGAAGAACGGGTTTTCATAACCCGGCTTGCCATAGGTGAAGGGGGCGTGATCGTCGAACCGGATCATGACGCCCCCTGCCCCACGCAGGACCGCGTCCCCTGCGGCGGTGTCCCATTCCATCGTGCGGCCCAAGCGCGGATAGAGATCAGCTTCGCCCGTCGCGACCAAACAAAACTTCAGCGACGATCCAGCCGAGGTCATGTCCTTGACCGCATACTTGCCGATATAGGCGTCCGTCGCCGCATCCCGGTGCGATTTCGACGCCACGACCATCAGCCCGTCATTGTCGGGGGTCGACACCTTCAAGGGCGTTGTGGCCCCGGGAACTGCAGGGTCGAAGGGACCGGTTTCTTCAACCGACCGCCCATCGGGTTGGGTGTAGAACAAGCGCCCCCTTGCCGGCGCATAGACCACGCCGCGCACCGGAACCCCCGCAACGACATAGGCAATATTGACCGTAAAGTCGCCGCGTCGCTGGACGAATTCCTTTGTCCCATCCAGCGGATCGACAATGAAGAAACTGTCGGCTGTCTGTTGATGCGACCCGGCTTGTTCTTCGGTCACGATCAGACTGTCTGGAAAGGCCTTCTGCAACCCGGCAGCGATCAAGGCGTCGGCGGCCTCGTCAGCGGCGGTCACCGGGCTGTCATCGGATTTCGCACGCACGTCGAAGTCGTCCGAATTGTAGATGTCCATAATCGCCGCACCAGCGGCGAGGGCCAGTCGGCGCATCTCGGGGATTGCCTGTTCAAAGTCCATCATCCGATCCCGTCAGTGTCGCGTTTGTAAAATTGCCATGTTTTTTCTATGATGCCGCCGCATTGGAAGCGCAACCTTTGGCTTCAACCATTGCGCTTTAGTTTGCCCCAGGACCGGATAAGCCATGTTCAGAACCCAAGACAGCACGTCCAATGCCGGTCTCGCCCTCAAGACACTGACGCTGATCTATCACGCGACGGTCCGGGACGTGCGACGCAGCCATGGCAACGCGCTGGTCGGGTTGGCGATGAACATCATGCAAACGGTGATCTTCGTTGTCGCCTTCTTTGCCATGTTTTCGTTCTTGGGCATGCGCGGGGCGGCCATCCGCGGCGACTTTCTGCTGTATATCATGACCGGGATCTTCCTGTTCTTGACCCACACCAAGGCCATGGGCGCGGTTGTCGGGTCGGAAGGTCCGGCCTCGCCGATGATGAAGCATCGCACCATGAACACGGTCATCGCGATTTCCGCATCGGCCCTGTCGGCGCTGTATATTCAGGTGCTGTCAATGGTGGTGGTTCTGTTCTTCTATCACGTGCTGTTCACGCCGATCACCATCTTCGATCCCATCGGGGCCTTTTCCATGGTGCTGATGAGCTGGTTTTCCGGTGTGGCCATCGGGATGGTGTTTCTGGCGATCAAGCCATGGTCGCCCGGCTTTACCAAGCTGGGATCGACGATCTACAGCCGCGCCAACATGATCGCGTCGGGCAAGATGTTCGTGGCCAACACCTTGCCGCCCAGCATGCTGGTGCTGTTTGACTGGAACCCCTTGTTCCACACCATCGATCAGGCGCGCGGTTATACCTTCATCAACTATTTCCCGCAAAACAGCTCGGCCACGTATCCGTTCTATATCGCCTTGGGCTGCCTGATGATCGGCCTGATGGGCGAATTCTATACCCGCAAACGCGCGTCGATCAGTTGGACCGCCAAGCTGTGAGGGGACCTGTGCGCATCGCTGCCTCCGCGGTCCTGTCCACCCTGCTGGTTACGGCGGCCCAAGCCCAGGATTTGCCGGCCTTGTTTGCGGTGACAGATGTCGCGACAGACGATGTCCTGAATGTGCGCGATGCCCCCGGTGTTGCAGGCACCATTATCGGAACCCTTGCCCCCGATGCGCGGGCCGTCGAAGTCATCGACCGCGATCCCACCGGGCGCTGGGGGCAGGTCAATATCGGCGAAGGGGCGGGGTGGGCATCGCTGCGCTTTCTATCCGCCTTGCCGAACCAAAGCTTTCCACCCATTGCCTATCAATGCTTTGGCACCGAACCCTTCTGGGATCTGACCGTGGCGGGGACACAGGTCACTTGGACCGCCTTGGGGCAGGATACGGTGCCGCTGACAAAGGACTTCGTCGCCCAGCCGATGCGCCCGGATCGCTTTGCGATGCGCGCCTTGGGCGACCTAAGCAGCGCGACCGCCGTCATCCGCAAGGCCACTTGCAGCGATGGCATGAGCGACCGGGCCTACGGGCTGGAAATCGATCTGATTCTGGATGGCGGCGACCATATGGGCACGCAGGTCTATTCCGGCTGCTGCAGCTTGGGGAACTAGGTCACGACGCGCAAGGTCAGGTTGATCCGGCCCGGTTGGGCCAGCAAGGTCGACGTGCCCGGCTTGATCCTGTCAATTCCGTGATAAGCCAGCCGTGACGGGCCTTCCAGCACCACGACATCCCCGGATTGCAACCAGACGGATCGCGTCGGCGCCTTGCGTATCTGCCCGCCAATTCGGAACAAGCCATCATCGCCAAGCGACACCGACAGAACCGGCTGGGTGAAATCCGCTTCGTCGCGGTCTTGGTGCAGGCCCATACGGGCATTGGCGTCATACCAATTGACCAAGCAGCATTCCGGCGGTCGGGCCTGCGGACATAAACCCGCCCACAGGTCCAACAGCGCATTCGGGATATCGGGCCACGCAACACCGGACGGATGCTGCGGCGCATAGCGATACCCGCGCGGATCGGACACCCACCCATAGCGCCCCGCAGCTGTCATGCGGACCGACATGGCTTTGCCCGATGGCGTCACCGGGCGCACCAAGGGCGCACGGGCCACAACGTCGCGCACCTGATCCACCAAGGCGCGTTGCGCGGCTCGGTCCAGCGCACCTTTCAGCACACGGACGCCATTGACGTCCAATGCCGGTTCAAACGGGGGATTTGACATCATTTCTGTCTTCATCGGCGGCTTGCAGGCCCCAAGACCCCCTCCTATATACCCCCAGAACGTCGGTTACGGGCCCCGGAAAGGCACCGGACCTTGGGATCGGGACGCGGGGCCGCGCATGCGGACCGGGTTCCAACACATCGCCTGAATAAAGGAAGCACAGAACATGGCCAAAGTCATTGGGATCGACCTCGGCACCACGAACTCGTGCGTTGCTATCATGGACGGCTCGCAGCCGCGTGTCATCGAAAACTCGGAAGGCGCGCGCACGACGCCGTCGATCGTCGGCTATACCGACGATGAACGCCTTGTCGGCCAGCCTGCCAAGCGGCAAGCCGTCACCAACCCGGAAAACACCGTCTTTGCCGTCAAGCGTCTGATCGGTCGTCGGTTCGACGACCCGGATCTGGCCAAGGACAAGAAGAACCTGCCCTATGCCGTGGTCAATGGCGGCAATGGCGATGCCTGGGTCGAAGTCGCTGGCGAAAAATACTCGCCCGCCCAGGTCTCGGCCCTGATCCTGAAGAAGATGAAGGAAACCGCCGAAGGGTATCTGGGCGAAGAGGTGACGCAAGCCGTCATCACCGTGCCCGCCTATTTCAACGACGCCCAGCGCCAAGCCACCAAAGACGCCGGCAAGATCGCGGGCCTCGAGGTGCTGCGCATCATCAACGAGCCGA
>CAZIKH010000008.1:0-31082 GCA_964539755.1 uncultured Dinoroseobacter sp. | reverse complement strand
CCCCTGCCTCCCGAAGACAGTGCTCTACCAGGCTGAGCTACACTCCGACCGTGGGGGCGGATTAGCGACGCTTGCGCGGGTTTGCAAGATGGCAGTTGACGCAATCTGGCAGCACCCCATTGCCCAAGCGCTGTTTTTCTGAGACGTCAGCGCCAAACCGCTGCTTCACAGGGAGGGCACAGCGCCATGGTCAAATCGGTGGTCATCACGGGCGGCAATCGCGGCATCGGCCGGTCGCTGACCGAGGGTTTCTTGGCGGCGGGCTATAGCGTCGCGGTTGGGGCGCGACAGGCGCTGGATGTCGAATCCCTTGCCCCCGGGCGGGTGCGCTTTGTCGAAATGGACGTGCGCAACGAAGCCGACCATGTCCGACTGACCGACGCGGCAGCCGAGCTGGGGCAGGTGACCGCCTATATCAACAATGCCGGGTTTTCCGCTTGGTCCCCCATCGGCGAGATCACCGACGCCTTCTTCGACGACATGATGGCCACGAATCTGAAAGGGGCCTTCTGGGGCTGCAAGGCGGCAGCAGCGGCCTTGGGCCAAGGCGGTTCGATCATCAATATCTCGTCCATGGCCGCCAAACGCGGCAGCGCCAACAATTCCGTTTATTGTGCGACCAAGTTCGGGATGAATGGCCTGACCCAAAGTCTGGCCAAGGAATTGGGTCCGCGCGGCATTCGGGTGAACGCGATCTGCCCGGTCTTGGTGCGCACCGACGGCTTGATCGAAGCATTGCGCCGCGAAGACAGCCCCGCCAAGGGCGACCCGGACACGTTCCTTGAGAATTTCAAGAACAGCCAGGCGGCCTTGGATCACCTGCCCACGGGCGAGGAGGTGGCCAATTATGCGGTTTGGCTGGCCTCGGACCAAGCCAGCGCGATGACCGGGCAATGCGTCAATGTCGATTGCGGCGTGTTCCCGCAATGACCGGTGTTGTCGGGATCATCCCCTGCCATCTTGCCTCGGTCCGGTTTCCGCGCAAGATCCTGCACCCGTTCGCGGGCTTGCCGATGGTCGAACATGTCCGCCGCCGGGCGCTTATGGCCGATGGGCTGGACCGGGTTGTGGTCGCGACCTGCGACGATGAAATCGAAGCCGCCGTCCGCGCAGGCGGGGGCGAGGTGATCCGCACGGCCAACACCCATACCAACGGCACCAGCCGCATTGCCGAAGCGGTGCAAGACATCGCCTGCGATCATGTGGTGTTGCTGCAAGGCGATGAACCGCTGCTTCTGCCCGCGCATATCGAGGCGCTGATCCAAGGCATCCGCGCCTTTCCCGGCGCCGATATCTGGAACATCACAGGCCCGATCGAAGCCGAAGACGAATTGGACCGCCATTCCTTCGTCAAATGCGCCGTCGCGCCGGACAACCGGATTCTGTATTGCTTCCGGCGATCGCCTTCGACCGCAGCGTTCGAGGTGCAGCAGGGCTATATTCGCAAGATACTCGGCTTGTTCGCCTTCCAGCGCGAGTCGTTGCTGCGGATTGCCGCCGCCGCCCCAACCCCGGTCGAACGGGCCGAATCCATCGAACAAATGCGCCTCGTCGAAACCGGTGGCACCCTTGTGTCGGTTCCGGTGGAAACGTCGCTGCCATCGGTCAATGAACCCCACGAAGCCGATATCGTGCTGGACCGCATCCAGACCGACCCGGTGCAAAAGGCGTTGTTGGATCGGGTGCTGGCATGGGGCGCGGCATGACCGCCCGGCCCTTGGCCCCCGGTGCGGACTTGGCCGGTATCAAGCTGCTAAGCTGCGATATCGACGGTGTGCTGACCGATGGCGGCTTGTATTACGCCGATGACGGCACGCGGTTCGCCCGGTTTCACGTCTTGGACGGCATGGGCCTGAAGCGGGTGCAAGCCGTCGGGATCAAGACCGCCTTCATCACGCAAAGCCGCACGCGCTATATCGAAACGCGCGCGCGCGATCTGGGGATCGATCACTGTCATCTGGGCATCGAAGACAAGCTGCAGACGATGCAGGCGATCCTTGCGGATTTGCCCTTTGGGCTGGAGGCCGTGTGTCATATCGCCGACGATGTGAACGATCTGAGCCTGCTGCGTGCGGTCGGCCTGCCCGTGACCGTGCCGGGGGGAATGCCGCAGGTGCAGGCGGTGTGCCGCTATGTCACCGGGGCCGAGGGCGGCAACGGGGCTGTGCGCGAGCTGTGCGAAGCGATCTTGGCGTCTCGGGGCTAGGGGCGCGCCACTCGGCGGTTGATCAGCAAGACCGCCCAAGCGCTGATCGGGATGCTTACCAGGCTGAGGGTAGAGTACCCGAACAAGCCCAAGGCCGCGGCCAGCAAGACAATCATCGGGAAAAGCGGCTCGTTTAGGCGGCGGAGGGTCCGGAAAAGCCCAGCGAGCCCCAAACCGCCGATGACGCCTCCTATCAGGGCCCATCCCGGCGATGCCGCAAGCCGGATCATGACCCGCCCTAAGCCATGGTCCAGCATGCTGACCACGCCCGACAGGCCCCCACCGTAATAGGCAACATTCTTGAAAACCGCGACCGAGATGTCGTGGTGGAAGACCAACACCGCATAGAAGATCGGGGCAAGGGCCACGAGGCGGTCCAAAGCGCTGGTCACCGCACGTGCCTGCCAAACTGATAGCAGTGCTACCAACCCCAAGGCCGACAGCATCGTTCCGCTGCTGACAGATGCAAAGATGATGCCGATGGTCAGGCCCATCAGCTTGGCGGCCAACCCAGATGCATCGGCGAGCATGGCTCGCAGAACCAAGGCGTAACCAAAGAAGGCAAAGATCAGCCGCCCATCCATGGCAAAGAACAGTCCCCCCAAGGGAACAACCGCGAGGACCGCCCAAGCGGCGATCCGTTTTTCGGCCACTTGTGCCGCGGATCCTAAGCACAACAGGCAGGTCCCGACCGCCAAGATCGGCACAAGCAGCGTGTAAAGGTCGTCTGGCGAAAACGGGCGGCCCTCAGCCAACAGGAACAGCGGATAGGTCAGAGCGTATCGCAGGCGATGGGATTCGGTGACGATCAGGTCATTGCCGACATTGTCGATCAGCCCTTCGGGCCTGGGCGCATACCAATTCGACAGGCGGATTCCATTGTCCCAGAGATAATGCACCTGCACACCCAGATTGGCTTGATAGCCCCCGGACAAAATCAAGGCATAGAACGCCGCCAGAATCCCGAACGCCAAGGTCAGTTCGGGCCATTGAGGCCGGGTTGCGGGGATGGGCGGCTGGGTCATGCGCTTGGGTTAGGGTTGGGGCTGTCCATTGTCCAGATGGAACACCAAAGGGCGCCCAATGCGTTGCGCGCTCCCCTTGCGGTCTCTATTGCCAAACGGGGATAATCATGACCGACGGAGGCCGAATGGCCCGCTTGCATCTTGCCTCGGCCCACCTTCAACCGCGACCGGGATCGCGGGCAGCCCGTGCCATTCTGGCGATGTGGCTGGCGTTGCCCGTCCTTGGCAAACCAACCTTTCTTGTCTTTTTGGCAGCCGTTGCTCTGTTGCGGGACCGCGAGGGCGTACGCATCAAAGGGTTGAACGCCCTTGTGGGCCTGAGCCTTGTCTATGCGGCATATATCGTCTTGCGCGCCGTCATCGCAGGGCCCGGGGCAGTCGAACCCCTATTGGACGTGCTGCCACTGGTCATCGTTACCGGTCTTGCCGCGTGGGCGGTGCGCGGGCCGATCATTTTCGACATGGCAAGAGTGTTCAAAGGCAGCGTTCTAGTGCTGTTTGGCGTGCTAATTCTGACGCTGCTTGAACAGGCCATCTTGGGGACATTGCGTCCGCCCCTTCTGCTAGGAAATCCGTTCAACCTGAGCCCGCTTTTGCTGCTTCCGATCCTGATTGCCTCGATGGATCGCTATGCGCCATCGCAAGGTTGGGTCTGGCTGGGACTTCTGGCCATTTGTGCGGGCGGCTTCACCTTGGGGGCGATCCTGTATTCCCGCAGCCTGTTCATGGGTTTCTTTGTGCTGCTCTTGCTGCGGCTTGTCTTCGGCTGGCTGGAACCCGGTACCCCACGCAAGGCAGTCTTGCGGACCTTGGGTGTGTTGGCCGCGTTGGGTCTGACCGTGCTTGCGGTGTCGCAAGACCCGACCGCATCGGCGCGGTATTCTGTTGCCGTCGAGACAGTCGCAAACGAGGACAGCGCCCCGGAATGGTCGACGGGCTTTCGTTTGGCCATGTTGCAGGGCGGTTGGGAGGCCTTTTCGGAGCGCCCCATCTGGGGGCACGGTCCCCAGAACCGCACAAGCGCTGCATTTGCACACATGCCTGAAACCTTTACCCAGATCCCCTTGACCCATTTGCACAACGATTTCCTGACCCATGCCGTTGCTGGCGGCATACCTGCGGTGCTGTTGTTGCTGGCGCTGATCCTGTTTCCTGTCTGGGTGGCATGGTCCCTGCAAGGCCAAGCCCAGCCAACGTCCAAGACCCAGCTTTGGGAAGTGTCGGTGCTGACATCCTGCATTCTTGGCGGCGTGGCGGTGGCAAACAATATCCTGTTCGTGGATATCTCGGCGTTTTCGACGGGACTCCTGCTGGTCTTTTCGACGCTTCTTCTGCACGGATTGGCACATCCAACCGAGGCAACATCATGACCCCCTGTCCGACCTTCTTGATCAACCTGAACGGCAGCACGGATCGCCTCACCTCGGCAGCCAAGCAATTCGAGGCGGCGGATTGGGCGTTCGAACGGATCGAGGCCGTGGACGGGCGCGGAAAACCCGTGACCGATTTCCCGAACTACGATGACATGGCGGCGCGTCGGTTCTTCGGGCGCAGCATGACCAGCGGGGAAATCGGCTGCTATCTGTCCCATGTGAAGGCCGCCGAAGCCGTCCTTGCCAGCGGGGCCGAGATGGGGCTGGTCTTCGAAGATGACTTCCAAGTCCAGTCAGGTGGCTGGGAAACCTTGCGCCACACAATTGCCGCCTTGCAGGACGGGGCAGCCCCAGATTGGGAAATGGTCAATCTGGCCCGTCCGCCCAAGCACATTTTCGCCCCGGCAACGGGACTGCCCCAAGCCCAGCTTGATCGGGCCTATTACTTTCCCGTTATTGCCACCGCGATCCTATGGAGCCGCAGTGGCGCGCAAGCGTTTCTGGGAACCTACCGAGATCCCGTGGGGCCGGTGGACCATGTTTATCGGCGTTTGCTGACTGACCGGGGCACGGGTTTGGCCTTGCGTCCACCGCCCTTCGGCGTGACGGGGATGGACAGCGATATCGTTGGGGCCTCTGGGGGATACAAACCCCCACGTCTTTTCAAGGGCGTCTGGTGGCTATGGCGAAGCGAGCTGGCGCGGCAAACGCATTGCTATCTTCAGGCGCGCCGGCACCAGCGCGCCGCGGCCAAAGGATAGATTGCGCTGGTTTGGCCGACCTCCTAAACAGGGGGCTACCGGATGGATCAGGGTTACCGGGCATGCAGATCGAGTCCCATCTTGTTGATCAGAACGCGTCTTTGCGGTCCATCCTGGCCCTGCTGGACAAGACCGACATCAAGCTGTGCGTGGTTGTCGGGTCGGACGGGCGCGTTGCGCGCACCGTGACAGATGGGGACATACGCCGCGCCCTTCTGGCAGGGCATACCTTGGAAAGTCAGATTGCCAGCTTGCCCGCGTCACCGCCGATTACATGCCCCGAGGGCGTGGACCGCAACACAGTTGCTCAAACCTTGCGGTCCAACGGCATTGACGTGGTCGTGATCGTTGACGAACAGGACCGCCCGTTGCGGCTGATCTCTCGCAACGACATGACCGAAGCCCTGTTATTGTCGCCGCCGCATATGGGACGCAGCGAAGCATCTTACGTCCAGCAGGCCTTCGACGAAAACTGGGTCGCCCCGGCCGGCCCCAATTTGAACGCCTTCGAAGCGGCCCTGTCGGCCGTCTCGGGCCGCAAACATGCCCTGGCCTTGTCGTCCGGAACGGCTGGCTTGCATTTGGCGCTGCGCGTGCTGGATATCGCCCCCGAAGATCGGGTCTATGTGTCGGACCTGACCTTTATCGCTTCGGTCCAGCCGATCCTGTACGAACGGGCGACACCGGTCTTGATCGATTCCGAACCCGTAAGTTGGAACATGTCGCCCCAAGCCCTTGAACGGGCGCTGTCCCGTGATGCCGCAGCGGGGCAATTGCCCAAAGCGATCATCGTTGTGCATCTTTATGGCCAATCCGCAGACATGGGCGCCATCATGGCGCTCGCCGATCACTATGGGGTTCCGGTGGTCGAAGATGCCGCCGAAAGTCTTGGGGCAAGCTATGGCAATCGGCCTTCGGGGGCACATGGCCTGCTAAGTGTCTATTCCTTCAACGGAAACAAAATCATCACGACCTCGGGTGGGGGCGCATTGCTGTCGGATCGGCAGGAATTGATCGACCGGGCACGTAAGCTGAGCACCCAAGGACGTGATCCTGCCGCGCATTACCAGCATTCCGAAATCGCCTACAACTATCGGATGTCGAATGTGCTGGCTGGGATCGGGCGCGGCCAGCTTGAGGTTCTCCCGCAAAGGGTGGCCGCGCGGCGTGCCATCTTCGATCGGTATGTTGCCGGTCTTTCAGACATTCCCGGCCTGTCCTTTCAAGCCGAATTGGCCGGATCGCGCAGCAACCGCTGGCTGACGGTGTTGTCGCTGAATCCGGACCTTGTCGCCTTGCATCCCTACCAGTTGATGCGCCGACTACAGGCGCGCCAGATGGAAAGCCGCCCGGCTTGGAAACCCATGCAGATGCAACCGCTGCTGGCCGGATGCGAGTTCATTTCCCACTCCGCCAAGACAGCGGTGTCGCCAGGGCTTTTCTTGACGTCGTTGTGTCTGCCTTCTGGGTCCGCCATGTCTGCGGACCGGCAGGCCGAGGTGATTGATGTGATCCGCGATTCGCTGACCGAGGCGCTTGCCGCATGACCGAAGAACTGGATTTCGGCCAAGCGCAGGCGAAGTTACTAAGCCTTCTGGATGACCATGTTCGGGGCGTGCTGGCGAACAGTCAGGTTGCGATCTGGCTGACCGATGACCCGCAGGATTTGGCCACGCTAGGTCTGGCCAGTTTGTATTCTGATGATCCGATTCGCAGCTATGCGACCCCGTCTGCGCGCCTTGCATCGGCTGCCGCGACACGCTTCGGGGCACTGCACCAGACCTTGGCCGACGCCAAGACGATCCAGCAAGCCGCTCAAGTCGAAGGCTTGGCCCTGCTCAACGGCAAGATGCCGGGATCGGGGCCGTTCACCCGCCCCGAAGTCTTGGATTTGCTGGACAACGCGGAAAACGCGAACGCGCTGATCCGGGCTTCGTTGTGGCCTTTGCTCGGGGCGCGACTTCTACCGTCGGAAGAGGCCTGATCATGCCCGGCAGAGTGTTGATGGCCAATCCGGGTCGGCTGCGCTATGGCTCCGGCAAGACTGACGTTTTTGAAGGTTCCTAGGGGTTCAATGTCTGATCCGATGCTCCAAGCTGTTTCGCTGAAAGACCGGGCCGAAATGCTGTCGGCTTTGGGTCTTGACCATACGGACGCACTGTTTGCCCAGATCCCCGAACGGTTTCGATTGCAGGCCCCGCTTGCTTTGGATGCCCCGGAATCCGAACGGCAACTGACGCGACGGTTGCATGCCTTGGCCAACCAGAACGACAACTGCCTGAGCCACCTCTGTTTTCTGGGCGCTGGTGTTTATGATCACCACGTCCCTGCCGTGATCGATGCGATCGCCGCCCGTGGCGAGTTTCTGACCGCCTACACGCCGTATCAGCCCGAGATGAGTCAGGGCCTGCTATCGGCCTTGAATGATTTCACCACCAAAGTCGCCGCCATTACGGGCCTGCCGGTTGTGACCTCGTCCCACTACGATGGTGCTACCGCGCTGGCCGAGGCGGTGTGGATGGCGGTTCAGGCGACAAAGCGCACGCGGATCGCGGTGTCAGGTCAACTGCTGCCGCAGTATCGGTCGGTGCTTGAAACGTATTGCTGGGGGCGATCCGTCGAGATCGTGACGTTGCCACATGATCCGGAAACGGGTGCATTGGCGGTAGCTCAAGAAGCCCTGACCGACGATATCGCAGCGCTCGTTTTGCAATCCCCGAATGGACTGGGCGTTCTGGAAGATCAGTCTGATCTTGCCGATTGGGCCAAGGCACGGGGCACCCTGCTGATAGGGGCCATGCATCCATATGTTCCCTTCCTCTATGGCCGGCGCTCGGTAAGCGGATTCGATATTCTGGTCATGGAGGGTCAGCCCTTGGGGCTGCACATGTTTGCAGGCGGGGCCCATCTTGGCATTCTTGCCTGCACCGAGGCCCTGCGCCGCTACACCCCTGGACGGCTGATCGGGCGAGTAAGCGACATCTATGGAAAACCCGCTTTGGCACTGGTCTATGAAGACCGCGAACAACATGTCGCCCGTGATCGCGCCACGTCGAACATCTGTTCGAACCAAGCGCTGAACGCCCTGCGCGCGGGGGCCTTCATCGCGTTGCATGGCGGCGGCGGGATTGCCCGTCTTGCACATCAGGCGCAGAATTCCACACGGGCGCTGCGGGCAGCTTTGGCGCAGATACCGGGCCTCGCGCAGCCCTATCAGGGCGATGTCTTCAACGAATTTGTCTTGCGGTTTCCCTCGGCCGACGCGCGGCACAAGGCCCTTGCCGACATGCGCGCTGCAGGAATCTTTGCCGGGGTTCCCGAAACCAAGCATCCGGGATTGACGACCACGGATTTGCTGGTCGCCGTAACCGAAACGAGAACCCCAGAAGACCTAGCCGCCTATGTCGAGGCCCTGAGCGGATCCTTGGGCGTCGATCCTTCTGCCGCGATGGAAACCCTGCACAAGACGCTTGCTGCATCGGCCAGCGCGACCCCTGCCACCGATAACCGCCATCCCGACCTTCAGCCCGTTGCCGAGATCGGGCTGGTGCGCCGCTATACCAACTACAGCCGCAATAATTTTGGCGTCGATACGGGCAGCTACCCGCTGGGGTCCTGCACCATGAAATACAATCCCAAGCGGAACGACTTGCTGACCGAACAGCCGGGCTTTCAGGCCCTGCACCCCTTGCAACCAACCGACAGCCTTCGCGGCCTACGAACCGTTTACGACGCGCTCAAGGCCGAAATCGCGACACTGATTGGCATGGATGGGGTTGATCTGACCCCCGCAGCCGGGGCCCATGGCGAACTGAAAGGTTTGCTGATCGCCCGCAAGTATTTCGAAGACCGAGGTGAATTCCAAAGACGCGAAGTGATCATTCCCGACAGTGCCCACGGAACCAATCCCGCGTCTGCAACCATGGTCGGCTTTACCTGCAAGATCGTGCCCACCCGTCCAGACGGTCTGATGGATGTCGCGGCCTTCCGTGCGGCCTTGTCGGAACGCACAGCGGTCATCATGACCACCAATCCATCCACCTTCGGTGTCTTCGAAGAAGAGATCGGTGACTTGATCGACGCGGCCCATGCTGCGGGGGCGCTGTTGTATTATGACGGGGCGAATATGAACGCCCTGATGGGGCATACGACCCCCGGTCTGATGGGCTTCGACATAGCCCATATCAATGTCCACAAGACCCTATCGACACCGCATGGGGGTGGCGGTCCCGGCGCGGGGCCCATCGGTGTGAAGGCCCCGCTGGTCAAGTATCTTTCCCAAGGCATCAGCGACCCGGACGCACCCGACCCGCTTCGGGCCAAACTGTATCACGGTCACATCTCCGTCTTGCTGCGGGCCTATATCTATATGCGATCCCTCGGCGCGGCGGGCCTGAAACAAGCATCGGCCGATGCCGTGTTGAATGCCAACTACCTAATGCGCGCCCTGCAGCCCGTCATTCCGCCGGTCTTTGATCGCCCCTGCATGCATGAGGCCCTTCTGGACGGCAGCAAGCTGCCCATAACCACCTTGGACCTCGCCAAACGGATGATCGACTTTGAAGTTCATCCGCCCACGTTGGTCGGCGCCGGGTGCGTCTATTACGGCGAAGACCTGACACAGGCGATGTTGTTCGAGCCAACCGAGACCGAAACCAAAGCCGATCTCGATCGGCTTGTGTCCATCATCACCGATATCCTCGCCGAAGCCCATGAAGACAGCAGCGTGGCGCAATCGGCCCCCCATTCCAGCCCGGTTTCCCGGCTGATCATTTAAGCAAGCACAAGGACGACACGCATGTGCGGAATTGCCGGGGTCATCGGGACCCAGAAATACACCAAGGCCGATGTGGCCCGCATGATCGATTGCATCGCCTACCGTGGACCGGATGAACAGGACGTGGTGCAGATCGGGCCCGCCACCTTGGGGCATGCGCGCCTTGCCGTCGTCGACCCGGAAAACGGCGGACAGCCGATGTCGAATACCGACGACACGGTTTGGGTCGTCTTCAATGGGGAAATCTATAACTTCATCGAGTTGCGCGAAGACCTGAAGGCAAAGGGCTACAAGTTCAAATCGCGTTGCGACACCGAAGTGCTGGTGCATCTGTGGCGCGAGAAAGGCGTCGACATGCTTCAGGACTTGATCGGCATGTTCGCGTTCTGCCTATGGGACACGAAACAGAACAAGGGCCTGCTGGCACGGGACCGTCAGGGCATCAAGCCGTGCTACTTGATGGACCTGCCCGGTGGTGGCTTCGCCTTCGGGTCGGAAATCAAGACGATCCTGTCCTTGCCGGGCATCAATCCGGAAATCGACGATGTCGGTCTGAACTTGATGCACAGCTTCAACTACTGCCCGCCGCCCCGGACTTGCTATCGCGGGATCACCCATCTGGAACCCGGAACCTATCTGGAGATTGCACCCGATGGCACCCGGAAAGCCCACAAATACTGGTCTTGGCCATTGACCAACGACAGCGAAGAGATGTCCTATGACGCCTTCGCAGACCTGCTGGACGATGCCATTCGCTTGCAGATGCGGTTTGACGTGAAGGGGTGTCTGTTTCTTTCGGGGGGTGTCGACAGTTCCGTCGTGGCGGCCCATCTGCATCGCCGGTGGAATGCGCCCCGCATGTTGGCCTTTGGTCTGGATTGCCGCGAGGACGGGTACGGCGAATTCCATCTGGCCCAGCAAGTGGCTGCCAAGTTCGACATGATCGACTTGCATCCGATCCAATACGATCATTCGATCGTCCCGGAAAACATCGCGAAGGTTCTGCACCATGCCGACCAGCCACATGGCGACTTTTCGTTCTTCCTGATCCGCGCACTGTGCGAAGCGGCCCACGACGCTGGCGTGATTGTGGCCTTCAATGGCGACGGACCTGACGAGGTCTTGTCCGGCTTCTCGCACAACGAAGCCTTCTTCAGCACGCAGACGCGCACAAATTTCCCCTTGGCGGAGTACTTCGCCAAGATCTGCTTCATGCCCGAACCCGCGCGCAGTCGGGTGCTGCAACCCGAATTCGCGGCCACCATGGCACAGCCGATCGAGGTTTTCGAAGACATACTGGCACCTTGGCGGCATCTGCAGCCGATTGACCAGATCGCGGCCTATGAATGCACCGCGCTGAGCCCCGGCAACAACCTGATCAAGACGGACCGCATGGGGGCGGGTCTGTCCATCGAAGGGCGTTCTCCCTTCGAAGACCATCGCATTTCCGAAGCCTTCGCCCGCCTGCCGATCACCGCAAAACTGCGGGATGGGGTCAGCAAGCATTACCTGAAGGAATACGGTCTACGGTATTTCGACCGCGATCTGATGTTCCGAAAGAAGTCGATGCCGACGATGCCCATTGGCGATTGGATCAAGGGGCCGCTGGAAGGCTGGGCACGTGACACCCTGCAGCAACTTGACCCCAACCGCTATAACGTGGCAGGGGCGCTGGCCTTGTTCGAAGACCACAAGGCTGGCAAAGCCAACCACACACGCGAGCTGCGGACACTGCTGATGAGCGCAACCTGGATGCGCACCTTGAACGCAGCCTAAGGGGGGAACGGCATGACCGAAATCAAGTACTACTTCGTCAGTTACACAGACCTGTTCGGATACCAGCGGGCCAAGATGGTGCCTGCGGCAGCGTTTGAAGGCGCCAAGGCAGATGGGGCGGGATTTGCAGGCTTTGCAAGCTGGCTCGATCTGTCCCCCGCTGACGGAGACCTGTTGGCCATGCCGGATATGGACAGCCTTGTCCAATTGCCGTGGAAGCCGGAAATCGCATGGGTGGCATCGGACTTGGTGCTGGATGGCGCACCGCTGGCACAATCCCCACGGGGGGCCTTGAAGACGCTGACGGCCCAAGCGGCAGAGCATGGCTTGGAAATCAAGACCGGCGTCGAAGCCGAATTCTTCCTGCTGACGCCGTCAGGCGATGCCATTTCGGATACCGGCGACGTGGCCGAAAAGCCTTGTTACGATCAGGGGGCGCTGTTGCGGCGCTATGACGTGATCTCGGAAATCTGCGATCACATGCTGTCC
This sequence comes from uncultured Dinoroseobacter sp., assembly GCA_964539755.1. Lineage (GTDB taxonomy): Bacteria > Pseudomonadota > Alphaproteobacteria > Rhodobacterales > Rhodobacteraceae > Dinoroseobacter. The sequence goes on along the minus strand of CAZIKH010000008.1, from coordinate 18,675 downwards.
TTGGGGTGGGAGCCGTACCAGAACGACCACGAAGACGCGAATGGCCAGTTCGAAATGAACTGGACTTATGACACGGCGCTTCGCACGGCAGACAAGCACGCCTTCTTCAAGTTCCTCGTGAAATCGGTGGCCGAGAAGCACGGCTATCGCGCAACCTTCATGCCCAAACCCTTTGCCAGCCTGACCGGCAATGGATGCCATGTGCATGTCTCGGGCTGGAAACCCGGATCAGACCAGAACTTGTTCGAAGACGCACAGGACGAAGACGGCCTGTCCGCAACTGGCAAGTCCTTCTTGGCGGGGGTTCTGGACCACGCCCCTGCCCTTGCCGCCTTCACCAATCCGGTTGTGAATTCCTACAAACGCACGCAACCGGGCACCACGTTGTCGGGCGCTACATGGGCGCCGAATACCGTAACCTGGACAGGGAACAACCGGACCCACATGGTGCGCGTGCCCGGTCCCGGTCGGTTCGAGTTGCGTCTGGCGGACGGGGCGGCGAACCCATACCTGCTGCAAGCATCGATTATTGCGGCCGGGCTAGATGGGCTGTCGGCCTCAACGCCATTGCCGCCCCGTACAGACGGCAACATGTATGATGTGCCTCCAACACAAAGGACGGCGCCGAAACTGCCCGCCACATTGCTGGCCGCGTTGGATGCCTTGGCCGCTGATACGGCCCTTCAACAGGGGATCGGACAAGCGGTGGCGTCCGCGTACCTTAAACTGAAGCGGGCCGAATGGGACGCATACCTCGCACATTATACGCAGTGGGAACGCGAGAACGCGATCGACATCTAGATCAGTCCCGACAAGCACGCGAAAGACATCGCACATGACTGGCGACGCCATGCTCAGGTTCCTCATGATCGTGGATGATCCGGACATTGCTGCCTTCGTGGCCGCCAATGGGGTCGATACGCTGTTCGTGGACCTCGAAGTGATGGGGAAAGAAGCACGCCAGCCGGGGCTGGATACGGTAAAATCCGTCCAGACCATCGACACGGTTCGCTCGGTCAGGGCCGCCGCGCCCGACGCACAGCTGCTGGTGCGGTTGAACCCGCTGCATGACGGCACCAAAGCCGAAGTCGACGCGGCGATCCTGGCAGGGGCTGATCGCCTGATGCTGCCCATGTTTCACGACCAAGCCACACTTGCCCGGTTCTTCGACATCGTCGATGGCCGGGCTGTTGTGGTGCCGCTATTCGAAACCGTCGGCTCGCTTGCGGCCCTCGATCAAATCCTGACCCTTCTGCCTTTGACCGACGCACATATCGGTCTGAACGATCTGCATCTTGAGCGCGGCGACAAGATGATGTTTGCGCCACTGGCCGAGGGCGTTCTGGACAAGCCGACCGCCCAACTACGGGCATCTGGTGTGCGATTTGGCATTGGCGGTGTTGCCCGGGCAGGCGAAGGACATGTCCCGCCGGAATTGATCCTTGGTGAACATGTGCGTCTGGGGTCCACTGCCGCAATCCTGTCGCGCAGCTTTCACCGACGCGCTTCAACGCTGGCCGACCTGCAAGCCGGGATGGACTTTCCCGGCGAAATCGCGAAGCTGCGGGGGATTTATGCGTCTTTCCAAAAGCTTGAACCGTCCGATCTGTCCGCCAACACAACTGCCTTCCGGCAAGCGGTCGCGCGCGCATGACGGTTTCTGTGCTTCGACCCCAGACGGATTCGGACCGTCGGCGGTGGATCACCCTTTTGGATGCGCTGCCTGAACAACACCGCGACATCCATTATCACCCCGATTACCTGGCCATCTATGAACGCACCTACGAGGAAACCGCGCATCTGATCGTGTGGCAGGGTGCAACGGCTACGATCTTCCAACCGGTCATCCGACGACCAATTCCAGGCGAAGATGCAGCGGATCTGTCATCGGTCTATGGATATGGTGGCCCCTTGGCCATCGGGACACCGACATCGGCGGACCTCACCGCTTTCCAAGAAGCTTTCCTGACCTTCGCCAACGACCGCAATGCAGTGGCCGAGTTCTGTCTGCTGCACCCAGCCTTGGGGCACTTGCAAGCGCAGCTGCTGCCGAAAGAGGTGGAACACGCGTATCGCAAGGAAGTTGTTGTTGCGGACCTGACGCCGCCCCTGCCAGAAATCTGGGCGCGCATCGAGGACCGACAGCGGAAAGCGGCTCTGTCCGCGCGCAAAGCGGGTGTTGTCATCACCACTTCCGATCTTTCGGACCAAGATCTTGATGCCTATCATGCGCTTTACATTCGCACGATGCAGAGTGTGGGCGCCAAGCCGTTCTGGCATTTTCCAGATCGCTATTTTCACAATTGCCGGGATTGCCTTGGCCCCGACAATGTCACGCTATTTCACGCAAGGCATCGCGGTCGCGTGATTGCATCGTTCTTTCACATTCACATGTACGGGACGGTCTACTACCACTTCTCCTGCTCGGAGCCGGACGCCAAGAAGTTGAACCCAACCGCGCTGTTGATGTTGGACAGCCTGATATGGGCAAAATCCGCTGGCTTCCGATTGTTCCACATGGGGGGTGGGCGCACCGACGGGCTGGACAGTCTTTTTACATTTAAGCATGCCTTTTCCGGTCAGACCCTTCCGCTGTATTCGACCCAACGCGTTCTGAACGCCGATGCCTATGCACGCTTGACCGAAGCGACACTGCTGCGCGAAACCCAAGCGCATGGAGCCCCAATCGAAAGCGCGTTCTTCCCGCGCTATCGCCTACAAAGCTGAGAGCCACATGAATTTTGACAGCATCGAGATTGATTTCTCCAACCCGGGCCATTGCCGTTCGATTATCGAGATCGGCGTAAACCACAACGGGGACCTCGATCTGGCGCGGACCATGGTCCGCGAGATCGCCGCGCGCGGCGGCGACATCGTGAAATTTCAGGCGTTCATCGCCGAGGAGGAGATCTCGATCCACGCCGACAAGGCGAACTATCAAAAGGACACGACGGGCGATGACGGAACAGGCCAGCTTGAAATGGCAAAGGCCTTGGAACTGTCCCACCACCAGCTGACGACGATGCGGGACTTTTGCGCGCAGATGCAAATGCCTTTCCTCTGCACGGCCTTCGAAAGCAAAAGCTTGGAATTCTTATTGAACGGCTTGGGGGTGCAAGCGATCAAGATCGCATCGTCCGAAGTCACCCACCATCCCTTCCTTGCGGAAATTGCCCGCTCCGGGGTTGGTATGATCCTGTCGACCGGGGCGAGCACCTTGGAAGAAGCCGCCGCCGCCGTGCGTGTGATCGAACAAGCCCGCCCGAACCCGGAACTGGTTCTGTTGCACTGCGTGTCCGAGTATCCCGCCCCCCTGCACGAAGTGAACCTGCGCGCCATGGACACGATGGCGCGGGCCTTTGGATATCCGGTGGGGTATTCCGATCACACCACCGGGATTATCGCACCGATCACCGCCGCAGCCATGGGCGCGTGCGCGGTCGAAAAACACTTCACCATGGACCGGACCATGGATGGACCGGACCATCGCGCATCGATCGAGCCGCCGGAGCTGACCGCGATGGTCGAAGGCATGCGCGGTGCCGAAGCCTGTCTGGGGGATGGGATAAAGGTCCCAGTGCCATCCGAGCTGCCCCAGCGCCCGCTGATCCGGAAGAGCATCGTTGCACGGCATCCACTCCCTGCCGGGCATGTCCTGCGATACGAGGACTTGGCCTTCAAGCGGCCCTTGAATGGCATTGAACCCTTTGACCTAGATCGCGTCTTGGGGCGCAGCCTTAAGGTGGCAAAAGACACCGACGCCCCGCTGCAATGGTCAGACCTATGACGGGGCCTTCCACCGACGCGGCGACGATATACGATGCCTTCGCGGACAAGTATCGGGCCTATTCGCAAACGAAATCCGCCTATATCGCCGCTGTTGATGATCAGGTCGTTGCGGCCCTGACCGGTTCGGTTGCCGCACTCTTGGACTACGGCGCAGGCGACGGGGTGCGCGGGGCTGCGGTGGCAGACCGCGTGCGCCCGCAGACCTTCCTTCAGGCAGATATTTCGCCCGAGATGGTTGCGCGCTGTTCAGCATTGGGTCGGGCTGACCAAGTCTATCTTGTGACCGAGACGGATTGGTCCAAGAGCATCCCCAAGCTGGATGCCGTGGTCTGCCTTTGGAATGTGCTCGGCCATGTGCCAGATACAGCAAGTCGTCGGGACCTTCTGACAAAGCTGCACGCGCTAATGAAACCGGGTGGGCGATTGTGCATTGATGTGAACAATCGGCACTACGTCGGTTACGGGGTCTGGCAGTCCCGCGCACGACGCTTCGTGGATGCTCTATGGCCCAACTACGAACGCGGGGATGTCCGCTTCAATTGGAAGATCGACGGCGTCGACTATCCTGCATCGGGTCATTTCTTTACGCCGGCGGAAATGCGCGACCTGCTGACCACCGCTGGGTATCAGATCGAAACGGCCGTGTCGGTCGACTATCAAACAGGCACCGTCAGCTCGAACCTCACTGAGGGTCAGCTCTTCTTTGTCGCCCGCGCTTCTGCGTAGGCCGACGTCTTGTAGCGCCGACTGAAGCGTTCCCGCAGCTTGCCAGCGATTTGCTGTACCTCTGGATCAAAGGGGTGATCTTGCAGATCGGGGCGCCCAGCCGCGATCAGGTCAAGCGCCCAAATGACGGCTTGCAAGGTTTCGCGATCAGGGTCCGAGGTGGTGACCGCGGCCTCCCAGGTGTGGGGAGGTAGCAAGCTTGGGCCCTCGATCTTCGTTGTAACAGGGGCACCGATTTGACGGCGCTTGGAAAGGCTGGGGGTCGCACGAAGGATATCCAAGGCCTTGGCCCAAACCGGATCACAACTTGTGCCCATCAGGTCTGTACCCAAACAGCGAATTCTTCGATCACATCGCCATCCGGTTCTTCCGTGATTGACCGTGTGATCCGGACATCCCCCCAAGGCCGGAACCTTTCTTCAAGCTCTTCGCGCGAGAAAAAGTGCGACACGCCCATGTCCTTGCAAGGCCCGGACGTCGGGTTGCGTGAAGTTCCCGGTTCGATCATCTCGCCGGTCGTTGCCCCTGTGCATGCCGTTCCCCAAACCCGTGTGTAGAACCGTCCGCCATCCTTCAGAAGGCGGCGTGCCGATCCATAGGCCGTATCGATGACGGATAGAGGGTTCGCATAGATCGCGAAGTAGTCGATGATCAGGTCAAACCGGGTCTGCGCAAAATTCAGGTCTTCAAAGACCTGCACACTGAGGTTCAAGATCTGTCCGGGCGCGGGCCGCAAACGATCACGGCATTTGGCGATGGCAGAAGGGGCCCCGTCGACGCCATAGGTTTGAAATCCCTCGGCCAACAGAAAGGACAGATTGGCCCCTGCCCCGCACCCCAATTCCAAAACATGGGTTTGTGCACGCTCCTCAGGGGCACGATAGGCCCGCATCACCGTTCGGATCAGATGTTCCGCCGGGTACTTTCCCCAAGGTCTCGAAGCGTGCAGCGTTTCCCAAACATCATCCATGCCGCGCGCTCCTTGTGCCGTCGATCAATGACATCGCGTCAAACTGAATTTCGTGGAATTTCTTCATGCGCAACCCTTCGTCCAGGGCAACAGACTTCAGCGTTGTCAGGGTCAGGTCTGCCGCTTTCCCGTCCCCATAGGGGTTCTTCATCCCGCGTAGGCTAGCCCGGAAAGCCGGGTCGCGCGCGGTATCCAGAGCCGCCTTCAGGGCTGGTATCTCAAGTCCGCTTACATCGATGACGTTCTGCCCGCGTACGCGGCCCGCTTGGCGATCCCCGACATTGATTGCCGGCAAGGCAAAACTTGGAGCCTCCCAAAGGGCCGAGGACGAATTCCCGATCATGAACTTTGCGGCGGCCATCAAACCGTAGAACACATCGCGATCAAATGACGTTCGAATGATCGCATCCGACCGACGATCCTGAAAGGCCTCCAGCATTTCGACCAAGGTGCGAAAGCCCGGGTCAATATTTGGTCGGATCAAGACAGGCCGTTCCGGCACCAACGCTATGGCATCGAGAACATTGGCATATTGCTGCTCGGCTGTGACCGAACCAAGGGTTTGAGGGTGATAGGTCGACAAAAAGAAGTCTTCATCGCCCTGCAATCCTACCGCGTCGTTCAGGGCCTGACGGGACATGGGCTTGCGATTGACGATGACGTCGATTGCAGCATCCCCTGTCAGCACGACACGCCATGGCTCTTCGCCCATTTGGATGACCCGCCGCGCGTGTTCCGGCATCGAAACAAAATGCACATGGGCCAGCTTCGTCATGACATGCCGAACCTGATTGTCCAAAGCACCTTCCGTGATATCGCCACCGCACATATGCGCGATGGGAATCCCCAAGGTCGTCGCCGCCGTAAACAAGGCAAGGTTCTCGAGGCGGTCACCAGATACACATATGATGTCGGGGGCCTGACGCAAAAGGGCTTCGGTGAAGGCACTAACCCCTTTGCCCAATGCGCGAGAAAAGGCCGCTGGTCCATCTTCTGCGGTCAGAAAATCAACCTTCTCGGCAATCTGCAGCCCGTCGTCGACAAGTTGCCGCCAAGTGTTCCCAAAAGCGGGCACCAGATGCATGCCCGCACAAAAGATGCGCGCGTCGATTTCCGGGTCTGCCTGCGCGGCGGCCATGACCGGATACATGGTGTTGTAGTCACTGCGCGCGGTGGTAACGAAAGCGATACGTCTGGTCAGCACCGAACAAATCTTTCCAACAGGGCCAAGCCTGCCTCGCCGCTTTTTTCCGGATGAAACTGCGTTCCGATCTTGTTGCCCCGCCCGATGGCCGCGGTGACAGTCGCGTCGCCATAGGGATACGTGGCAAGGACCTGCATGGGATCTGCAACCTGTGCCGCGTAGGAATGAACGAAATAGAACTGGGCATCATCCTCAAGGAACAAGGCGTTTGGCTGTACGGCCACCGATTTCCAGCCCACCATGGGGATCTTTTGGCCCGCTTGTTCCGGCAATCGCTGCACCCGCCCGGTCACGAAACCAAAACCGTCATGCGTTCCAAATTCGTCGCTGCCATCCATCATCAACTGCATTCCGACGCAAATTCCGAAAAATGGCTTGTCGGACGCAAGGTGGTCCAAGATCGGGTTCCATAGGCCACGATCTTTCAAGACCTGCGCACAGTGCTTGAACGCCCCGACGCCCGGCAGCACCAGTTTGTCAGTTTCACCAACTTCGTCCGGTGTCGTGATAAGCCGAACATCCGCCCCAACCTTGGCAAAGGCCCGCTGAACACTTCGAAGGTTTCCGACCCCGTAGCTTAGGATGCCAACAGCACTCATGTCCGCACCTCCAGATCCGGCTGGTTGGAAGCCCACCCCTTGATGGTCTCCAAAGGTAACGTATCGTAGTGCAGAACATGCGCCATTGCGATCGCATCGACCCCGGTTCGCGACGCTTCGGCCACATGCTCCAAGGTGCCGATCCCACCGCTGGCAATCACGGGAATGTCCACCGCGTCACAAATCGCTTCGATCAGTTCAAGGTCCATTCCCTTTTGGCCGCCTTCGCGATCGACCGAGGTCAATAGGATCTCGCCCGCACCGCGATCCGCACCTTCCTTGGCCCAGTCCAAGACGGATCGACCGGATTTCTCGCGCCCGTTGTCATAATAGCATTCCCATTGACCAGGCCCTGTCTTCTTGGCCTCGATCCCCAAGACCATGCACTGACTTCCATAAGACTGCGCGACCTCGGTAATAAGTTGGGGACTGCGTAAAGCGGCTGTGTTGATCGCAACCTTGTCAGCGCCGGTTTCCAAGGCGGCGCGCACGTTGTCTAGGGACCGGATGCCGCCACCCACGGTCAAGGGCACGAAAATGTCTTCGGTCGCCCGTTCAATGATCGGCAACAGCGAATTGCGTTCATACAAGGACGCCACGATATCGATGTACAGAATCTCGTCGATACCTTGTGCATAGTACCGTCGGGCGAATTCGTTCGGTCGGCCAAGTTTGCGAAGGCCCTCCAACTGGATCCCCTTCACAAGATGCTCGGTCTTCACGTCAAGACGCGCGATAAGGCGAAGGTTTTTCATCTGGCTGGCAGCTCCGCGTTTTGATCGGAACTTCTGTAATCCATAGCGATCTGAATGGCACGAGGTCGGAACACCAATTGACAGCCTTTGGTTGGAAAGCCACACCCACGGCCATGCCAAACCGCGTTCTCTTTGTCACCTATGGTGGCGGTCATGCCCAGATGGTCACGCCGGTTGCCCAAGCCATAGGGGCGCGCGCTGATTGCAGGATCCTCGCGTTGCCTTCCGCGATTGCCCATGTCCAAGCGTCCGGACTGCCGATGATGACCTTCAAGGATCTGTTGGACCCGGCCATCGACAAAGACGCCCTGAAATGGGGGCACGAGCTCGCCGAAGTTCACCATTCGGATCACTCCGGGATCGAGTATGCCGACTCGGCGGCGTATCTCGGCCTGAGCTTTGCGGATTTGGTCGACAAGCATGGCCTGCAAGACGCACGACAGCGCGTGGCGGACAAAGGGCGGCATGCGTTTCATCCAACCAGTGTTCTTGCCCGCGCCATGGATCAAGTGCGCCCGGATATGGTGGTCGCCACCTCCTCGCCACGGGCCGAAGCCGCCGCCTTGGAGGTCGCGCGCGCACGCGGTATCGCAAGTCTGGCCTTGATTGATCTTTTCTCCGGGGTCACCGGCTATACGATTCCGGCGACGGACGCGACGTTCCTGACCGATCTCGCAGCCCGTATTTGCGTCGACCTTGGCGTGCTTGATCTTGGTCGAACACGCGTGCACGTGCTGGGCAATCCGGCCTTTGACCGCTTGTTGAACTATCGCTTTGATCCGAAAGACGGTTGGATAAGGACGCAGCTTCCATGGTTGGCTGATGATCGCCCGCTTGTGCTACATGCCGACATGCCTGCTTGGCTGGACAGCGAAAGCGGCATGACCCACACAAAATCCAAGGCCGAAATCTGGGCCGAGATGGAACTGGTCTACAAAGCCTGCCAAGAAATTGGCGCGAACTATGCGGTCCGCCCCCATCCATCGCAGCCACCGGAACTGTTCAACCAATTTGTTTCAAAACGCGACCATGCTGGCGTTGCGGCCAAGCCACCGTTGCACCCCTTGTTGATGTGTGCGGACGCGGTCGTCGCGCGCTCGACCACTGTCGCCTTGGAGGCCGTCTACCTGAAACGCAGGGTTGTGCAGCTAGAACCGCAACGCCATGGGGATCTGCCACTGGTGCAGATGGGCGTCGCCGTTGGCGCAAAACACCTCTCAGAGCTTGCACCCATCCTGCGATCATGTCTTCAAGATGACCAAGCAAACCGTGTTCGGTTGGACCGGATTGAACAGACTTTGCCGCAACGCCCAGCAGCCGAGGCGATCGCCGAACTGATCCTCTCCAAGCTGTCGCAGCAGCCAGACGAGAACGAGAAACCTGCATGACGAACTTTGCGAAATACGAGACCGACAGCCCAAACGAAGCCTACTATGGCCTGCCGATGGAAGTGGAATTCTGCAAGTCCTGCGTGATTTCGAACCAGCGCCCGAATTCGACCATCGAACAGAAGCACACCCGAGAAACGAAAAAGAAGGTGATCGCCTTCCACGATGGCATCTGCGACGCATGCGGCACGAAAAACTGGAAAGATGGCGTTGACTGGGAAGAACGCGAACGCAAGCTGATCGAATTGTGCAACAAGCACCGTTCGAAAGACGGACGCTACGATTGCCTCGTGCCCGGGTCCGGCGGCAAGGACAGCTTCATGCAAGCGCATCTGCTGAAGTACAAGTACGGGATGAACCCGCTGACAGTCACATGGGCCCCACATATCTACACGGATTGGGGCTGGCGAAACTTCCAGAAATGGATTCACGCCGGATTTGACAATATCCTTGTCACCCCCAACGGTCGCATTCATCGGTTGCTGACACGGTTGTCGACGGACCGCTTGTTGCATCCCTTTCAGCCATTCATCATTGGGCAGCGCCACCTTGCGGCCAAAATGGCAGCGTTGCATGACATCAAACTAATCTTCTACGGCGAAAGTGGCGCTGAATACGGCAACCCTTCGACCGAGAATGAAAACGCAAAACGCGAGTTCGCGGAATACGAATACTTTACCATGTCCAGCGATGAAGATGTCTTTCTAGGGGGGACCTCTTTTGCCGAACTGAAGCAGGACTTTGGGTTCCGTCAGGCCGATTTTGACCCTTACATGCCGATTGATCCTCAGATCGTCGAGGACAAGGGGCTGGAGGTTCATTATCTGGGCTACTACGTCAAGTGGCACCCGCAAGCGGCCTATTATTACGCCGTCGAGCATGGCGACTTCGAAGCTGCGCCGGAACGGACTTTGGGAACGTATTCCAAGTACAATTCGATCGACGACAAGGTCGACGACTTCCATTATTACACCACCTTTATCAAGTTCGGGATCGGCCGCGCCACTTATGACGCTGCACAGGAAGTCCGCTCAGGCGATATCGATCGGGACGAAGCCGTCGCCTTGGTACGAAAGTTCGACGGCGAATACCCGGATCGCTTCGAAAAAGAAGTCTTCGAATACATGTCCATACGGGAAAAAGAATTCGGCACTTCCATCGCCGCGAAATTCGAAAACCCGATCATGACTCGCGAAAGCTTTATGGCCCTGTGTGACAGCTTCCGTTCGCCTCATCTGTGGAAACGCGAAGGCGATCAATGGAAACTGCGGCACGCTGTTTTCGAACAACACCTTTAACAGGTTGCAACGCTGGACCGCTGATGACCTACCAGGCGGTCCAGCCCCCATCGACCAGAACATTCTGTCCCGTGATATAGCCCGCGCCCGGGTCGGTTAGCATGGCGATGGCGTAAGCCACGTCTTGCTCCGTTGCCATCCGACCAAGTGGTGTTTTCGCTTCATACCGTTCGACAAACTGGGGCAATTGCCCGCGCGCAACCCCACCCGGGGTCACCGTATTGACGCGAACCTCAGGTGCCAAGACCGTCGACAGCCATTTCGACACCGCGATCAGCCCGCCTTTCGACGCCGCATAGGCCGCCGGATTCGTCATGTCCGTCCCGGCATAAAGGCCATGATCCGGCCCTACGACACCGTAAATCGAGGCGACATTGACCACGGACCCTTTGCCGCTGGCCCGCAAGAGGGGGGCAAGCGACTGCGCCAGCATGAAGGGTGCAATCAGGTTGACCCTAAGAACAGCGACCCAAGCGTCGTATCCTTCTTGGCCAAAGGGCACACCCCATCCCGGCATGTCATCATAAAAGGCGGCATTGTTGACCAGAACATCGCACCCACCGAACCGATCTGTCATCTGGCTTGCAACCGCTTCCAGATCGGCAGGGGACATCAGATCACAAGCAATCTGGGCAGCTTCTACGCCATACTTGCTGGCCAGCTCACCACAAAATGCGACGGCGTCTGCCTTGTCCAAGACGGCGATATTGCAGCCTTTCGCGGCCAAAGCCTCGCAGCTGGCCCGTCCGATATGACCCCCACCACCAGTGATCAGGGCCGTCATGCCGGTCATAGTCAGGCTCATGGGGCCTCCGTTTCAAAAGGATGCCGCAGCAGCAATTCTGCTAGGTGCAGATCAAAAGGCGTATCAATATCAAGCGCCCGTTCGACAGGAATATCGATTCCAGCAACGCGGCCCGACATCAGGCTGCTGCAGGTTTCGATATACGGAACTGACCCTACGTAGACGCAGGTCGTGATGTCAAAAACCTCGGGAACGTCTTGGCGACGGGTGGCCCCCAATCCCGGATTGACCAGATGGATCAGCCCCTTGGCGTCCCGCGTCACCATGTTCAAGAAGGGGGACCGATGTGCCGGCGAAACCCCAAATACGATATCGCAGTCCCCGGCATAGAACCGCTCGATCCCGCGGTCGACATCTTCAGGCGCCCTCAGGGGCGACGTCGCTGGCAGTGAAATAAACGTCCCCGCCAAGGCCGCATCCTCGGCAGAAATCGCATGGCGCCACGCCAGAAGTTCTGATGCGGTATCCGTCGCAAGTTCATCCGGGCGCATCAATACGTCGGCCCCAGCATCAGTTGCGACAGCGGCAATTCGTTCACTGTCTGTCGACACCACGACGCGGGAAACATAGCGCGACCGCAAAGCCCCTTCGACGGCCCATGTCAGCAAAGGCTTTCCTGCGACCGGGCGAATATTCTTGTCGGGGATTCCTTTCGAGCCCCCCCGGCAAAAGACAAACGCAGTATGATCAGATCGGATCATACCGACACACGCTGCCCAGACCGCGCGGATTGCTTCGCTGCATCAACCAACCGAAGCACTGCTGCAGCGTCTTCAAAGCCCGCATACTCAATCTGCCGACTGCCTTCAAAGATTGGCGTGTAGTCTGCAAAGGCCTTGGCAAAGAAGGCATCAAACTGGCGCAGATACATTTCGTTGCCCTGCTGCAACTTTGGAACGTCAAGCTCTTGCCGGCCGTCAGGTGAAACGATGTGCGCGGTTTCTGCGATCAGATCTGCCTCCAGCGTGGCCTCGGACCCGACCACTTTCAACGTCATCGCAGCAACCCGTTGCAGGAAATCGACGTTAATGGTGACGCGCTTGTCCGGATAGCCGTAGATCACCGTTGCACTGTCTTCGACCGCGATATCCAGATCGCTTAGCTTGTCGGCTTCGGCTGTTACGACGGATGGCTGCCCAAAGAACCACCGGGCGTAGTCGAGTTCGTGAGACAGCTCCAACAGCACGCCCCCACCCAAATGAGCCTGCGCACTAACACCTTCGCGATAGTCGCTGTCCGGTCGCCAATCTGGCAGATACTGGCCTGTCGCCACATGCGCTGTGCGCACCTGTCCAATCGCACCGTCAAGAATGACTTGGCGCAAGGCGGCCATCAATGGTTGAAAGCGCAGGACATAGCCCACGAAGAAAAGCCCCTTGCCTGCTTCAAGGGCTTGGGACAAAGGGTCCAGCGCGGCTGCGGTCGCCTCTAAGGGCTTCTCGACGAAGATTGGAACGCCCTTTTCCGCGAAAGGCGCGCATTGCACGGCATGAAAGGACGCAGGCGACGAGACCAAGACCGCATCCGGCGCAAAGTCCATGGCGTCTTGCAGCGAATAAACGACGTCAATGCCTTCTGCTTCGGGCGGGGTATCACCTGGTTTATGCCGCCAGATGCACAAGGTGGCATCTGGCAACAATTCCTTCGTATTCCTCAGGTGGCGGCGACCAATGCTGCCAAGCGAAACCAGCAGAATCCGACGCGACATCTGATCAGGCAATCAGCTTGGAAAGATGCGCGCTATCCAGATAGATATCCCGCCGGAAAAACGGGGTCACATCCCGCAGGATCACCTTGTCATGGGCGTCCGACACCTTGGCATGGAAGTCACGGAATGCCTTCGCATATCCAAGCTTGGCCAACTTGAAGGTAACGGGGATACGCTTGATATCCGCCCCGACCAGTTCTGCATCTTCTTCCACCACACCGAGGCGTTTGATTTCATCCCAGACTTTCTGTGCCATCGCATCTGGATTGTTCCAGTTCTCGCCGCCGATCTCGGCGGGGCATTCCGCCGTGACGAAGGACACGCCGTCTTCGCGGACTTGATGACTGAACCGTCCAGCAGCAGCTGTCCGATATGTCAGCTGGTCCGGGTCAAAGTTCTGCAAATAGGTAAAGTCGCGGACCTTGTCGGCTTGGGTAAGAAGGGTGGCAAACAGCATAGGCGTGCCATACTGCAGACCATCAACATCGTCGGGAATATCAATCGCCGCGCCCAAGGCCTTAAGGCTGTCATTCGACCAGATCACAGTGTCGACTTCGATCGCACCCTTGTCCGTATGGACGGTGACACCATTGTCATGTTCGTCGATTTTCGAGATCTTTGTACCCAGCTTTACCGCAACGCCGTTGGCTTCCAACCATTTCACAGCCCGTTCGCACCAACCCTTCATGGCATCGCCATCACTGGGATAAATCGAAACCAGGTCATCGATCTTTCCAAGGGCTTTGCGACGTGCGGCAAGAACGGTATCCAGCCAAGGATCTTCTTTCAGGGCGCGCATTTCTGGGTCGTCCAAGAACTTTAGGCGCCCCATCGAAGTTTGCGCAATCGCGGTCGGCTCGACCTCGGCCGAAGTGACCCCATAAACCTTCTTGAAGATCCGCGAGAAAACGGCACCTGCGGTCTTGCCATAGCGCTGGGCGAATAGGTCTTCCAAGGTCCTTGGTGCGGTCCCGGGCTGGTTCTTCGCCAAAGCCAGCAATTCAGCCTTGATCTGCTCCTTGACCGACATGTCATCCAGCGAATTCAGGTCGGGCAACGAGAATCCTTCGGTCACCTTGCTGTTGAACGCCGAGGCAGACACGAAATCGATCTCGTGGACCTGCCCATCCATTATCTCGGTCACAACCTCAGCCAGCGAGACAGGGATCGAATCGAAGATGTGGACGCCCTTGTCCACAGCAAAGCCTTCAATCTCCAGCGAGTACATCACGCCACCAAAAAACGGCGCGGAATCGACGATCTGGATTTCCAGATCAGGGTTCTTCATCAGATGCAGCGCATCGCAAAAACCCCGGAAGCCAGACCCGACGATCATCACACGTTTCTTCATTCGACCAACCCTTGTCCTGTCTCATAACGGTCCGCGCGGTGCCCCTTGAAATGTCGCAATGGCCGTCGGCTTGCAAGCATCTCGGATTGGATTTGGGGAAACTGGGACCATTCGCCCATGCCAGTACGGGCCGCGTCAGATGCCCTGTCGGACTGTGGCGACAGTCTGCCACATGATTTTCAGGTCCAACCACAACGAAGCCCGTCTCGCATAGTCCAAATCGTAACCGGTGCGGGTTTCGAAATCCATATTCGACCGCCCCGACGCCTGCGCCAAACCAGTGATCCCGGGACGCACAGTATGACGCAAGCGCCAGTCCTCGGGCGCATACAGGCTTTCCTGCGCAGGGACATCCGGCCGAGGCCCCACCAGCGACATGTCCCCCCACAGGACATTCAGCACCTGGGGAACCTCATCCAAAGACGTCTTTCGCAAAATCCCACCGATCCTCGTGATCCTCTTATCGCCGACATCTGTCTGGTATCCGCCAATCTTGTCGGCGTTCACCACCATCGTGCGGAACTTCAGCATGGCGAATGGGACACACCCCTTTCCGACCCGCACCTGCCGGTAAAAGACCGGACCGCGATCATTCAAGAAGATGACAGCCCCGATCAGCACCATCGGAACCACCAGAATCCCCAACAAAAACAAACTGATCACAATGTCGAAGATACGTTTCATCATGGGGTCCCCCCCGAATACCCGTCGACGGTCTTCAGGAACAATGCCCGCACCGCCGCACCATCCCTAGCCTCAATCGCGTCTTGCAGCGCCCGGCAAGCCGCAGACATACCGTCCTGATCTGGAAAAGCCTCGCGCGCCACCATGATCTTCGGATGCGGTGTCGCGATCTGGTTTTCGCCGATCAGCAGCTCCTCATACAGCTTCTCGCCCGGTCGCAGACCGATGAACTGCACCTCGATGTCGCCATCGGGATTGTCTTTGGTCCGTTCGGTCAAACCGCAAAACTTGATCATGTTCCGCGCCAGATCGGCGATCTTGACCGGCTCGCCCATGTCCAGCACGAAAACCTCGCCGCCCTTGGCAAAGGTCCCGGCCAACAGCACCAGTCGGGCCGCCTCGCCGATCGTCATGAAGAACCGCGTCACTTCCGGATGGGTGACCGTCAAGGGGCCGCCCTTGGCGATTTGTTCGCGAAACAGCGGAATGACGGATCCGGAACTGTCCAGAACATTGCCAAACCGCACCATCGAAAACACCGTTTCAGGGTGACGGGTTTGCAAGTCCTGAACCAGCATCTCGGCAAACCGCTTCGTGGCCCCCATGACATTGGTTGGGCGCACGGCCTTATCGGTGGAAATAAGGATGAACCGCGCCACGCCATGGTCGGCACAGGCCTTGGCAACCTCGTAGGTCCCAAGGGCATTGTTGCGCGCGCCGGCAATCTCATTGCGTTCAACAAGCGGCACATGCTTATAGGCTGCCGCGTGCAGGACGACATCCGGACGATGTCTCTGCAAGGTCGCCGCCAAGACGTCGTTCTGCAGAACAGAGGCCAGAATTGGCTCAATCTCGCAGGTCACACCCGCGCCTCGCAGACGCCGCTCGATATCATAAAGCGCGACTTCGCTATGTTCATAAAGAATCAGACGGGCCACCGGCACACTGGCCAGTTGCATGCACAATTCGGATCCAATCGATCCACCTGCCCCGGTCACCAACACGACCTTGCCGCTGTAGGACTGCGAAATCTCGGGCATATCCAAGGCTTGCGGCAGGCGCCCCAACAGGTCTTCCGAGGTCACCGTCCGAAGCTGTTCCGTCAAAGGGCGGCTGGTGATGAAGTCGACGAAATGCGGCAGCGTCCTTAGGGTCAGCCCATATTTCTGAAGCCGTTGCAGAATTTCCTGTTTGCGGCCGCGCGGTGCCGACGGCATGGCCAGCACGATTTGCGTCACCTGATGGGTTTCGATCAAGCGGTCCAGCTGATCCGGGCCATAAATCCGCAAAGGCCCGACCAACACACGGCGCAAGGCGGGGTTGTCATCCACAAAGGCCACCGCTTCGCCTTCGGGAAAATTGCGCAGGGCGCTGGCCAATTGCTGCCCGGCAGACCCCGCCCCATAGATCAGGATGCGGTCGGCCCCCTTTGGCATAGACGTCAGCCGCAGAACCGTTTCGCTGACCAGAAGGCGCGCCGCGACCAGCGAGACCAAGAAGACCGGAAAGAAAATCAATGGGGCCGAACGTGGAACGATGAAGAACACCCAGTAATTCACGGCGAAAAACAGGCCAGCCAACACCGCGGCAAGGGCACCTAGGCGCAGAATGCTGTGCAGCGAAAACGTTCGCGTCGCGATCCAAGGAACCGACAGCAACATGGACAGCGCCATACCCAGCGGGACAAGATAAACCGACGCCACCCCCCAATCATCCCAGTAAATGCCGAGATCAAAGGTGCTAAGGCGCAGCGCAATGGCAAGATAGACTGACAGGACAACCAACACACTGTCTTGCAACAGGATCATTCCGGCCTTCTGACGCCGGTCCAATGCAATCAAGGCGCTTAGGAAACGCATGTCAGATCGGGTCCTTGGTCAACGGTCGTCCATCCCGTGTCGCGGCCAGCGTCAGGAATGTTTCGCGGTGTATCAACAGCAAGACCAGAGCTAAAGCCAGCATGACGAACAGATCACCAACCGTCACCTGACCGTCACGCACCCACGGCAAGATCACTGCCACAGGGGCAGTCAAGAGGCCCAAGACCGCGGCCTTTCCCGCAAAACGGGCAAGCAATCGCCCCGCATCCTTGCCCCCCAAGACCGACCGCATCGACAAGAGGCAGGCCACCACGGCAAAGATGGACAGCCCCAGCTTTGCAGCCCAGTCCTCCGTCACACCGAACGCTCGCAATACGGCGTAGGCACATAGGGCAGCCAACAAGGCCACAACCGACTGGACCATGACAAGCCGGGTTCGTTCAGTGGCATTCAAGGCAGCTGCCATAACTTGAAACAGCGCCATGAATGGCAAACCCAACATCAGAATTGCGGCTGTCCCGGCGATGCTGTCTGCCCCCTCGCCTGCCATGGCACCATAGCCGAACAGCAGCGCCGACAGGGGCCGTGCGAAGACTGCGGTCAGCAAGGCCGCAATGGTGGCCAGAACGAAAGCCGTTTCCGCCGCAAGCGCGGTGCGGGGTCCGAACAAGGGATCTTGCGGTCCCGACAAGGCGGACAGCAAGGGCAGAAATACCACGATCAAAGGCGCGATAAGGATACCCATCTGCAGTTCGAACAGCCGCAACGCATAATTGAACTCGGCCAACGCCCCGGCACCTTCCAAGGCAAAGAGAGACCGAAACAGGATCGGCACCGCAACGACAAGGCTATAGGCAACCACCCCTTGGCCAAACCGCGCCGCAAAACCAGGATCGTATCGGGCGGCGGTCGTGGGGGCGCCAAGAACCTCGGTCATCCGCCACATCTGCACCGCCAACCGCAACCCGGCGGCTACCAGCAACACGACGCCGAACAGCACGAAATTCACCGCCGCCGCGCGCAGACCAAACGCGAAATACAGCGCGATCGCGCCGTTGAATACCAACACGCTATAGGCTGGCAGGGCATAATGGCCTTTGACGTTCAAATAGGACGATGCCAACCCGATGACCGCCGCAACAGGTACGGTCAGCGCCGCCATCAAGAATCCCGCCCGAAAACCGTCCAATCCGTCGATGTCCAACGAGGGGGCCAAGGCCCCTACCAACAAGGGCATCGACAAAAAGATAATTGCCGCCAATCCCAAACCGGCCAGAAGGGTCCATTTGCCAAGCGTGCGGATCAAGGTCACCCGATCCGCCGGATCGGCCTTCGTCAAGGCGGGGATCAACGCCGCACCAAATCCGCCCGACAACAGCAATCCGATCAACAGATCGGGCAAGGTCAGAAGCAACAGGATCGCGTCGGTTTCTGCGCTTAGGCCAAGTTGCGCCCCCAGAATCTGTTCTCGGATCAAGCCTGACAGCCGGCTGAACAGCAGGGCTAGACTGACGAAGACAGACGCACTGAGCAGCGAGCGGCTCATGGCCCCTAAATCGTCATCGCCGAATACCCGCC